>NZ_BCVD01000102.1 GCF_001591565.1 Priestia flexa NBRC 15715 | reverse complement strand
GGGGTCAGTCCCGAACAAAGGTGATTTTATTTTATTTGTTTAGTTTTTTCTCAATTTTTTCAATTAGCTCGTCCTCTGTTGGTGCAGCTACAGGGCGATTATTTACAAATGCAAATGATTTTTTACGTCCTGGACCACAGTACGATTGACAGCCCACTTTCACATCTGCACATGCATCTATTTTTTGAAGTCGAGGTAACAACGTCTTCACATTTGTTGCCTGACAATCATCACAAATTCTAAATTCATTTGCCATGCTGACACAATCCTTTCAAAAGTGCTTACACATATCTTTTTTTGCCTAAAGGGTATTTTACCGCTATTTGCATAGGAGTGCAAGTTTCGAAAAATGCCAAAATCTATCATACTTCTAGAAAAAATAGTATAACTATACGCTAATCTGTACATACTGAATACTACAAAACATGGTAGCTACCAATCATATAAAAATGAGGAGTGAAATACGTGAAAGATAGACAAGATGCGTGGACAGAAGAAAATGATTTACTTTTAGCAGAAACAGTTTTAAGACATGTAAGAGAAGGAAGCACTCAGTTAAACGCGTTTGAAGAAGTTGGAGATGAACTAAATCGTACGTCTGCGGCTTGCGGATTTCGCTGGAATGCCGTGGTAAGACATCAGTATGAAAAAGCGCTCCAGCTCGCGAAAAAACAGCGTAAGCAACGCATGCGTGCCCTCGGACAAGAACAAGGTAAGAAAAAGCTTTTATATACACCACCTACACCAAGTATAGAAAATGTTACAGAGGAAGTGTACGAGGCAATCCCAGTCTCTTCCCCTACTATAACAACTTCTAACAACGATTTATCGATTGACGTAGTCATCCGCTATTTAGAAACATTTAGAGGCCAAACTGGAAACATACAAGCAATTCAACATGAGAATTCTCGTTTACGTAAGGAAAATGATGACCTACATCGTAAAATCCAAGAGCTTGAAAAACAAGTAACTCAACTTGAAGCAAATGCTACTACTATTCAAGAAGACTATGAAACATTGATGCAAATCATGAACCGTGCTCGCAAACTGGTGTTATTTGATGAAGAGGATCGCTCAGCGACTTCATTTAAAATGGATCGCAACGGGAATTTAGAAAAATTAGCTGAATAATACCAATCCAAAGGCGGCATTCCTATGCCACCTTTTTTCATGGGTTATAACCTGAGGCATACCAAACCCTAACGTTTAAATGTGCTATAATATGTTCGTTTACTTCATAAAGGAGTTATGGAACATGTCTATATATAAACCAAATCTTTTACTACAGCCAAAATGGCGCATCATTGATCAATCAAGCTTAGGTCCGGGCTTTGATGCAAAGCAATCTTTCGCGATAGATGATACGCTTTGCACAAGTGTTGGAAGAAACGCGTCTCCAGCTACGGTTCGCTCTTGGGTGCATCACGATACGATTGTTCTTGGTATCCAAGACACAAAGCTACCGCATTTAGCCGAGGGCATTCACTATTTGCAAGAACAAGGCTATAAACCAATTGTTCGTAACTCTGGAGGGCTAGCCGTCGTACTTGATGAAGGCGTACTGAACATTTCACTTATCTTTCCGGATGCAGAAAAAGGCATTGATATCGACCGAGGATATGATGCGATGTTTGATTTAATTAAAGCGATGTTTGCTTCTCACACAACTGATATTGAAGCAAAAGAAATTGTCGGTTCGTACTGTCCTGGAAGCTACGACTTGAGCATCGATGGTCAAAAATTTGCAGGTATCTCACAGCGTCGTGTACGAGGTGGAGTAGCTGTACAGATTTATCTCTGCGTATCAGGTGATGGAGCAAAAAGAGCCAGTGTTATTAAAGAATTTTACAAAAGAGGCCTACAAGAAGCTGAGACAAAGTTTACATACCCAACGATTGTTCCAGAGACAATGGCTTCTCTTTCACAGCTGTTAAACGTTGAATTAACCGTAAGCGATCTAATGATGCTAACGCTCCAAACATTACAATCCACCGGAGCTTCGTTAGAAATGATTCCCCTACAAGCAGCGGAACTTGAATTGTTTGATACACAGCTACAGCGAATGTATGACCGAAATGAAAAAGCACTAGGTTCTGTTCTAAAAGCATAAAAAAACGCCGTTTAACGGCGTTTTTTTATGCTTTTACAGTGCTTGAGCAGCTGTAATTAAAGCTAATTTGTATACATCCTCTTCGTTACAACCACGTGAAAGGTCGTTAACCGGCTTGTTTAAACCTTGAAGAATAGGACCAACCGCTTCAAAATTACCTAAGCGTTGAGCGATTTTGTATCCAATATTACCAGCTTCAAGACTTGGGAATACAAATACGTTTGCATCACCTTTTATATCTGAACCCGGTGCTTTCTTTTCAGCAACAGATGGTACAAATGCTGCATCAAACTGGAATTCACCGTCTAAAGTTAGGCTTGGCGCCATCTCTTTTGCAATTTTAACAGCTTCCGCTACTTTTTCAGTTTCCGGTGATTTAGCTGATCCTTTTGTTGAGAAGCTAAGCATTGCAACACGTGGATCTACATCAAACATGTTAGCTGTGCGTGCACTTTCAATTGCAATTTCAGCTAAGTCTTGGCTGTTTGGCGAAATGTTAATTGCACAGTCAGCAAATACGTACTTCTCGTCACCACGAACCATGATGAATACGCCTGATGTTTTTGTTACGCCTTCTCTTGTTTTAATAATTTGTAGCGCTGGACGCACTGTATCAGCTGTTGAATGTGCAGCTCCGCTTACAAGGCCATCTGCTTTACCCATATGAACAAGCATTGTGCCGAAGTAATTTTCGTCTAATAAAATTTTACGCGCCGCTTCTTCAGTCGCTTTTCCTTTACGACGTTCTACAAATGAAGCTACCATTTCATCAAATCCATCGTAGTTATGAGGATCAAAGATTTGCACTCCATCTAAAATTAAGTTCAAGCTTTTTGCTTTAGCTTGTACTTCTTCTTCGTTTCCAACAACGATTGGCGTTACGACTTTATCTGCAGCCAAACGAGCTACCGCTCCAAGAACACGCTCATCTAAACCTTCTGGGAATACGATTGATACATTGCTTGCAGATACCTTTTCTTTTAAACCAGTAAATAAATTGCTCAAACTAAGTCCTCCTCAATATGTTAAAAAACAGTTTCCACGTAATAGGATACTCCACTTCGAAAAAAAATCAAAGGCATGTCCTTTAACAATTTGATAACCATAAAAAGTCTTTAAATTCCTAAAATTCAATTAAATATACTTTCAACTTCCCTTTTATCATAGCGTAAATTGTGCTTTTTTAATCACAATTCATGAGTTTTTCAATCCGATCATTCGGATAAACTATGATATAGTAAAACTAGAAGTCATTATACTGTAATTTAGGAGTGAAAGAATATGGCAGAAGCAGCTCAAACACTAGATGGATGGTATGCTCTTCATGATTTTCGAACAATTAATTGGACAGCATGGAAACAGTTATCAAATGAAGAACGCGAAACAGCTATCCATGAATTTTTAGCTTTAACAGAAAAATGGACAAGTACGGAAAATGCAGCTGAAGGAAGTCATGCACTATATAGTATTGTCGGTCAAAAAGCAGATTTTATGATCATGCTTGTACGTCCAACAATGGAAGAATTAAATGAAATTGAAAATGAATTTAATAAAACAAAGCTAGCAGAATTTACTGTGCCAGCTTACTCGTATGTATCCGTTGTTGAGCTAAGTAACTACTTACCAGCAGGTGAAGATCCGTATGAAAATCCACATATCCGTGCACGCTTATACCCGACTCTTCCAAAATCGAAGTATGTTTGCTTCTATCCAATGGATAAGCGCCGTCAAGGTAACGACAACTGGTACATGTTACCGATGGAAGAGCGTCGTAGCTTAATGCGTAGTCACGGCATGATTGGTCGTCAATATGCAGGTAAAGTAAAACAAATCATTACGGGCTCTGTTGGCTTTGATGACTACGAATGGGGCGTTACGCTATTCGCTGATGACGTATTACAATTTAAAAAACTCGTATATGAAATGAGATTTGATGAGGTAAGTGCACGCTACGGAGAATTTGGTAGCTTCTTTGTTGGTAACTTACTTGAAATTGATCGATTCAGTCATTTCCTTTCAGTCTAAACCTTTTTGCTTCCCCTCTCATTAGGGGAAGCATTTTTTGTGCCTTTTTTATGGTCATATTCTCTTCTTTTATTCATATACATACAATAGCGTCACAGGTAAGTGAGGTGAGGAAATGGCGGTTGTCGCGCACACCGAAGAAGATGTTAAGCTTCTAGCCAGACTTCTTCGAGCTGAAGCTGAAGGTGAAGGAAAACAAGGAATGCTCCTTGTAGGTAATGTGGGTGTTAACCGAGCAAGAGCCTCTTGTTTAGACTTTAAAAATATTCGAACTATTAGACAGATGGTCTTCCAAAGCCCTGGAGGCTTTGAAGCCACGCAGAAAGGATATTTTTATCAGCGTGCACGGCAAGCAGAAATTGATTTAGCTCGCCGTGCATTAAGAGGAGAAAGATTTTCACCAGCTACGAATTCTCTATGGTTTTTTAAACCAGGCGGCAGCTGTCCCGCTACATGGTATAACCAACCAAATACCGGAAGATTCAAGTCTCATTGCTTTTTTGCACCAACTCGAGCAGATTGTCCGAGCGTTTACTAAATACATGTAGAATTAAAGGAGGGTACTATGAAAAAGCCAAAAGGTAATCAAAATCAGACCCAGCCTTATATGCAAAACCCATATATGAGCTATAACTATCCTTACTATACGCCTTATCAACAGCCACAAGGAGTTGGTGGAGGTCAGCAACAAAGTCCATCGGGACAAATGCCTCCTCAAATTCCTTCCGGAGGATCAGGGGCGCCTCAAGACCCTGGTCAGCTACCACTAGAAGAGTCATATATTGAAAACATTTTGCGTCTAAACCGCGGAAAAGTTGCAACGGTTTATATGACATTTGAAAATAATAACCAATGGAACGCTAAAGTCTTTAAAGGTATTATTGAAGCTGCTGGGCGTGACCACTTGATCTTAAGTGATCCACAAACAGGGAAACGCTACTTACTATTAATGGTTTACTTAGATTATATTACGTTCGATGAGGAAATTCAGTATACCTATCCATTTAACAGTAGCGGACCTCCATTAAGCAACTATTCACCTCGATAATAGATAAAAGGCCCCTAGCTGAACGCTAGGGGCCTTTTTTTCACCACTTTAAGGCTGCAATAACAATCAATATCCACGCTGTGATGAAAGCCACTCCACCCAGAGGCGTTATGGCACCTAGTACCTTAATTCCGGATATACTTAAAACATATAAGCTACCTGAAAATAATATAATACCAGCCATCATAAGCCAACCTGACGTTGACAACAATGATGACTGAGGAGCTTTTGCAAGTAAAAGAGCGACTACGAATAAACCAATAGCATGAAACATATGATACTGGACGCCTGTTTTCCATACCTCTAAATATTTCTCCGATATCTTACCTTCTAAACCGTGAGCGCCGAATGCACCTAACGCAACAGCTAAAGCTGCATTAATAGCACCTAAAATAACAAAGATTTTCATGTCTCTACTCCTTTTTTAAAAATCAAATAAGCTATCCCCGTTAGCATCGTCTGAAGCAAGCTTTTTCCCTTCAAAATTTTGCGTAGATGATTGAATAATTTGTTGTTGCATCGAAGGCTGAGCTTGAATTTGTGAAGGCATAACAACGCTTGATGGAGTCGTTGGTTGTACTGAAGAAGAATTTCCATCCGTTAATGCCAGTTCACATAATGTTTTAATTGCAATTAATTGATCTCTCACACGAGCAGAATGATGCGCTTCTTGTTTCGCTTTTGCTAGCTCTGCGCTCATTTTATCTAATAGCTGTTCTAACTTTATTTCCATTATTTCACCTCTTTTACTTTGCCCATTGCGAATCTAATCTGTTTATAGTTTATCAAAAATTCACAGGCTGAGCGATGATTCAATTGTAGTTCGATAAATGTTCACGATTTGATGTTATCAATTTGCCAATCAATTGGCGTACACTCATGCTTTTGTAAAAAATCATTCGTTAAGCGAAAATGATTATTGCCAAAAAATCCACGGTTAGCAGAGAATGGACTTGGATGAGGACTCTCTAAAATTAAATGGTGATTTCCCGTAATTAAGCTTTTCTTGGCTTGCGCATGCTTACCCCAAAGTAAGAACACCACGGGTTCCTCTTTTTGTGCAACCAGTTCAATAATGCGATCTGTGAAAATCTCCCACCCTTTTCCTTTATGGGAATTCGGTTCGCTGCGTCGAACCGTTAATACCGTGTTTAAAAGCAACACTCCCTGCTTAGCCCATTTAATCAAATATCCATTATTGGGAATTTCACAACCAAGCTCTTGATGTAATTCTTTATAAATATTGACAAGTGAAGGCGGCGTTTTCACTCCGGGCTGAACTGAAAAGCTTAAACCGTGAGCTTGACCAGGTCCGTGATAAGGGTCTTGACCCAATAATAAAACCTTAACATCCTTGTAAGGGGTATAATGTAGAGCGTTAAAAATATCATAACGTTCAGGATATACAGTTTCACTATTATATTCATTTACAAGGAATTGACGAAGTTGGATATAATATTCCTTTTCGAATTCTGCCTTTAATAACTCATTCCAATCATTTTTTAAAATAGACATCCCATTCGTTCCCTTCATATTTAATCATTGTGTAACCATTCACTCTTTTGTTATTGTACCTAAACTCTACACTTTCAGTGAAGAGCACATTATAATCACCATATCTCTCCAGTTGAAGTCATGTTCAAGTCGCTTTTGTATACACTATAAGGAGTGCATCTTTTCATATAAGGAGGGGTTTATATGATAATTGCTAGTCCCCGCCAAGTAGATGTCACATATGGATTAGGAATTACACCTACCGAACCGATGATTCCTCGAAAATATACCATTTTCCCATCTCATCAATCGTCAATACCATCCATTTACGTCGGTTTAGAATTTGCCTACGATCATATCAGCAAAAGTCGTAATGAATGCTTGGCGTCTTTTTTATTTAATAAAGGCTTCTATTCACTTTCACTTTATTTTTATATTGACCATACTATTTCAGAAGATGCAGCACTAGAGCGTTATATTCACCTCTTAGAAATTTTGCCTGTCTATTTAAATACCCTATATCATTCTGAAAAATTATTCTTTCAAAAGCACCCTTTGCTAGAACATTGTCCAATTTTTTTATATACGGACTCTTCGCATTCTTTTTTAGATGGTAAAAAATCATTAGGTGCATTATATCAATACAGATAGCGCTTTCAAAACTTAGCTACCGCCATTCAATTGGCGTAGCTTTTTTCATTTACCAAACAAAATACTTTTAAACTCATTCAAAACATGGAATAATAACTACAAATCATATAGATTTGCTTTACCATTTATAAATCGTTACAATTTTATATTAGATATATTAGCGTACACTAAACGTAATTTTGATAAAGAGAGGGTCTAGAAGCAATGACAAATGAACAACCAAAATCAATTATTGTAATTTTTGGAGCTACAGGTGATTTAGCAAAACGCAAACTATTTCCATCTATTTTCCGCTTATACAGAGAAAATAAACTATCCGAAGATTTTGCAGTTGTTGGAGTAGCCAGAAGACCATGGACAAACGAAGAGTTGCGTGAAAATGTTAAAAAGTCTGTGGGTAATCTGCAAACAGAAGACACTGATATTGATAAGTTTGCTTCACACTTCTACTACCAGCCATTTGACGTTACAAACGTAGAATCTTATCAAGAGTTAAAAACATTAACAGAAGAGCTTGATACACAATATAACGTTCCTGGAAATCGCATTTTCTATTTAGCAATGGCCCCAGAATTCTTTGGAACAATTGCGTCTAATTTAAAAAATGAAGGCTTAACAGCTACTGAAGGCTGGAGCCGTCTAGTAATTGAAAAGCCATTTGGTCACGATTATCAATCTGCTAAAGAGCTTAACGAACAAATTCGTCACGCTTTCTCTGAAGATCAAATTTATCGTATTGACCACTACCTTGGAAAAGAAATGGTTCAAAACATCGAAGTCATTCGCTTTGCAAATGCTTTATTTGAGCCACTTTGGAACAACCAATATATTTCAAATATCCAAATTACATCAAGTGAAACGCTTGGTGTAGAAGATCGTGGACGCTATTACGAATCTTCAGGTGCACTACGTGACATGGTTCAAAACCATATCTTACAAATGGTTGCTTTATTAGCTATGGAGCCACCAATTAAACTAACACCAGAAGAAATTCGTAGCGAAAAGGTAAAAGTATTACGCGCACTTCGTTCCATGTCAATAGATGAGGTAGATCAATACTTTGTACGCGGCCAATATGGAAAAGGTATCGTGGAAGAAAACGAAGTAATTGGCTACCGTGAAGAAAATTCTGTAGATGAAGAATCTAATACTGCAACATTCGTTTCAGGTAAACTGATGATTGACAACTTTAGATGGGCTGGTGTGCCAATTTATATTCGTACAGGTAAACGCATGAAAGAAAAAGCAACAACGATTGTTGTTCAATTTAAAGATTTACCAATGAACTTATATTTCAATCGTGGTAAAGATATTCACCCTAACCTGCTTGTAATTCATATTCAACCAGAAGAAGGAATTACTCTTCACCTAAATGCGCGTAAAACACCAGGAGCAACGGCTTCTACACCAATTAACCTTAACTACTGCAACAACTGCGGAGATAAGATGAATACGCCAGAAGCTTATGAACGCCTAATTTACGATTGCATGCTTGGGGATGCAACAAACTTTACACATTGGGATGAAGTTGCTCTATCATGGAAGTTTGTTGATACTATTTCAGAAGCTTGGGAACAAAACAAAGCAAAAGACTTCCCGAACTATGAATCAGGTTCAATGGGACCAAAAGCATCAGATGCTCTTCTTGCTGAAGAAGGCTTCCAATGGTGGCCTGTTGGGGAAAGTAACTTCTCAAACGATAAATAATATAAATAAAAACGCAGCGAATATTTCGCTGCGTTTTTATTCGACAAGTCCTTTGTCGAATAGAGAAAAGGGATTGCTTTCAACAGCAATCCCCTTTCTTATTTATTCTTCTTATTTTAACCACTCAGTGTGGAATACGCCTTCTTTATCAATACGTTGGTACGTATGAGCTCCAAAGTAGTCGCGTTGCGCTTGTAAAAGGTTTGCTGGCAGTGTTTCTGTACGGTAGCTGTCATAGTAAGCTAACGCGCTTGAGAAACTTGGCACTGGAATACCTTGCTTAACCGCGATTGAAATAACTTCACGAAGCGCAGATTGATATCCTTCTACGATGTCTTTGAAGTATGGGTCTAACAATAGGTTTGTTAAGTCTGCATCACGATCGTATGCTTCTTTAATTTTTTGTAGGAATTGTGCACGAATGATACAACCACCGCGGAAGATCATCGCAATATCCCCATATTGTAAATTCCAATCATACTCTTCAGACGCAGCTTTCATTTGAGCGAATCCTTGTGCGTATGAACAAATTTTACTCATATATAGCGCTTTTCGAATTGCTTCGATTAGTTCTGTTTTATCGCCTTCGTAAGAAGTTGCTTCTGGACCACTTAATACTTTACTTGCTTTTACACGCTCTTCTTTCATTGCTGAAATAAAACGAGCAAATACAGATTCTGTGATGATTGGTAGAGGCACACCTAAGTCTAATGAGCTTTGGCTTGTCCATTTACCAGTACCTTTTTGTCCTGCTGTATCTAAGATCACATCAACAAGCGGCTTGCCTGTTTCGTCGTCTTTTTTTGTAAAGATATCAGCTGTAATTTCGATAAGATAGCTATCTAGCTCTCCTTTATTCCACTCAGCAAATACCTCATGTAATTCATCTGCTTCTAAACCTAAAACGTTTTTCATAATGAAATACGCTTCAGAAATCAGTTGCATATCACCATATTCAATTCCGTTATGAACCATTTTTACATAGTGACCCGCACCATTTGGTCCGATGTATGTGCAGCAGTCATCTCCGTTTACTTTAGCAGAGATAGACTTTAAGATTGGCTCTACTAACTCGTAAGCTTCTTTTTGACCACCAGGCATGATTGAAGGACCTTTTAGCGCACCTTCTTCTCCACCTGAAACGCCTGTACCAACAAAGTTAATACCAAGCTCTTCTAATTCTTTATTTCGACGAATTGTATCTTGGAAGAATGTGTTACCACCGTCAATTAAAATATCACCTTTTTCAAGGTATGGTTTTAATGAATCAATTGTTGCATCTGTTGCTGCACCAGCTTTAACCATTAATAAAATTTTACGTGGTTTTTCAAGAGAATTAACAAACTCTTCGACACTGTATGTACCAACAAAGTTTTTACCTTCTGCCTCGGATTTTAAAAACTCTTCTGTTTTCTCCGGTGAGCGGTTGTAAACAGATACTGAATAGCCTCTGCTTTCAATGTTTAGCGCAAGGTTTTTCCCCATAACCGCTAAGCCAATAACACCAATTTGTTGCTTTGTCATGTTCTCTCTTCCCTTCGTTTTTTAATATGAATTAGTCACTTTAATCTTAACTGAACCACATAAAAACATTCAAGCTAGAATGCAGCAACCTTCATATCATCTATTATACATATTTGTATAGTACCATGGTTGTATTAAAAAAAAAACGAAAGCGCCTGCTTATGCAGACGCTTTTTAATATTAGCTTGCTTTTTTCATTGTTGCTACTTTGTAATGATTTTCAAAATAATCGTTTGTTTCATGAACAACAACCTTATATAACAACACAAGAGCAATTAAGTTTGGAATCATCATCAGCGCATTTGCCATATCTGCAAACGCCCAAACAACCGTTAAGTTTGCTACTGCTCCAAGGCCACAAGCCGCTACATAAATTGTACGATAAAGACCTGTTGCTTTCGTACCAAATAAATATTCAAAACATTTTTCTCCGTATACATACCAACCTACAATTGTTGAGAATCCGAAAAAAATAACAGAAAATGCAACAATATATTCACCAATTTGACCTAAGGACGACGCAAAGGCTGCTGAAGTTAAAGCTCCGCCATCTAAGTTGGCATTATGCGCCACACCAGAGATAGCACCTCCTGTTGGATCCCAGAAGCCTGTAATAATTAGTACTAACCCCGTCATCGTACAAACGATGATGGTGACAATGAATGTACCCGTCATCGCTACAAGGGCTTGTTTAACCGGATGATCCGACCGAGCATTTCCTGCAATTAAAGCTGCTGTTCCTAAACCGGCTTCATTTGAGAAGATTCCACGTGATACCCCACTACGAATTGCTTCAGAAACCGCGATACCAACAAATCCACTTGTTGCAGCTACTGGTGAAAATGCATATTCGAAAATCAATGCAAATGATGGAATAATTTTATCAACGTTTAAGAAAATAATTAATAATGACCCTGCAATGTATAGTAAAGCCATCATCGGTACAAAAAACCCTGCTACGGTACTAATGCGTTGAATACCACCAAAGATGATCAGAGTTGTTAA
Organism: Priestia flexa NBRC 15715; assembly: GCF_001591565.1. Lineage (GTDB taxonomy): Bacteria > Bacillota > Bacilli > Bacillales > Bacillaceae_H > Priestia > Priestia flexa. The sequence continues at coordinate 3,456 of NZ_BCVD01000102.1, read as the reverse complement.
AACCGCTAATACGATTCCCGTCACAATTCCACTAATACCAAAGCTTTCATCTACAACGCTTGCAATGGTATTAGACTGAACGCTGTTTCCAATACCTAATGCTGCAAAGGCTCCAAAAAGAGCAAATGCGATAGCCAAAATTTTAAATTTCGGTCCCAGCCCTTTTTCCACATAGTACATCGGACCGCCTGAGTACTCACCTTTATCATTTTTCACACGGAATTTCATTGCTAATAATGCTTCAGCGTACTTTGTAGCCATACCCAGTAAACCTACAATCCACATCCAGAAGATTGCCCCTGGGCCACCTAACGTGATAGCCGTGGCTACACCAGCGATATTACCGTTACCAATTGTTGCAGCCAAAGCTGTCATCAAGGCTTTAAAATTACTTACATCACCTTCAGCTTTTGCATCTTCTTCTTTTTCTTTTGTAAATCCTAATTTGAACGCATACATCAACTTACGGAACTGTAAACCCCTCAATGCAAAGGTTAAAAATAAGCCTGTCCCAAATAAAAGAATTAAGCTCGGTGTTCCCCAAAGAATTCCATTGATTTTCCCTAAAATATCTAGAATGTCCATTGATGCTTCCTCCCCATCTGTTAGCGCTTACATTCTAAATAAGCTCTAATAAATGATTCCCTGATATAATTTTAACATTTTCTCAGACAAGTTTTTTTGTTAAAATCATTAAAAAGGATAGTTTGTTTTTGTCTATTTTCACAAAATGTTTTTAATCAATAGTCAAAAGATTATCAAAAGATTTATGATAAATCAATATGTAATTATTTTTATTAAAGAGGGATTTAATATGAACAAACCGATTCGAGATCCATTTAAGGAAAACTTTGACACACTTGAAGAGTTTGCAGACCGTATTAGTGAAGTTTTACAATGCCCAATTACTATTGAAGATTCGAACCACCGTCTTTTGGCATATAGTACGCATGACGAGCGGACAGATCAGGCGCGTATCGCAACGATTATCGGTCGACGCGTACCCGAGAAAGTAATTAATAACTTGTGGAAAGAAGGTATTATTCCTCAATTATTAAAAACGGATGACCCTATTCGCGTTGAAAATATCAATGAAATTGGACTAGGGAATCGTGTAGCTATTTCAATTTGGAAAAACGACGAAGTATTAGGTTTTATTTGGGCTGTAGAAGTCGATAAAACCTTAAATGAAGAAGAGTTACTTCTATTAAAAAAAGCTGCTACCGTACTTCGCAATAAATTACTTCAACTTCAAATTCGTAAATATAAGCGCGAAGAACGTTCACAAGAGTTTTTTTGGAAGCTGCTCACAGGACATATGGAGTCAAAAGAGGATATCACGCAAGCTTTTTATGATGCGCAAATTACTCCACCCACGTCTTTTTCAATTGCAGTATTTCGATTTCAGGAAGATATTATGCCAGAAGCTGAACGCCAAATTTCTTATTTACTAAAAACCATGCATCGTTTGAAAATTATTCTATATACAATTGATTGCAATGATCTTATTCTGTTCCTTTCTTTGGATTCAATTTTAACTCCATTAAAAGATCAGCATGGTTTTGTAACATTCTTTAAAGATACAATGAAAGAAAGGTTCTCAATTGAGCAAATTGAAGCTAGCTTTAGCAGCATGTATTCTTCTTATGATCATATCGCCAAAAGTTACAATGAAGCACTAAACGTATTGAACATTAAGAGAAAGTTCCCGAAAGAAACGGCCCACATCGCAGGCTATCAAGAATTAGGGATCTATCAATTTTTAGATGTACTGCTAGAGAAAAGAACGCAAGATCACTTTGAAAATTACTCATTAGCTAAATTAAACGAGTATGATTTGCGCCACAATAGTACCTTAGTGGAAACACTCGAAGTATTTTTAGATTCAGACAACAACATTAACGATGCTGCTAAAGTTTTAAACGTTCACATTAATACTTTAAGTTACCGTTTAAAGCGTATTTCAGAGATTGGTGATATTAACTTAAAAGATACAAACCAAAAAATTACGCTTTATTTAGATATTAAATTACAAAAATATAAAAATAACCCATCAAATTAAGTAAAAGAGCCATTCTGCATATAGGATGGCTCTTTGCTTATTGATAGACCAAAAGACCCAACCTATGTCAGAACAACTAACAAATAATCAGAAAAATCAAAATAGTAAACGCTTCCATTTGTGTGTTTTCACAAAATAATACGATTGATTTCTTTTTTCCTGACAAAGAAAAAGAAAGAAGTTTTTTATATACTGTAGCTAGAAATAAGATTTCGTCTATTTTAAGGGAGGAAACATATTATGATTATTGGTGTACCAAAAGAAATTAAAAACAACGAAAACCGTGTAGCGATTACGCCTGCAGGAGTAGCATCATTTGTTGGTACAGGTCATCGTGTCTTAGTAGAAGCAGAAGCAGGAATCGGAAGTGGATTTACGAATGAAGACTACATGAAAGCTGGAGCAGAAATTGTTGAATTAGCTGCTGACGTTTGGGCTCAAGCTGAAATGGTCATGAAAGTAAAAGAGCCTCTACCTAGCGAATATGATTATTTCCGCCCAGGTTTAATTTTATTTACTTATTTACACTTAGCTGCAGAACCTGCTTTAGCACAAGCGCTTAAAGATAAAGGTGTCACGGCTATCGCATATGAAACAGTTGCAGTAAACAGAACGTTGCCATTATTAACACCAATGAGTGAAGTAGCGGGACGCATGGCTTCTCAAATCGGTGCTCAATTCTTACAAAAATCAAACGGCGGTAAAGGAATTCTATTAGCTGGCGTACCTGGAGTAAGCCGCGGAAAAGTAACAATTATTGGTGGCGGTGTTGTTGGAACAAATGCTGCTAAGTTAGCAATCGGACTTGGTGCAGATGTAACAATTATTGACCTAAGCCCTGAACGCCTTCGTCAATTAGACGACATTTTCGGAAACCAAATCAATACGCTGGTTTCAAACCCTTATAACATCGCTGATGCTGTTGCTCAAGCAGACTTATTGATTGGCGCTGTGTTAATCCCAGGTGCAAAAGCACCTAAGCTTGTAACAGAAGAAATGGTACAATCAATGAAACCAGGATCTGTTATTGTTGACGTAGCAATTGACCAAGGTGGTATTGTTGAAACAGTTGATCATATCACTACTCACGATCAACCAACGTACGAAAAGCACGGTGTAGTTCACTATGCTGTTGCAAATATGCCAGGTGCAGTACCTCGTACATCTACAATTGCTCTTACAAACGTAACTGTACCATACGCTTTACAAATTGCATCTAAAGGTGCTTATAAAGCAATTCAAGAAAACCCAGCACTTAAATTAGGTGTAAACGTAGCAAATGGCGCAATTACGTATGAAGCAGTTGCACGCGACCTAGGCTATGATTATGTACCGGTTGAAGTTGCTTTAAACAAAGAATTAACTTCTATTTAATAAATCAAGAGACTGAGACA
>NZ_BCVD01000101.1 GCF_001591565.1 Priestia flexa NBRC 15715 | reverse complement strand
CTTGTTGGTCTAGTTATGATAGCGGTATCATATTGTTAGAAAGAAAAATCTTTTCAGAAAAGTCATTGACATTCCTTTGCTCAGCGTGTAACATAGGATTTAAGTTATCAACAATATTCTACAATATTCGACAAACTTCTTATCCAGAGAGGTGGAGGGACTGGCCCTGTGAAACCTCGGCAACGGACATTTGAACCGTGCCAACTCCAACAAGCAGTGCTTGATAGATAAGAAGAGAGCTGGTTCTTACTTACGTGATCCCAACCTCTTCTTACAGTCATTAAGACACTGTAAGTGGAGGTTTTATTATTTTATAACTACATACTGTACGTTTTCTTATCTAGAGAGGTAGAGGGACCTGGCCCTATGACACCTCAGCAACAGGCTGATTGCACTGTGCTAATTCCAGCAAGCGCTTAGCAGCTTGAACGATAAGAAGCAGGTTCTTTAGATAAGGAAGCTTCTTCTATGAAGCTTCCTTTTTATTTTTAGTAAATGGGGTGTAAGAATGAATTTACAGATAGAAAAGCTTAAAGAAAGCGTTATTGAGTATATTAACCAACAAGCTCAAACTTACATAGATACAAGTCATGCAATCCACGACCATCCTGAAATCGGAAATGAAGAGAAATTTGCATCTTATCTCTTATGTAAGCTGCTAGAAGAAGCAGACTTTACCGTGGAACGCGGGGTAGCTGGACATGATACAGCATTTTTAGCAAAAAAAGCATCCGCAAAAAAAGGACCGAGAATTGGATTTCTTGCGGAGTATGATGCGCTTCCAGGGCTTGGACATGCTTGTGGTCATAACATTATTGGAACAACTAGCGTAGGAGCAGCGATTGCGCTTAGCCAAGTGCTTGACGAAATAGGAGGAGAGCTTGTTGTGTTGGGCACCCCAGCGGAAGAAGGTGAACCGAATGGAAGTGCAAAAGGAAGCTTTGTGAAAGCGGGCCTTGTGCAAGACTTAAATGCTTGCATGATGGTTCACCCTGGAAAAGAAACGTGTATTACAGGGACAACGCTAGCTGTGGATCCTATTGATTTTGAGTTTTATGGACAGGCATCTCACGCAGCATCAGCTCCTGAAGAAGGCATTAACGCGTTAGATGCGGTTATTCAGTTATTCAATGGAGTGAACGCACTTCGTCAACATGTAAAGGATGGTGTGAAAATTCACGGCATTATTACAGACGGAGGAACGACTCCCAATATTGTTCCCGACTATGCAAAAGCGCGCTTTTATATTCGCGCACAAACGCGTAAAGAGTGTGATCAAGTGACGGAGAGAGTACAGCAAATCGCAAAGGGAGCGGCTATGGCAACTGGTGCTAAACTTAACGCATATTTCATTCAAAATAAAGTAGATCATATTCAACTAAACCGCGCTTTTGATCGAGTATTTGAAGAAGTATTTACAGAATTAGGCGAAGACGTAGATACGGCGCATAAGCCTGGAATTGGCTCATCTGATGCAGGAAATGTTAGTCAAGTGGTACCAACTATTCACCCTTATATCAAAATCGGTGCTGAAACGCTGGCTTGGCACACTGATGAATTTCGTGAAGCAGCTAAATCTCCAGAAGGTGACAAAGGGTTACTTCAAGGGACAAAAGGTCTTGCTCTCATTGGCTTACGTTTATTAACTGAAGAGGACACGCTTTGTGCTATAAAAGACGAATTTACGAAGAGGCAGGCAGAGCTAGACTAGAATACACCTTTTCTTTCGTTCTCATAAAAGCTCTCTTTCACTCGTATGATAAAAAGAACGTAAGTGAAAGGGGGACGCACTTATTATTATTGTGCAGGGTCGTGCATTAAATATGAATGCAGTACCATATAGCATGCTTGAAGCTAATAAAGCACAGATTTTGAGAAAAATGACTCAGTATCAAACAATTTATCGGTATGACAATATTATGCAGTTAGATTTTGAGCTGACTACCCGCCTACGAATTGTAGAAGCATCGTATCTGTTGTATAGAAGTGGTGCGAGATTTGCAACTTTTAAAGAATCTGAATGTAACGAAACATATTGGCTTCGAACCGAAAAAGGAGGATTTAAGCTAAAAGAGAACGTGTTGCCATCCGTCGCATTAAACGATATTTTCTTTAATGGTTCGCTCTATGCGTTTGAATGTGCGGTTGCGATTGTTATGGTTTTTTATAAAGGTGTGTTGGAGAGTATTGGAGAGAGGGATTTTAATCAATTATTTACGAATTTAGTATTATATAGCGGTAATTTTGATGAAGATTTAAATCTTCAAAATCATCATGGTTATGATTTTTTAGAGGGAGACTGCGCTTATTTCAAAAACCCTGATTACCATGAAGATACCCCTCAATGGCAAGGTGAAAATACGATTATCGTTGGGGACGACTTGTATTTTGGACACGGCGTAGGCGTTAAATCCGCTGAAGGAATTATTGAACTGCTAAATAAAAAGAGAAAAGAAAACGCAACAGAGTCTGCTTACTTAACGTCATACATTACGCGTGTTGGTTTCCGCTACCTTAGCCAATTTTATGTTCATCGTGATGTCCTCGTTGAAGTTGATTACGATAAGCTCCCTCTTGTTGTGAGTCAAATAGGCTCAAGCACATACATTGGTTAAGAAAAACCCTCGCTTTACACAAAGCGGGGGTTTCCTATGATAAAGAGTAGAAGTGAACCAATATAATCTGCCTTAGTTGCTATAGAAAGAAGCATACCCTGCTATAATAAACAAAAGAAGCAGCGCAATTGTGATACCGATGATCCACAGCGACAATTTCTTCATAAGGAATACCTCCTCCATTCATTTAAAGAGTAGAAGATGAACCACCTGATGAACCGCTGGCTGTACCATATACAGTTTGACGCTTTACACCAGCTGTTTTGAACCCAACCTTCCAATTCCAATCAATTTGTCCGTAAGCACGGTTAGAAGAGACCCATGTTTTGGAATTTTGTTTTGAAATTGAGACTAGGGGATTGACGTTTTTCACAACTTTTCCGCTCACACTTTGTACGGACGTAACGTTAGATCCACTTGTGGAATAATAGACTGTAGCTTTCACTTGCGTAGTAGTAAACCCTGCAATTTTATACTGTGCTGTATAGGAAGCCGTGCGTGATACACCAGACGATAATGTGGAAAAACGTGACGTTGCATATGCAGATGCTACTGCTGTATTGCTTGTAGGCGCGTCATCGTAATCAACGGATTCCGTTACTTCAATAGAATTAAGTAGCTCGTCTGGGTGATTTAAGTAGTAGATAACTTTTTCTTGCTGTTCAGGAGATAAAGCTGAAAATTGCTCTGCTGAATCTGACTCTCCCTGGGTATTAAGATAAGCAACATATGAAGAAATAGTATATCGCTCAGATCCCGTACTCATTGCTGAAGCGGGTTTTGTTGCAAAAAAAGTGAAGCCTAAAAGTATGATTGATACACAAAAAAGCATTTCTTTTTTTAACATTTGGTGTCGGCCCTTTCCATAATTACTAGGTAAATAGAATCGTAACGACTATTACTTTACCATATTTTCCTGGAAAAACGACAAATTTCTTTTAAAACAATTTAATAATAAATGTGTTGAAATACATCGGAGAAATGTAAATATAAAAAAGTATGTAAGGTTTTCTGACATTTTCCTGGCATTACTGTTAAAAAGAGAATATGATGTATTCAAGATCACATTATTCTCCTGCGATTTCGTATAACCTCTTGAAAAAGGGACTTGGGATTTTTCGTGGATCCACCTTCCTAGCTGCGTAAATCAGCTAGGAATTTTTTTTACCTTTTCAATAGACAGAATAATTAGTTATTTTTGATATATAATGAAACGCAAGAGAACGATGGATTTAAAGAGAGAGTAGGGGGCTTGAAGGAATGCAGCATATTTTAATTAAAAACGCGGAAATTATTACGATGAACGAAAAGAATGACATTGTATATGGAGATCTATACATAGTAGGAGACCGTATCGCTGCCATTGGTAAAGGGTTATCACCGGAAAAAGTCGATAAAGTCATTGATGGAACAAATCGGACAATTGTTCCTGGTTTCATTCATACTCACATTCATTTATGCCAAACGATGTTTCGCGGACAAGGCGATGACTTGGAGTTGATGGATTGGCTTCAAAAGAAAATATGGCCTTTAGAAGCTGCGCATGATGAAGAATCTATTTATTATTCCGCATTATTAGGTATTGGCGAGCTCATTAAAAGTGGCACTACAACTATCGTGGATATGGAAACCGTGCATCATACTGATTCGGCATTTGAAGCTATTGCACAAAGTGGTATTCGCGCCATTGCTGGTAAAGTAATGATGGATAAAAAAGCGGACAACATGCCAAAAGCATTACAGGAAACAACCGCTTCCTCAATTGCGGAAAGTGTTAAGCTGCTTGAGAAATGGCACGGATCTTATAATGACCGCATTCAGTACGCGTTTTCTCCCCGATTTGTTATTTCGTGTACGGAAGATTTACTAAGAGAAGTTGCGCACTTATCCGCGACTTACGGTGTGCATGTACATACGCATGCGTCTGAAAACCAAGAGGAAATTCGAATTGTAGAAGAAGAAACAGGCATGCGAAATATTTTATACTTAGATCACTTAGGGTTAGCCAATGAGCGGTTAATTTTAGCACACTGTGTCTGGCTGAATGACCAGGAAAAGGCAGTGATTAAAGATAGAGGAGTAAAGGTGAGTCATTGCCCAGGCTCAAATATGAAACTTGCTTCGGGATTTGCTGAGATTCCACATCTTCATGAACAGGGCATTTGTCTAAGTTTAGGAGCAGATGGCGCGCCTTGTAATAATAACCTCGATATGTTTAATGAAATGCGCCTTGCAGCAACGATTCATAAGCCGTCCTATGGGCCTACAGCGATGAATGCGAAGCATGTGCTTGAAATGGCAACGATTGGTGGAGCCAAAGCTGTTGGGCTTGAAAATGAAATTGGAAGTATTGAGGTTGGGAAAAAAGCCGACTTAGCTATGATGAACCTTTATCAGCTTCATACGTTTCCATCATATGGTGTGGACCCAATCTCGCGCGTTGTTTATTCAGCTACGCGAGGAGATGTGGAAATAACGATGGTGGATGGCCAAATTGTGATGGATAACCGAGTCTTAAAAACAATTGATGAGAGAATTGTTTTAAAAGAAGCCAATGGCACTATCGAGCGTTTATTAAAAAGAGTAGCGCTACTTACGTCGTAAAAAAGCAGCTAAACTTTTTACTAGTATCGTTAATTTGAAAATTAAAAATAAATAGAATATAAAAAGTTTTATTATGATAACGTTTTCCGCCTTTGCATCTTTCATAATTAGGACTATAATAGGACAAAAGATTTTACTTCAAGATGTGAAAAGTGTACATTCTAGCCATAATAAGTGGTGGAGTTCTCTCTGCCGCTTATTATGTTTTTGTATGAGCTCTAATGAAGAAATTAGTTGTTCAAGACGCCTGATCATCACAGATTGAGGTTATGTTATAACAATAAACAGGGAGGCGCATGTTTTGGAGCGTAGTAGTATATTAGAGCGCGTGTTTAAACTCTCGGAACGTCAAACAACGCCAAAACAAGAAATTTTAGCGGGCTTAACCACTTTTATGACCGTTAGCTACATGGTTATCGTCAATCCGCTTATTTTATCTGACGCTGGTATTCCGAAAGAAGCAGCGTTAGCAGCAACGATTTATGCCATTGTATTCAGTACAATACTTATGGCGCTATGGGCTAACTTTCCAATCGTTACTGGTCCTGGTATGGGATTAAATGCATTCTTTACGTATTCGGTTGTGCTAGGACAAGGCCTATCGTGGCAAACGGCTCTTGGTGCTGTCTTTATATCTGGTATTTTATTCTTTTTATTAACCGTAACCGGTATTCGTAGCAAAATCGTCGATGCCATTCCCAACGTTCTAAAAGCATCAATTGCTGTTGGAATTGGTTTGTTTGTTGCGTTTATAGGATTAAAAAATGCAGGGCTTGTTGTAGCCAATGAATCAACATTTGTTGGCGTTGGAAACGTGTTGGACAAGGGGCCATTATTGACAATATTCGGTTTGATTTTGGCAGCTGTTTTAATGGCTAAACACGTAAAGGGTGCGCTAATTATTAGTATTTTTGCAACGACTGCAGTAGCAATGGTTGTTGGGTTTCAAGCACCACCAACCGCTATCAGCGACGTGTTTTCAGCGACCCCACCAACAATTGGTGACACGTTTATGCAAATGGATTTAAAAGGTGCCATCGCTTACGGGATCTTTTCCGTTGTCTTCTCATTTACAATTGTAGAACTTTTCGATACGCTTGCAACGCTAATTGGTTTATCGAAAAAAGCAAACTTAGTTGATGAGAACGGCAAGATTCCAAATTTAAATCGCGCATTAGCAGCGGATTCAGTTGGAACAATGGCGAGCGCTATCTTCGGTAGTACAGCTTTAAACACGTACATCGAAAATGCAACAGGAATTGCAGAAGGTGGACGTACTGGGTTAAAAGCATTAACGGTAGCTGTTCTGTTTTTATGTACCCTTTTCTTCGCTCCGTTAATCGACTTTATTCCATCGGTTGCAACGGCGCCAGCGCTAATTATTATTGGCTCTTTAATGCTTAGCGATATTAAAAACGTCAACTTTGATGATTTTACGGAAGTGGTTCCAGCGTTTTTAACCATTATTATGATGCCGTTAACTTACAGCATCGCTGAAGGGTTGGCGTTTGGTTTTATTTCGTATACCGCTATTAAGCTCTTCACTGGACGCTACCGAGAAATTCACTGGATGATGTACATTATCACAATTGCTTTTTTTATTAACTTCTATATGATGAGTCATTAAGAAAAGACGCCTTCTGCACGAAAGCAGAAGGCGTCTTTTAGTTTTTCTTAAGAACAAACTCAATAATTTCATCAGCCACTTCTTCAGGTGTTAAGGCATCCGTTACAACTTTTTTATGGTGAGATTGATAAATAGCTTGGCGATTATAAAATAGTTCTTCTATTTCCACTAAACTCTTTCCTTGTAAAACGGGGCGCGTTGGAAGTAAATCATCTAATCGTTCTTTCCACCCGTCAAAAGATAGAGATAAACAAATAACAATACCGTCTTGCAAGCAGGTATCTCGAATGGCAGCTTGTAAAAAAGCGCCTCCTCCAAGAGACAAAACAGTCTTTTTCTTTTTTACAAGCTGCGTAATCGTTTCTTTTTCTTTTTGTCGAAAAAATGCTTCTCCGTGAACGCGAAAAATATCTGTTGTTTGCATGCCCATTTCGGCTTCAATACGCTGGTCCGTATCAATAAATTGAAAATCGAGTTTACGGGCAAGTGCTTGTCCAATCGTTGTTTTCCCCACGCCCATAAATCCAACTAAAACGATGGTTTGATCCATGTCGTAACCTCTTTCTATCTATGAAATATTAATGGAATTATAATACAGACTGAAGTATTTGTAAAAGTAAGATAAATTAGTTTCCTTGTTTTAACCCCATCGATAAATAAACCCGCGTCGTTTTACGATTCGCATACTTTGGGTTATTGCTTCGATTGTATTCAAGAGATTGATGTTTGACATCGTAATGCTTTTCGAAGCTTTTAATCATTTCTTCAATTTCTTTGCTGTCGCCGGCGAGTCGTATCTCGATCATGTATAAGCGCTCCTTTTTCTGTGTGATTGCTACGCTATCATATCACGAAGAGTCGATTTTCGTAATTATTTCGAGTGAAGAATATCTAGAAATTCAACTATATTAGCGTTACAATAGAGAAGTTGAAAATAATGGATAAGAACGGTAGGTTAGGTGGGAGAGTCATTGAATAAGTATAAGATTTACGGTGTTTTAGTATTCGTCATGTTGCTATGGGGGGTAAACGTCGTTGCGTTAAAGCTACTCGTAGGTGCATTTGCTCCCGTTACGATGACGGCTTTTCGAATTCTTTTTGCGGGAATTGCCGTTTTGGTTTTTCTTAAAGTCACAAAGTCACTACGCAAAATTACCCTGAAAGAGCTTTTGTTTATTACGATGGTTGGGTTCTTTAACGTTGTTTGTCATCACTTCTTTTTGTCAACGGGGTTAAAAGAAACCAGTGCATCAAACGGGGCGTTAATTTTAGGCTTGAGTCCAATTTTAACGACAATTTGCGCGGTTTTCTTTTTAGGTACGAGGCTAACATTTTTCCGATTTATCGGCGTAGTGAGCGGTTTTTCTGGAGTTGCTTTTATCGTATTAGCTGGAAGCGGAGCGGTCACAGGTGGAACAAAGGGTGATTTGTTTGTCTTTTTATCAATCTTAACGCAAGCCATTAGTTATGTATTTATTCGACGTGCTTCAACAACGTTGGATGCGCGTTTGATGACGGGGTGGATGCTGGTAACCGGTTCAGCTTTTTTACTTGGGATTAGCTTTATTTTAGAGCCGAATGGATTACAAACGATGGCACAAACAAGAGTGGACTTGTGGCTATTGTTCTTAGGTTCTGCGCTGCTCGCAACAGCATTTGGGCATATGGTCTACAATCAAGCTGTTCAACATATTGGACCGGCAGAGTCATCCATTTTTGTCAATTTAAATCCTTTTTTTGCGCTTGTTAGCTCAGCTATTTTCTTAAAAGAAGAAATACAAGCAGCTCAGCTATTTGGCTTCCTATTTATTGTAGCGGGTGTACTATTAGGTAGCGGTCTAATTGACAAATGGTTCAATCAAAAGAAAAACACGATAAATTCACATGTGTAACCGAGGCATTCTTTTAAAGAATGCTTTTTTTTCTGTTGACTAACTTGTATATACAGGTTAATATAGGACACACAATACATGTATATACAAGTTTTGAATACGCTATCTTTTTCTATGCGTTAGGGTAATTAAAAATAAGGGTACTTTTTTATAAGAGATGAAAGCGATAACAAGGAGGAAGAGGATTATGGCTGTAAATCGTACATCTGTTGAGCAGATTATTGAAGCCGTTGGGGGAAAAGAAAATATTTCAGCAGCAACTCATTGCGTAACGCGCTTGCGCTTAGTGCTGCATGATGAAAAGAAAGTAAATGAAGAAGCGCTAAATAATCATGATTTAGTCAAAGGTTTCTTCTCAACAAATGGACAATTCCAGGTGGTCATTGGTCAGGGAACAGTTGACAAAGTATACAAAGAAATGGTAACGATTACAGGTATCGGAGAATTATCAAAAGAAGAAGTGAAAAATGAAGCTGCGAAAAATTTAAACCCATTGCAGCGAGCTATTAAAACCTTAGCTGACATCTTTATCCCAATCTTACCTGCCATCGTAACGGCTGGTTTGTTAATGGGGATTAACAATATTTTAACCGGGGCAGGAATCTTCTATGATGATAAGTCTCTCGTAGATGTTCATACACAGTGGAAAGATTTAGCGAGTATGATCAACTTGATATCAAATACCGCATTTGTCTTTTTACCGGGTCTCATTGGTTGGTCAGCTGTTAATCGTTTTGGAGGAAGTCCGCTACTAGGTATTGTGCTAGGATTAATGCTTGTTCACCCAGACTTATTAAATGCATGGGGATATGGTGAAGCACTTCAAAAAGGTAACATTGATACGTGGAACTTATTTGGGTTAGAAGTTGAAAAGGTAGGCTATCAAGGTCAAGTACTACCTGTATTAGTTGCATCATTAGTACTTGCTAAAATTGAACTCTTTTTAAGAAAGCGAATTCCGGATGGATTTCAGCTTTTAGTTGTAGCACCTGTTGCGCTACTAGTTACTGGATTCCTTGCATTCATTGCCATTGGACCTGTAACGTTTGCGATGGGAAACGTCATTACAGCAGGGGTGGTGTGGCTGTTTGAAACAGCTCCGTTTATCGGTGGTATCATTTACGGTGGGTTGTATGCACCTCTTGTTATTACGGGAATGCATCATACGTTCTTAGCCGTTGATCTTCAGCTGATTGGTAGCATCGGTGGCACGTTCTTATGGCCAATGGTTGCATTATCAAACATTGCGCAAGGGTCAGCTGCATTTGCCATGATGACATTAGCTAAAAACGATGAAAAGCTGCGCGGATTATCATTAACATCAGGAGTATCTGCATGGTTAGGAATTACGGAGCCCGCTATGTTTGGAGTAAACTTACGCTATCGATTTGCTTTTATTTCAGCTATCATTGGTTCCGCTATTGCAGGCGTTATTGTCACAATGAGCGGGGTAAAAGCAGCATCAATTGGAGTGGGAGGAATTCCTGCACCGCTATCCATTTTACCAAGTGATTGGGGAGCTTTTTTAATCGGGATGGCAATTGTAGTCGTTGTGCCGTTTGTTTTAACGCTACTTTTTGGAACGTTACAAAAGAAAAAAGCATGATGACAAAATGATTTTATAGAAAGTGATGGTGATGAAGATGACGCAGCCGTGGTGGAAAAAGTCGGTTGTTTATCAAATTTATCCGAAAAGTTTTTATGATACGTCTGGGAATGGCGTTGGAGATATTAACGGAATTATAGAGAAGCTAGATTATTTAAATACACTTGGGGTTGATGTCGTATGGCTTACCCCAATTTATCAATCGCCTCAGCGCGACAATGGATACGATATTAGTGATTATTTTTCAATTCACAGTGAGTATGGAACGATGGAAGACTTTGAACGCTTATTAACAGAAGCTCATAGTCGCGATATTAAAGTCATTATGGATATTGTAGTAAACCATACATCAACAGAGCATGAGTGGTTTCAGGAAGCGCGAAAATCAAAGGATAATCCGTACCGTGATTTTTACATTTGGAAAGACGAAAAAGAAGATGGCTCTGCGCCTACGAACTGGATTTCTAAATTTGGCGGTTCCGCGTGGGAGCATGATGAACTAACGGATCAATCGTATCTTCATTTGTTCGACGTAACCCAAGCGGACCTAAACTGGGAAAATGAAACGGTTCGTAAGCAAGTGTATGATATGATGCACTTTTGGTTCGAAAAAGGTGTTGATGGCTTTCGCTTAGATGTTATTAACCTAATTTCGAAGGATCAGCGATTTTTAGATGACGACGGGACGGTTCCTCCTGGAGACGGTCGTAAGTTTTATACAGATGGACCTCGTGTTCACGAGTATATGAAAGAAATGAACGAAGAAGTGTTTTCAAAATACGATAGTATGACGGTTGGTGAAATGTCTTCAACCACGATTGATCATTGTATCAACTATACGCGTCCCGACCGCCAAGAATTAAGCATGACGTTTAACTTTCACCATTTAAAGGTCGATTATCCTAATGGTGAAAAGTGGTCAGTAGGTGAATTTGATTTTCTAAAGCTTAAAGAGATATTATCAACATGGCAAGTTGAGATGAACAGAGGTGGAGGGTGGAACGCACTGTTTTGGTGTAACCACGATCAGCCAAGGGTAGTTTCTCGCTATGGAAACGACAAGGAATTTCATGAGAAGTCTGCTAAAATGCTTGCTACGACTATTCATATGATGCAAGGTACGCCTTATATTTATCAAGGTGAAGAAATTGGGATGACAAATCCAGGTTTCAATGATATTTCCGACTATCGTGACGTAGAGTCACTTAACATTTATGACATTAAGCGTAACGAAGGCATGAGTGAGAAAGAGATTATTTCAATCTTAAAAGCAAAGTCTCGCGACAACTCGCGCACACCAGTGCAGTGGAATGATAAAGAGCATGCGGGTTTTACGACAGGAGCGCCTTGGATTAATGTTGCTTCCAACTATAGGGAATTAAATGTAGAGCGTGCTTTAGAAGATAAAACATCCGTTTTTTATCATTACCAAGCGCTGATTAAGCTTAGAAAACAGTATGATATTATTACAAGCGGAAACTATGAGCTTATTTTAAGCGATCACCCAGCGCTATTTGCATACGTGCGAAACGGAGCTAATGAAAAGCTGCTCGTAGTGAATAATTTCTATGGGGAAGACGTAACGTTTGAACTACCTGAAACGGTTGATGTTGAAGGATACAAATGCGAAATTTTATTATCAAACTATGATGATTCAACTTTAGAGTATGCTAAAGTTCAGCTTCGTCCTTATGAATCAATTGTATATCGCCTTAAAAAGTGAACGATGAGTGACAGCTCATCGTTCTTTTTATAAAATAAATGAAGGTAGGTGAAGTCATGAAAGAAAATAAGTTTATGCAAATCTATGAAGAACTAGTGGAAAACATTAAACAGAAGAAATGGCCGCCTCATACGAAGCTACCTTCAGAAAATGAGCTGGTTGTGACGTACAACACGTCTCGTGAAACCATTCGAAAAGCCTTGAACCTTTTATCACAAAACGGCTATATTCAAAAGATTAAAGGCAAGGGATCTTATGTCTTAGAAGTATCTCGCTTTGATTTTCCGATTTCAGGTCTTGTTAGTTTTAAAGAGATGGCAGAAAAACTTGGACATGAATCAAGAACAGTGGTTGAGGACTTTGAGTTAATTAAGCCTGATAGTGAGTTGTGTACGCAGCTAAACAGTACATCGCGAGACTCAGTTTGGAAGGTGGTACGTGCACGTGCAATAGATGGTGAAAAAATTATCTTAGACAAAGATTTCTTTTTACAAAAAAAGGTTCCTCATTTAACTCGTGAAATTTGTGAAGGGTCTATCTATGAGTACTTAGAAAAAGAAGTAGGTTTAAGCATCAGTTTTGCTAAAAAAGAAATTTCTGTAGATGAAGTAACGGAAGACGATGAGCGCTATTTAGATTTAAAAGACTATACCCACATCGTCGTTGTACGAAATTATGTTTATCTTAACGATGCAAGTTTATTTCAATATACGGAATCGAGACACAGATTGGATAAATTTCGATTTGTAGATTTCGCAAGAAGAGGCATTTAAAGAACTGAGAAGGAAAATTCTCTTAGTTCTTTAGTGCTTTTTCTTTTGCTTGGCTAGATTGTAATCTGTTTCTTTTGGCACAATTATGATTGAAAACTTGAAACAATGAGATTCTTTTGATTAAGTGAAACGTAGTCTGTAATTTTTTTGAGGTAGGAATTGAACGATTACATTCAAGAGACAATAGAAGAGAAGAAAGGAGTGGATAACGAGTGAACACTGAATACAACATTTATCCATTGGGAGATAGCGGCATCGTTGTCTCATTCGGTGAGGTTATTCATCCAACAATACATACAAATATCCAGCAGTTTATAGCAATTCTTGAAGCTAATCGTTTTGAAGGCATGATTGAATATGTACCTGCTTTTACAACTGTAACGATTTACTATAAGCCCCACTACTTTTTTAATCGAATTGGAAAAGCCCCCTATGAAATCGTAAAAAGTAAAGTAGAAGCGCTTCTTCAAATCCCAAAAGCTGAAGGTGAATTAACATCTCGCATTGTTGAAATACCGGTTTGCTACGGTGATGAGTTTGGACCGGATTTAGCCCATGTTGCAAACTATCATCAACTAACGGAAGAAGAAGTAATCAAGGTGCACTCATCAGGAGACTATCTAGTTTATATGATTGGGTTCGCTCCTGGCTTTCCATACTTAGGTGGAATGGACGAAAGGTTAGCCACCCCGCGAAAGGAAAAACCTCAGGCATCTATACCAAAAGGGTCAGTTGGAATTGCAGGAGGACAAACAGGTATTTATCCGCTTGAAACACCAGGAGGTTGGCAAATCATTGGGCGAACGCCACTGTCATTATTTAATCCGCTAGACCATAAACCGGTTCTTTTGCAAGCAGGAGATTCCATTCGTTTTATACCGATTACCAAAGAAGAATATGTGGCTCAAAAGGAGGGTGACCATGAGTGTTAATATCATCCGTCCAGGATTACTAACAACTGTTCAGGATTTGGGAAGACAAGGGTTTCAAAAGGAAGGAATTATCGTGAGTGGAGCGATGGATGTTCTTGCTCTTCGAATTGCGAACTTACTTGTTGGAAATGAAGAAGAAAAAGCAGCACTAGAAATTACCTTGATGGGACCTAAGATTAGGTTTGAAGAAGATACGCTCATCGCAATTACGGGAGGCGATTTGTCACCAACAATTGATGGTGAACCTGTTAAGATGTGGCGCCCTGTTTTTGTATCAAAAGGCAGTATGCTAGCATTTGGTGTTCCAAAATCAGGATGTCGCGCTTATTTATCCATATCCGGTTCGTTCATTATTGACCCAGTGATGGGAAGTTTATCGACGTCATTACGTCCAGAAGTTGGCGGGTTTAAAGGGCGTGCGTTGCAAGCGGGAGATCAGCTGTTTTGTCATCCTAAAACAAAAATGGGAGAAGTCATTCGTAATCGGCTACTAAATAAGCAAACGGATAAGCCGTTCAAGCAAGCATTTTGGACCATTCATCCCGATTTTTTGCCGCGATATGAAGAAAACCCAACAATTTCAGTTATTGAAGGACCTGAATACGCTTGGTTTACAAAAGAAAGTAAGGCAGTTTTTTTGACACAAGCTATGCGGTTACTCCTCAATCAGATCGAATGGGGTATCGATTACAGAGTGAGAGTACAATACTGGAGCGAACAAACAAGCGGGAGCTATTATCAACTGCCGTTACGTTTGGTACCATTCAAGTTCCAAGTGACGGTCAGCCTATTATTCTACTAGCTGATCATCAGACAACAGGTGGTTACTCAAGAATTGGGCAGGTTGCATCAGCTGATTTTTCTACACTTGCACAAATACCTCCTGGAAAACAGCTGCAGTTTCAGAAAATTTCACTACAAGCGGCTCAGGAACGATTCATGAAGCAAGAGCGATTGCTTGAGCACTTAAAAATAATGTTACGAATGAAAAATTAAAGGAGGTTTTAGCATGTTCACAATCGATTTAAACTGTGATCTTGGTGAAAGCTTTGGTTCGTACGTTATCGGAAATGACGAAGCAATGTCGGCTATAAGCTGTTTGGTGTCGTA
This sequence comes from Priestia flexa NBRC 15715, assembly GCF_001591565.1. Lineage (GTDB taxonomy): Bacteria > Bacillota > Bacilli > Bacillales > Bacillaceae_H > Priestia > Priestia flexa. Next base: position 573 of record NZ_BCVD01000101.1, on the reverse strand, counting down.
ATGGCGGTAGCTGCGATTACATCCGTCATCGGTTCAGCTTATACATCTGTGTCATTTATTAAATCATTCAATGAAAAAATTGCTCAATATGAAAACTGGGTCATTATCGGTTTCATCACTGTATCAACATTGGTGTTTTTAACAATTGGTCAACCCGTTACCCTCTTAATTTTAGCAGGTGCTCTAAATGGACTAATCTTACCAATTTCGCTTGGCACAATGCTTGTAGCTGCATACAAGAAAAAGATTGTAGGTGACTATAAGCATCCGCTTTGGCTTACCATTTTCGGCTCTTTTGTTGTAGTCATTATGGCTGTTATGGGTGTGTATACGCTCTTTAAGCAGCTTGGACAATTATTTTAACGCAGCAGAGAACTGAGACATAAGTAGTGCAGTCCCTACTAAACCTAACCAATCAAAAGTTTATAACTCTTGATTGGTTAGGTTTTTTGTTTATTCGGAAAAACCAATTTGGAAAAAGGAATGGAGCGTAAGGCACTCGACTCCTGCAGAAGATAGAGGAAAAACTGAAATCGCACAGTTAATCTAAAGATATGGCCATAGCTATTGTTT
>NZ_BCVD01000100.1 GCF_001591565.1 Priestia flexa NBRC 15715 | reverse complement strand
CACATTTAAAAGACTAGCTAAATTAGCTAGTCTTTTTTTATTTGCGATTGCAAATAATTAAATAATAAATAAGGTGCTTTTATACTTGTTAACTGTAAAAAATGCATAATATATGGATAATCCTTTGACGAATAGGTATGTAATAACTCATACCACCATTCTGTTTCATAGCGAGAAATCATACTAAGATTATACAAGATTAGATAATGACTTAGGATCTCAGGAAAGTATACGCATTGTTCACGTGATGTTGTTAGATGCAAATCGCTTGTTTCTAAATTGAAAAGTAGAGGAGAACATTGATAGAGATTTGTATGTAAGTTTGCAAAAGAAATTCTAAGAGTAGGATTTATTTCTTGCATACGCATGTCTATCTTGAAGCGATCTTGTAAATATAAATGTAATCGTGTATTGTCCATATGATAAGATTCTTTAATTTGGTTAGGGAAAATTAACTCTTTATTATTTAAGTTCCCTACTAATACTTTCTTAGAAGCTCTTGAAGGGCTTAATTCATTAAATAATGAATACATTTCATCAATATGTACTAATAACTCAGTCATTGTATATTTTTGACCTTCTAATTGTTTCATGTGAAACAGTTCTTTTCCAACCTCAGAAAATAACCCATTTTTTTGAATTTTTACTTCATCATCAAGAAAGTCATAACTTTGCTTTTTTCTTTTTCGTGTTGACACTCCATGTGCTAGAACTGCTGTATTTTCTGGATAAACTGGATTTTTAGTTAATAGACATGCTTTTAACAACTGGGATAAACCATAAAAAAGTAATACTGGTTGCATGGAAGTATGAGATTTTAGTGCAGTTTGATAATAATTTTTGCTATGTTCCAGATAATAAATAAATGGATAACAATTTTTAAAACTACGCTGTTCAGCATCAACAATGCTTGAAGAATTGTACTGATTATATAAATACTTTTGTGAAAAAGGGGCTGAGAAAAATAAATGATAAGGTTTCCAAACATCATAAGTGAAACTCAAAAAATCACCTCTTTTATTATTAGAATTATCTGATATATAGTATGGTTATTGACAGCTACATAAGCAATTGTTAATCTACTAATAATATTCTGTCGCTTTGAGGAGGATTCTATAATGTGGGAAAGTAAATTTTCAAAAGAAGGTTTAACATTTGATGATGTTTTGTTAGTGCCAGCTAAATCTGAAGTGTTGCCAAAAGATGTTGATATGAGTGTAGAACTAACAAAAACGCTAAAGCTAAATGTACCATTCATTAGTGCAGGTATGGATACAGTAACTGAAGCAGAGATGGCAATTGCTATGGCTCGTCAAGGTGGTTTAGGGATCATTCATAAGAATATGTCTATTGAACAACAAGCCGAGCAAGTTGATAAAGTAAAGCGTTCTGAAAGTGGTGTTATTACCGATCCATTTTTCTTAACACCAGAAAATCAAGTATTTGCTGCAGAACATTTGATGGGAAAATATCGTATCTCTGGCGTACCAATTGTAAATAACGAAGAAGAGCAAAAGTTAGTTGGTATTCTGACAAATCGTGATTTGCGTTTTATTCAAGATTACTCAATGCTTATCTCTGATGTAATGACAAAAGAAGAGTTAGTTACAGCTCCAGTAGGAACAACGCTCGACGAAGCTGAAAAGATTTTACAGCAATACAAAATTGAAAAATTACCACTTGTAGATGACAAAGGTGTATTAAAAGGTTTAATTACAATCAAGGACATTGAAAAAGTAATTGAATTTCCAAATGCTGCGAAGGACAAGCAGGGACGTTTATTAGTAGGGGCAGCAGTTGGTGTGACGGCTGATTCAATGGTTCGAATTGAGAAGTTAGTAAAAGCTGGTGTGGACGTTATTGTAATTGATACGGCACATGGTCATTCATTAGGCGTTTTAAATACCGTACGTTCAATTCGTGAAACGTATCCGGAATTAAATATTATTGCAGGAAACGTTGCAACTGCTGAAGGAACAAGAGCGTTAATTGAAGCAGGTGTAGACGTAGTGAAAGTTGGAATAGGACCTGGTTCAATTTGTACAACTCGTGTTGTAGCTGGAGTAGGTGTTCCACAAATTACGGCTGTATATGATTGCGCCACTGAAGCAAGAAAACACGGTGTACCAGTAATTGCAGACGGAGGAATTAAGTACTCTGGAGATATAGTAAAAGCACTAGCTGCTGGTGGACACACTGTTATGCTAGGGAGCTTATTAGCCGGTACAACTGAAAGCCCTGGTGAAACAGAAATCTTCCAAGGAAGACGCTTTAAAGTATACCGTGGTATGGGCTCAGTTGGAGCAATGGAAAAAGGAAGTAAAGATCGTTATTTCCAAGAAGATAATAAAAAGTTTGTTCCAGAAGGCATTGAAGGGCGCTTACCTTATAAGGGGCCTGTTGCTGACACTTTATATCAGCTAATTGGGGGATTAAGAGCTGGAATGGGATATTGCGGCTCAGCTAACCTACAAGCATTGCGTGAAGAGGCACAGTTTATCCGTATGACAGGAGCTGGCCTAAGAGAAAGTCACCCACATGACGTTCAAATTACAAAAGAATCTCCAAACTATTCACTTAGCTAAGTAAAAAAGCACCTCTCTAATTTAGAGAAGTGCTTTTTTATGCTCAAGATTGTTTTAACGGTACTTCTTTATCTATTTTTTTTAATTTTTGTGTGATAAAATAACCTCTATGTGATTTATGTCTGGAGGGTATTGGTAGTGAAGAAAAAATTGATAAAACAGCTTTTTGCATTAGTTGCTGTTTTCTTAATGGCTAGTTCTTTAATCACTCCAAATGCGTCTGCAGCTTCACAATTTCCAAATGTTGAAGCAGATGCCGCTATTTTGATTGAAGCAGATACAGGCCAAATTTTGTATGAAAAGAATTCAGGTGCTGTACTAGGTATTGCTAGTATGACAAAAATGATGACTGAGTATTTAATTTTAGAAGCTATTCACGAAAAAAAGCTTTCTTGGGATGATCGAGTAGGAGTTAGCAAATATGCTGCAGATATCTCACAAGATTACTCATTGTCAAATGTTCCATTATTAACAACAGAGAAATATACGATTAAAGAATTGTATGAAGCAATGGCTATTTACTCAGCAAATGGAGCGAGTATTGCACTAGCTGAGGCTTTAGCAGGATCTGAAGCCGAGTTTATTAAATTGATGAATAAAAAGGCAGAAGAGTTAAATTTAGGTGAAGCTAAATTTGTTAACTCAACAGGTCTTTCTAACTCATTGTTAAAAGGTCAACATCCAAAAGGTACAAAAGCTGATGATGAAAATTTACTATCAGCTCGCGCAGTATCAGCATTAGCTTTTCATATTCTTCATGATTATCCAGAAGTATTAGAAACGGCTAAGACACCTGAAAAGATCTTCCGACCAGGTCAACAAGGCGAAACGACGATGGATAACTGGAATAAAATGCTTCCATCTTTCCCTACATACGGATATGAAGGTTTAGATGGCTTGAAAACAGGACATACAGACTTTGCAGGCTATTGCTTTACAGGAACAGCTGAACGAGATGGTGTTCGTTATATTGCAGTAGTCATGAATGCCAAAAATAATGGTAAGTCTTTTGAAGGAGCGCGCTTTACAGAAACAAAAAAACTTTTAGATTATGCATTTGATAATTATGAGCTAAAACAAGTAGCTCCAGAAGGCAAGGCTGTTAAAAAGCATGAGTCCCTTCCAGTCGTAAAAGGGAAAAATAAAGAGCTAAAAGTTGTAACAAAAGAACCAGTGAATGTTCTTACAAAAAAAGGTGAAGAAAGTAAAATCTCTCTTCAATTTGATTTTAATCCTAAAGTTGTAGATGAGAAAGATCGAATCGTTGCACCAATTAAAGAGGGTCAGGTTGTAGGTTACGTTAGTGCCAAGAATAAGAATCTTGATGATTTAGGTTATGCAGTAAATAACGGAACAAATAAAGTGCCTGTCGTTGCAGATACTACGATTGAAAAGGCTAACTGGTTTGTTTTAGCAATACGAAGTATAGGTGATTTCTTTGTAGGTGTATGGTCTGATGCAGCCGCTAATATTAAGAATTGGTTTTAATTCATAAACCATTTATAAAAGGAGATACTAAAGCAAGATTTTTGTTGCATTTAGTATCTTCTTTTTTTAGACAAGTTTTTCAAACTACACAATTTTAATAGGATTTTTTCAGAAAATAAGGTAAAATAGACAATAAGTTTTGAATTTTGTATACATAATTTATTGATTATGTGTAATACAACTATACTGGGGGAAGACAAACATGAGTAACATTACAGGTACTGACAGAGTAAAACGCGGAATGGCGGAAATGCAAAAAGGCGGCGTTATTATGGACGTTGTTAATGCTGAACAAGCAAAGATTGCAGAAGCAGCAGGAGCAGTTGCAGTTATGGCATTAGAACGTGTACCAGCAGACATTCGTGCTGCAGGTGGCGTATCTCGCATGGCAGATCCGACAATTGTCGAAGAAGTTATGAATGCTGTTTCAATTCCGGTAATGGCTAAAGCACGTATCGGTCACATTGTAGAAGCGCGTGTTTTAGAAGCAATGGGCGTAGACTATATTGATGAAAGTGAAGTATTAACACCAGCAGATGAAGAATTTCATTTGAATAAAAATACGTTTACAGTACCATTTGTTTGTGGTTGCCGCGATTTAGGCGAAGCTGCACGTCGTATTGCAGAAGGCGCTGCTATGCTTCGTACAAAAGGTGAACCAGGTACAGGGAACATTGTAGAAGCTGTACGTCATATGCGTCAAGTGAACGCACAAGTACGTAAAGTAGTGGGTATGGACGAAGCTGAGTTAATGACGGAAGCAAAGCTACTAGGTGCACCTTATGAGCTATTATTACAAATCAAGCGTGAAGGTCGCCTTCCAGTGGTTAACTTTGCTGCAGGTGGCGTTGCAACACCAGCAGATGCGGCATTAATGATGCAATTAGGAGCAGATGGAGTGTTTGTAGGTTCTGGTATCTTTAAGTCTGATAATCCAGAAAAATTTGCTCGTTCAATCGTAGAAGCAACAACGCATTATGAAGATTATGAGTTAATTGCAAAGCTTTCTAAAGGATTAGGAAATGCAATGAAAGGTATTGAAATCTCAACATTATTACCAGAAAATCGCATGCAAGAGCGTGGCTGGTAACAGTAAGGGAGTTTTAACAGCATGGTGAAGGTTGGAGTTTTAGGACTACAAGGTGCATTTAGAGAGCATGCGCATTCAGTGGAAGCAACAGGGGCTGAAGCGATTATTATTAAAAAAGTAGAACAGCTAGAAGAAGTGGACGGGCTCATTTTACCAGGTGGAGAAAGTACGGCAATGAGACGTCTGATTGATAAATATGACTTTATGGATTCACTGCGCCAATTTGCTAAAAGTGGCAAACCAATCTTTGGGACTTGTGCTGGTCTAATCTTACTAGCAGGCGAAATTGTAGACTATGATGAGCCTCATTTAGGTGTTATGAATATTAAGGTGGCTCGAAATTCTTTTGGTCGCCAACGTGAGAGCTTTGAGGCGAAATTAAATATAAAAGAAGTTGCAGATGATTTTATTGGAGTATTTATTCGTGCGCCTCATATTGTAGAAGTCGGTGAGAACGTGGAAGTCCTATCTATTCATGATGATCGTATCGTAGCTGCAAAACAGGGACAATTTTTAGGGTGTTCGTTTCATCCAGAATTAACGGATGACCATCGTATGACAGAGTATTTTATCGACATGGTGAAAGAGTCTCTGAAAAAACCTGTATAAACCAATTGCAACTTGTATAGACTTGTAGTACATTATGATTATTAATTACAATGTTGAAAAGTATAAAGCGTTGATAGGAAATAGTAGTAAAGAAGTTAAACTTTAGAGAGTCGATGGTTGGTGAAAATCGATGTTTAGCCTTTACGAATCCATCCTGGAGCAAGCTATTGAAACAGTAAGTAGATAGCTTCGGTTCATTCCGTTATCTGACTGAAGAGGAAGGTTTATTTATGAGCCTTCAACTAGGGTGGCAACGCGGGCTAAACTCTCGTCCCTTTTATAGGGATGGGAGTTTTTATTTTGCCCATTTTATACAAATAAGGAGGTAAATAGATGTTAGACGTAAAGGTTTTACGAGCTAATCTTGAAGAAGTAAAAGAAAAATTAAAGTTCCGCGGAGAAGATTTATCAGATCTTGGGCGCTTTGAAGAGTTAGATGTAGAGCGCAGACAGCTATTAGTTCAAACTGAGGAATTAAAGAGTAAGCGTAATGAAGTGTCTCAACAAATTGCTCAATTAAAACGTGAAAAGCAAGATGCAGATAGTATGATTTTAGAAATGCGTCAAGTAGGAGACAAAATTAAAGAGTTAGATGAGCGTCTTCGTACTGTAGAAACAGAATTAGAACAACTATTACTTTCAATCCCTAATATTCCACATGAGAGTGTTCCAGTTGGTGAAACGGAAGATGAAAATGTAGAAATTAGAAAATGGGGAGAGGTTCGTCAATTTAATTTTGAGCCGAAGCCACACTGGGATCTAGGAACAGATTTAAATATTTTAGACTTTGAACGTGCAGCAAAGGTAACGGGAAGCCGTTTCGTGTTTTATAAAGGCCTAGGAGCTCGTTTGGAACGTGCCTTAATCAACTTTATGATGGACTTACACATGGATGAGCATGGATATGAAGAAATTCTTCCTCCATATATGGTTAATCGTACAAGCATGACAGGAACAGGGCAGCTTCCTAAGTTTGAAGAAGATGCTTTTAAAATTAAAGAGGAAGACTATTTCTTAATCCCAACGGCTGAAGTTCCCGTAACTAATCTACACCGTGATGAAATCATTAATGGAGACCAATTACCATTAGCTTATACAGCATACAGCGCATGTTTTAGATCAGAAGCAGGTTCAGCTGGTAGAGATACACGTGGACTAATTCGTCAGCATCAATTTAACAAAGTAGAGCTAGTTCGTTTTGTAAAACCAGAAGATTCTTACGCTGAGCTTGAAAATCTGACAGGACATGCTGAAAAAGTATTACAGTTGTTAGAACTGCCATACCGTGTTTTAAGCATGTGTACTGGAGACTTAGGATTTACAGCAGCTAAAAAATACGATATTGAAGTGTGGATTCCAAGCTATGAGTCATATCGTGAAATTTCTTCTTGTTCAAACTTTGAAAGTTTCCAAGCGCGAAGAGCTAATATTCGCTTCCGCCGCGAGGCAAAAGGGAAACCAGAATACGTACACACATTAAATGGATCTGGATTAGCGATTGGGCGTACAGTGGCTGCAATTTTAGAGAACTATCAACAGGAAGATGGTTCAGTTGTTATTCCAAAAGTATTACGTCCTTACATGGGGAACAAAGAGGTTATTAACGGTTAAATTGAAATGATTCACAACTTTTTTGTTGTGAATCATTTTTTTTAGAAAACAGCTTGACTCTTGTTTGTATATGTGATAAATTTATAAATGTCGAAACGGAGGAATACCCAAGTCCGGCTGAAGGGATCGGTCTTGAAAACCGACAGGGGTGTTACAGCCCGCGGGGGTTCGAATCCCTCTTCCTCCGCCATATTTGACTTTAAATGTTATTTAAACATTGCGCGATAAATTGGAGATTGTAAAACGTCACTTTTAGAAGTGGCGTTTTTTCATTCCCATTTTTCACGAAGAAAAATGGGAATGAATTATGAATGTCTTCTTTTTAATTTTTCGTTGTGATGTAAAAACTTAGAGATTTTTTCAACAATCGGTTCAACGGATGTCGGGTCTCTTAAGATATCGTAATCATTAATATCTAATCGTAAAATAGGACAAGCTGTAAAGTTATTAATCCAATCCTCATAGCGTTTGTGCATTTCTCTCCAATAATCTAAGGGCGTTTGTTGTTCCATAGGTCTTCCACGTTCTTGGATACGATCAACGATATCTTCAAAACTACCTTCCAAATAAATTAATAAATCAGGGTGTGGGAAGTAGGGAGTCATAACCATTGCATCAAACAAGCTTGTATACGTTTCGTAATCCACCTTGGACATTGTTCCTTTTTCGAAATGCATTTTAGCGAAAATACCAGTATCTTCGTAAATTGAACGGTCTTGTATAAAGCCTCCACCGTATTCAAAAATTCTTTTCTGTTCTTTAAATCTCTCCGCTAGGAAGTAAACCTGAAGATGAAAGCTCCATCTTTCAAAGTCAGCGTAGAATTTATCTAAATATGGATTTGTATCAACTTTCTCGTAAGAAGTGCGAAAGTTCAACGCATCTGCAAGAGCTTGTGTCATTGTAGATTTCCCAACGCCTACTGTTCCAGCGATAGTCAATACAGCATCATTTGGAATGTTGTATTTTGTTCGTAAATTCATATTGTAGAACTCCTTTTTAATAAGCTGCTTTTAACATCTGAGATGATATGCTCTAAATGCTCTTTATTTTTGACAAAGTCTAGTTCATCTCCACTATAGCGTAAAACAGTTACCTGTGGGTTATTTTCTTTGAAGGTTTTAATTGCTTCCTCATAATCGGAGCTTAGCTGAGCTAGATAAGAAGGGTCAATGTTTTTTTCAATTTCCCTTCCACGCATTTTAATACGCTTCAATAGTGTAGGTAAAGTAGCATTTAAGTAAATAACAATGTTGGGCTTTGGCATATCATGTGTCAGTATATCGTAGATTTGTACATATTTTATGTACTGACTATCCTTTAAAGTTTGCTGAGCAAAAATCATGTTTTTCATAATATGATAGTCAGCAACGACAGGCTGATGTTGATGTAGAAAATGCTTTTGAATATCCTCCAACTGTTTATAACGGTTGCATAGAAAAAACATTTCAGTTTGAAAGCTCCACTCTTCAATATCCTCATAGAATTTCCCAAGGAATGGATTTTCATCAACAATTTCTTTCAAAAGTTGAAATTGAAATGCCTCTGCAATAGCCTTAGCTAGGGAGGTTTTCCCAACACCTATAGGGCCCTCAACAGTAATAAAAGGTATTTCCCCCATGGACTCTTCCTCCTTTATCTATACATGTTCTCGAAAATTGACAAAAAACATTGTATCACAATAAGAGGGGAGAATGGATAAAAACAAAAAGAAAAACCAGTTGTAAAAAACGGAAGGAAACATAAAAAGAGGATAATCCTATGCTGTAGGAATTATCCTCTTTAAAATTATTCAGGTATTCTTTTAATTACTTTAAAGTTATCATCAAGGAGTAGCCAGTTTTGAGGGAAAGGTAATCCCAACTTCCAATAAGCCATGCCTCTTAAGTTTAATTCTTTTAACAAATCGAATTTTGCTTGGATTGACCGGGCATCTTCAAACCATACCTCATGCGTTTTTTGAGCTGAATCAGAGTATCGGAAAAAGGGAGCCTGAGCTTTTTTATCATACTGTATGCTTGCGTTGTACTGATACGCAATTTCAATCGCTCTTTGAACACTAATTGCTTTTGCATACTAATTGCTTTTGCATACTCACCACCTGGTTTGAATGGAAGCGTCCAATCATATCCGTATAGATTTTGTCCCATGATAATTTTTTTGCTAGGTATTTCTGAAATAGCATATTCTAGCACATCTCTGACAGGGCCAATCGGAGAAACAGCCATTGGAGGACCTCCACTGTATCCCCATTCGTATGTCATAGGGACAACAAAATTTGCTATCTCCCCAATTCTTTTGTAATCATGTGCTTCATACCACTTTCCTTTTTGATCACTACTTGTTTTAGGTGCTAATGCTACAGATATTAACAAGTCTTCAGCTTGAAGCCGTTTCTTTGCTTTTTCTAAAAATATAATATAAGCATTTTTGTCTTCCGGACGTAAGAATTCAAAGTCAAAATGAATATCTTTAAAGTTTTTCTCTGTAGCAATACGAATAATATTATTAAGCAATTTATCTTGAACATCCGCATTGTTTAAGATTGCTTCTCCTACCTCTGCACTAAACCCGCCGTCTTCGATATTGGCAAGAACCATTAAAAAAATTGCATCGTTTTCTTGTGCAATAGTTCCAAAGTTTTTTAATGGAGGTTCTTTGATAGAGCCATTGCGCTGTACTTCGAAGTTAGCCGGTCCCAAATATGTGAGGTATTTAGCATTCTTCTTAATCAATTTTTCCGTTTCGCTACTAATGGTACGGTTACTTGTTTCAACATATCCTAAAAATTCAGCTTCTGTCTTTGGAGAAGCTGGAATGAGCAACTGTGTTCCAAGTGTTAGAGGAGAAGTGATGGAAAGGTTGTTAGCTTTTGCGATTGATTGATAACTAACTCCTAGGGTTCGCCCTATCTTCCATAATGTATCGCCTTTTCTAACGGTATAGTAACTTTCGTTAATAGGTACAACCAATGCCTGGCCCACCACTAATCGATTGGGATCAGGTAATTCATTTGCTAAGCTAATTTTTGAAGCTTCAATTTGAAACCGTTGAGCAATACTATAAATGCTATCTCCAGACTTTACAGTGTAAATATCCATAGTAATAAACGCCCCCAAAAAAGAATGTTTATTAAGTCTATGAACAAAAGAGTAAGCAAATGCTTATGTAATTAAATCACTATGTTCACAAATGTTCGCTTTAAGTACATTTTGCATCATTTCGATAGCGAACTTGTTATCTTCATCAGAATTTGATGCAATACAATCTTTAGGGATAATCAGGTTGTACTCTCTCATATAAGCATCATTTGCTGAAAAGAGCACACATATATTTCCCGCTAACCCTGTTAAAATTAATGTTTTAACGTTTAGTTGCTGTAGTAAAATGGTTAAAGCTGTTCCATAAAAAATAGAATGCTTTGGTTTAATTAAAAAGTAATCCGTAGTATGGGGTTGTATATACTGGAGTATGGGGGAGCTTATTGGATTTGTGCAGTATTCAAGGATTTTATTTAAATTAGCTTGCCATAATTTATAGTGATCATTTATATAGATAACAGGAATTTTTTTACTTGAACACTCTGCTTTTAATGAAGAGATATTACGCGCGAGAATTTTAGCTTTTTCAGCTAGGATTTTCCCATTTTTAAATTGAAAATCATTAATCATATCAATAATAACTAATGCAATTTTAGAATCATTCATATACAATCTCCTTATTGTTTTTTAACCTAATAAGTAGTGTTGCTCATAACAAATATAATATGTAAGGAGTTTGGAACATGCTTGAAGACGAGAAATATATGCGTTTAGCTATAGATGAAGCAAAGAAAGCTTGTGGAATTATGGAAGTTCCTATTGGAGCTGTTATCGTAGATAAAGATGGACATGTTATTGCAAAAGGCCATAATTTAAGAGAAAGTACACAAAGATCCATAGCTCACGCAGAGCTGTTAGCTATAGATGAGGCATGTCAAAAGTTAAATACGTGGCGATTAGAAGATACGACTTTATATGTTACTTTAGAACCTTGTCCGATGTGTGCGGGGGCTATTATGTTATCACGTGTAAAAAGAGTGGTGTTTGGAGCGTTTGATCCTAAAGGAGGGTGTGCAGGAACCCTGATGAACTTATTAGAGTATGAAAAGTTTAATCACCAATCAGAAGTTCAAGGTGGAGTTCTCGAAGATGAGTGTGCAGAAATGTTAAGTACATTCTTTAAAGAATTGCGAAATCGAAAAAAAAGAGCAAAGAAAAATTTACAATAAATTACATTCTGTAAAGGTTGCATTTTGTCCTAAAAAGAATTATACTTGTATAAGCATCAACATGGTGCTCAAACAAAGGTTTCAACTTTGCCGTGCTAAGCGGGGAGGTAGCGGTGCCCTGTACTCGCAATCCGCTCTAGCGAGGCCGAACTCCTTTCCTGAGGTTAGTTCTCCTTGAGGTCTGCCTTAAGTAAGTGGTGTTGACGTTTGGGTCCTATGCAATGGGAATCTGTGAACCCTGTCAGGTCCGGAAGGAAGCAGCAGTAAGCAGAACCTCTCATGTGCCATAGGGTCGCCTGAACCGAGCTAACTGCTTAAGTAACGCTTGGGGAGGCTAATCGAAGGAAGGTGCACGGCAGTTATATACATATAAAAGTAACCTACTCTAACGATGGAGTAGGTTTTTTTATTTAGCATATATTTCACTATATAAGATAAACGATGTTTTGGAAAAATAGTTATAGTACGTTATAATAATATCAAATTTATATAACAAAAAAGGAGAAGATGCAGTGGCGTATCAGGCTTTATATCGTGTGTACCGCCCTCAAAGCTTTCAAGATGTTGTTGGTCAGCGGCATATTATTAAGACTTTACAGAACGCGCTCGTTCTTGAGAAATTTTCGCATGCATACTTATTTTCAGGGCCAAGGGGTACAGGGAAAACGACTGCAGCAAAAATTTTAGCTAAAGCGGTTAACTGTGAACATGCACCCGTATCCGAACCTTGTAATGAGTGTGCTACATGTAGAGGAATTACAGACGGTTCCATATCAGATGTTATTGAAATCGATGCGGCTTCAAATAACGGAGTAGATGAAATTCGAGATATTAGAGATAAAGTCAAATATGCACCAAGTGCCGTTCGTTACAAAGTTTATATTATAGATGAAGTTCATATGCTCTCAATAGGTGCGTTTAATGCATTGCTAAAAACATTAGAAGAACCACCTCCTCACGTAATATTTATTTTGGCAACAACAGAACCGCATAAAATTCCACTTACTATCATTTCAAGATGTCAACGTTTTGATTTTAAACGAATCTCACCTGACGATATTGTTTATCGAATGAAAGAAGTTTTGATATCTGAGGATGTAAACGTAGCGGATGAAGCTTTATATGAGGTTGCTAAGGCATCTGAAGGTGGTATGAGGGATGCATTAAGCTTGTTAGATCAGGCTATCTCATATAGCGAAAATGAAGTTACTTTAGATGATGTGTTATCTATTACAGGTGCTGTTTCTCATACATTTATGCTGCAAATTGTTCGTTCAATTGCGGAGAAGAATCTTGTATCAGCGCTACATGCAGTTGAGCAACTCATTCAAAACGGTAAAGATCCAGTTCGTTTCTTAGAAGATTTAATCTTTTATTATAGAGATGTTTTACTTTATCAATCGTCGTCTGAAATGGAACATTTGATGGAAAAAGCAGTAGTGAGTGAGGAGTTTAAAGAGTTAGCTTCACAACTGCCAGCAGAGGGTATCTATTCAATTATTAACCAACTTAATCAAACGCAACAAGAGATGAAGTGGACGAATCATCCAAGAGTGTTACTAGAGGTAGCACTAGTGAAACTTGCTCAATCTTCTAGTAAGAAAAAAACAGTAGCGAGCGAAGAGGATGATTTACTTCAAAAAGTTAAAATGCTTGAAGCTCAAGTTAATCATCTAAAGGAAAACGGTGTTCAAGTACAGCAAAGTCAACAAGAAACAAGTGATCAAAAAGTAAAAAGACAAGTGCGTAGTCAGTATAAAGTTCCAATAGGAAAAGTGCATGAGGTCCTAAAACAAGCATCACGTCAAGAACTAGAGGAAGTTAAGCGTCTATGGGCAGAAGTTTTAGAAACGCTACGTCAGCAAAATAAAGCATCACATGCTGCTCTGTTGTCTAATAGTGAACCTGTGGCTTCATCTTCGAAGTCCTTTATCTTAAAATTCAAGTATGAAATCCATTGCAAAATGGCTGCTGAAAATAACAACAATGTACGTGATAATTTAGAAAATATCCTATATACTTTAAGTGGGAGCAAACGTGAAATGGTTGCAATCCCTGATAATGAATGGGATAAAGTAAGAGGAGATTTTCTTCAAGAGCAGCAAGGAAATAATGGGTCTCAAAAAGAAGAAGAAGACCCTTTAATCTCCGAAGCTAAAAAGCTTTTCGGAGAAGAACTTATTGAAATACACGAATAGAACTAGGAGGAATTATAATTATGATGCGTGGCGGAATGGGTAACATGCAAAAAATGATGAAACAAATGCAAAAAATGCAGAAAGATATGCAAAAGGCGCAAGAAGAGCTAGCTGAGAAAACAATAGAAGGAACAGCTGGCGGTGGAATGGTTACAGTAGTTGTAAATGGTCAAAAAGAAATCATTGATGTAAAAATCAAAGAAGAAGTAGTAGATCCAGAAGATATCGAAATGCTTCAAGATCTAGTTTTAGCAGCAACGAATGACGCGTTAAAACAAATGGATGAGTTAACAAATAACACAATGGGACAATTCACTAAAGGTTTAAATATCCCAGGACTTTAATTAAGGTGGTTGCTACGTGCATTATCCAGAACCAATTTCAAAACTAATAGATAGTTTCATGAAACTCCCGGGTATTGGACCAAAAACGGCTGTTAGGCTTGCTTTCTTTGTTTTAAATATGAAGGAAGACACAGTGCTTGATTTTGCTAAAGCACTTGTTAATGCAAAGCGTAACTTAACGTATTGTTCAACCTGTGGTCACATTACAGACCAAGATCCATGTTACATCTGTCAGGATCAAAGGAGAGACCGTACTATTGTGTGTGTCGTTCAAGATCCTAAAGATGTTATTGCTATGGAGAAAATGAAGGAATATACGGGTCTGTATCACGTCCTTCACGGTGCAATTTCTCCAATGGAAGGTATTGGTCCAGAAGATATTAAAGTTCCTGAATTGTTGAAGAGGCTTCAAAATGATGAAATCCAAGAAGTAATTTTAGCAACAAATCCTAATATTGAAGGTGAAGCAACGGCAATGTACATTTCTAGGCTGTTAAAACCCACTGGTATAAGAATTACTAGAATTGCACATGGTTTACCAGTAGGCGGAGATTTAGAGTATGCTGATGAGGTAACTTTATCTAAAGCTTTAGAAGGTCGTAGAGACGTATAGGTAAGGAGCTATGCCATGTTTTTTAAACGAAAAGGTTGGTTAAGAAAAGAATATGATGAATCTTTTCTTAAAACGTTCAATGAATTAAAAGATAAGTGGAATAAAAAAGAGGTTATTGTTGAAAGAAGTGTAGATCCTTCAGATGCAGTTTTAGTAGACATGAAATTAGCAAAAGTTAAATATCTCTTTTTATTAAAAGAAGCAAAACATAGAAATATATCTATTCGAAAGATGTCTTAATTTAAGGCATCTTTTTTGTTTAATAAAAATGGATTGTTTTTAAAAGTAGGACATACATATAAGTAATATTATTTTATTTATAAAGAAGGGATAAATATGTTAACTCAACCTCTTATTGTTATTCCTGTTTTAGTAGGCTTAATCGTACTTCTACTTATAAAAGGTGGTGTAGAAAATATGTTCCGTATAATGGGAAACTTAACTATCAAGTTAATAATAGGGGTCCTGTTACTCTTTTTTATTAATATCTTTGGTGCGCAGTTTGATATTCATATTCCGATAAATGCACCAACAGCAATAATATCTGGTGTACTAGGAGTTCCTGGGATTATAGGGCTGTTTATAATTAATCAGTTCGTATTATAATAAATAACAATCTCAAAATGAAAGAATTGTTAAGGAAAACAATTCTTTCATTTTTTTATCGATAAAAGTGTTGCTTTATTGAATTTACCATGTTATATTAATATACGTCGCTAAGAGGTAATGAGTTTTATTGAAAAGTGTTGACAAGCACTTCTCCTGGTGATAAGATAAGAAAGTCGCCTTGAGGCGATAAGAGTT
>NZ_BCVD01000099.1 GCF_001591565.1 Priestia flexa NBRC 15715 | reverse complement strand
TTCAACCGCCGCTCTTAGGCGACTTTCTTATCTTACCAAGTAGTTAACTTTTTGTCAACAACTTTTTTAAGATTATTTTTCAAGTTTTTCATAAACTTGGTATCGCTCATCAGCGACGTATATAAATTTAACATGTATTTTCATGAACGTCAACATCTTTTTTAAAAAAAGATAAAAAAACATTTGTTTTTTTATCTTTCCTTTATTAACCCTTATTAATAGCGTAGTGACGATGATATAAACTCTTTCCTTTTGTCTCCACTTTATGAACTACTACAATCTCTTTTTGGATGAGGAATTCTAGCAAAATTCCTAAATCGATTGCATATGGGTTAACTTGCTGATGTGAAATGAGTTCATTAAACGTCCACTCTTCTTTTTCGCTCATAATTGTTAATAGATGTGTAGAACCTATATCAACTTTTTTATTTACATAAAGCTCACTAGCTAAGAATAATAGCTCAAGCTTCTTGTTTATCTCTTCTTGGCTGCCAACAAGCTCTTCATATAAACGATAAATAGATGGCTCAATTTTTTTCACTTGATTCCAAACAGTAACCTCTGGGTAAAACCCATTTTCTAGTACTGATAGACGCGCTAAATGGTGTAAAGCATGAACCACATGATTGAATGCATCTAGATGATGATTTGACGTATAAAAGTCTTTTCCTTCTTTAAAACGGCGAATAAGCTTGGCAAATTCAATACCTATCCTCTTCACTCGATCTTCGCGCGGAAAATCCAGTAGTCTTTTTTTCAAATTTGCTACGTATTCATTACGATCAAACAGTACTTTTCCATTTAACACCCAATCAACAGTACGTCGGTTGGTACCTATCATAATCCATTCGCTGATCTGCTGTTCTGAAGCTATATAAAGAGCTGCTCTTTGTTCTTTATACTCATACTGCTTCACAAACACAGGTACCTCATTGTTACTTGTGATAATAAATAGTATGGCATCTAAGTCATCTGTAACTGGTGAATCTGTTTTCCTTTTTTCTATTAATAAAATACCTAACGTTTCTTTTTTACTTGCTCGCTCTTGGTATAGCGGTCGTAAAATATCTTCCATTCTGCAAGCTCCTCACTATCATAATTAAAGATATTGGTCTAATCTTCTTTTATATTGAAACACATTTAGTGTGAATGTTCGTGATGGACTTCCTCACAGCTTATTATAACAAATTCTCTCTTGTATTCACTCCCTAAACAGTTCTATCAGTTAATTCAACCTAAAAGACTTATTTTTCTTACAATTATGCTATATTTATAAAGTGGGAGGGAGATTTTTCATGGGAATTAAATACTCAAGTAAAATCAATAAGATCAGGACATTTGCATTAAGCTTAATTTTTATTGGCTTCATCGTGATGTATGGAGGAATCTTTTTTAAATCTTCCATGTGGCTTATGACCATTTTTATGCTATTAGGTTTACTATGTATCATTGCTAGTACCGTTGTTTACTTTTGGATTGGCATGCTTTCTACTAAAGCTGTACAGGTCACATGCCCAACCTGTAATAAACATACGAAAATGCTTGGACGAGTAGACTTATGTATGTACTGCAATGAGCCTTTGACTCTAGATCCAGCCCTTGATGGAAAAGAGTTTGATGAGAAATATAATAGAAAAGACACAAAGAAAGCTGATAGTATATCATAACTATCAGCTTTTTAATGTGCTTTTTTAGTTGTACAATCCGGACAAGTACCATAAATCTCCATACGGTGGTGACTAATCTCAAACCCGGTAATGTGCGCTGCAAGTGCTTCTACTTCATCTAATCCTGGATAATGGAAGTCAACAATTTTTCCACACTTTTCGCATATTACGTGGTAATGCTCGGTCGTAATATAATCAAAACGACTTGAAGCATCTCCGTAAGTTAGCTCTTTTACAATTCCTACTTCTTTAAAAACGCGTAGATTATTATAAACGGTTGCCACACTCATATTAGGAAATTTATCCTCCAATGCTTTATAAATATCATCAGCAGTTGGATGTGTCATTGAATTGATTAAATACTCTAAAATAGCATGACGTTGCGGTGTAATGCGAACGCCAGTTTCTTTCAGCATTTCAAGCGCTTCTTGTAAATGATTTGACACGTCATGCACCTCTCTTCTATAAGCATTCTTACTTTATAATTCTTACAATTAGTGTAACTCTTACTGCTTCACTTTGTCAATCTCATTAACAATTCCTACTATATATTATTTTTAAACGATTTTTTATTCATTCAAAAAAAAACGCGACTATCTAAGTCGCGCTTTATATCGTAACACCTGAGGAGGTATGCCCTACACTGTTATCATACGCATAACGAAAGATTTTGTTATAGACGAATGCCTTAATTATGCTAAATTTTCTTTAATAAAACGTAAAGCTTCTGCTACGTGATCTTTCACACGCACTTTGCGATATTCTTTCGCAATTTCACCGTCTTTGTTAATAATGAACGTCGAGCGCTCAATGCCCATATACTCTTTTCCAAAGTTCTTTTTTAACTTCCATACACCATATGCTTCAGCAACTTGATGATCTTCGTCTGCTAATAGTAAAAATGGTAGTCCATGTTTATCAATAAATTTTTGATGTTTATCAATTGGATCTGGACTTACGCCTAAGATAACTGCATCTAAGTCTGCAAATTCTTGATGAGCATCTCTGAAATCACATGCTTCTGTCGTACAGCCCGGCGTCATATCTTTTGGATAAAAATAAAGAACAACATTTTGACCTTTATAATCAGATAGAGCCACCTCTTCTCCATTGTTAGCTGCTAGTTTAAAATCTGGTGCTACTTCACCTACTGTTACTGTCATCTTATATCGCTCCTTTTATACAGTTCTCTATGGTTATAGGGTAACCAATTTCGCGATTTAAGACAACTTTTAAACTTTCTCATTTCGACTTACCGTGCGAATCACAAAAACAGCTGGCATCATATACCCAATGAGAGCTTCGATTGTTGCAAACATCTTTCCAATACCAACGGGATACATATCTCCATACCCTACAGAGAATAGCGTAATGGCACTAAAATACATGCTGTTGAACAGTGTATAAAAATAATGTTCTTGATGATAAAATCCTCCACTAATTACTTCTATATTACTCATTTCACAAACCGTATAGATTAAGCTAAAGCCAAGCAAAACCGTTAAATATGAATAAAGTAAAACAAAAAAATGACCAAGTGAGAAGAAATGAAATTCACCGAGCTCTTTTTCAAACAAAAATTTCATGCTTCCTACCATTAGAAACACAATGACTAGAATCAACGAAACCGTCATACGGATACTCCTTTAAGTAAAAAAGTTCTTGTATTACTATACGTTGTCCCCTACCTACTCATTACTGTTCAATAGCATAAAAAAAGCAGGCATCAGTTGCCTGCTCCTCGATACCTTTTTACACCAACATTCCATAAGACAATAGCTAGAGTAAAAAAGATAACCCCCATAACTGGAGTTAAAAATGCATAGCCATACCATTCTTCTCTTCCTAAGAAGTAAGCAGCTGGATATACTCCAACAAAGGCAAACGGTAAAATCCATGTTAGCACATAACGAATGACGTTGTTATAAATATCAACAGGATAGCGTCCATAGTTTCCAATGTTATACATCGTTGGCATAATAGACGTACGAGCATCTGACCAAAAACCTATGCTTGCGAGTGCAATAAAGATACCTGCATATACCAACGCTCCCCCGAGCACAAATAGAATAAAGATGAAAAAGTCATACCAAGCAAACGAAAGGTCTAAAATGGAGCCAGCATAAATCATCACTGCCACCCCGGTGATTGCTCCAAATAAAGACTCTAATTCCATTCTTTCTAAAATCACTTGAAACAAGCTATGAATAGGTCTTGTTAAGATACGATCCATTTCACCTTTAACAATATAGCGCTCATTAAAATCCCAAATGTTAAAGAATGAAGAGAATACCGCAAAAGGAACTAGGAAGAATCCATAAATAAAAATGATTTCTTCTCGTGACCAACCGTTGAGAAATTGAGTGTGGCCAAATACAACTAAAATAAAAATTAAGTTTACTGCTTGAAATAGTAAATCAGATACAACTTCAACAACCATATCAGCTCGGTATTGAAGTCTGGTTTTTATATATTGACTGATGTATTGAAAGAACATAGAAAAATAAAACATTGCTTACCCTCCTTGGATGACCATCTTTTTCTTTGCAACATTCCATAGAAAGACGATAGGAATAAATAAAAGCAGTGACCAAATAAGCTGTGTCACCAATGCAGTTACCACTTCACTTCCCGTAAATCCTTCTGTAAAGATCATGCTTGGAATATAGCTGATTGCTTGAAAAGGAAGATACCCCATTAAATCTTGTGCCCAAAGAGGATAAAAGCTAATTGGTAATAAAAGCCCTGAAAACAAATCTATGATAACGCGCTTTGCACGAATTAATCCATCATTATTAAACAAGAAGAATGTCGTAATTCCCGTTAATAAGTTAATTTGAGTATTAACAATAAAGCTAAAGATAATTGAAAAACTAAAATAAATCCATGTCTGTACGTGGCCTGATAAATCTATCGGGAATAAAAACCAGACAATCACCATTCCTGGAATGGAGAAGAATAGCAGTCTAAAAATCCCTTCTCCAAGCCCCTGCATCATTTTCATTCCAAGATAGTTATAGGGCTTAATTAGTTCAACCGCCACTTTCCCGTCTTTAATTTCCATAGCCATCTCACGATCAATGTTGTTGAAATAAAAGGCGCGCGCCATCCAGGACACAGCTACATATGTTGTCATCTGCGTCATTGATAGCCCTTGAATATTTTCTTTCCCTCCGTAAATAGCAGACCATAGGAAATAGTAGGCTCCAATATTAATCGCATAGATTAATATACCGCTGTAGTAATTCGTTCGATACGCAAGCATCATTAAGAAACGAATGCGTATCATTTCAATATATTTATCCATTCACAACACCTTCTTCATAGATGTTACGAATAACTTCTTCAGTTGAAATTTCATGAATACTTAAATCAGCAATTTCGTATTTCGCTGCTACTTTAGCAATTAGCTGTGACATGCTATCTCCTTTGTTCTCAAGATTAGCAACCCAGCTGTTGAGGCGGTCTCCCCTCACCCACGTAACAGGTAACCCCTGTGTAATTAATTGCAGCTGTTCTTGAAGTGGTTCTTTTGTAAATTCAAATATAACCTGTTTCATATCTCCCCAGTTAGAACGCAGCTTTTGTAGCGAACCATCATAAATAATGTTTCCTTCATCCAACATAACGACGCGCTCACATAAGGCTTCAATGTCAGCTAAATCATGCGTTGTTAATAAGATTGTTGTATTGTATTTTTCGTTAATTTCTTTTAGGAACTGACGAATTTTTAGTTTCACTAATACATCTAGCCCAATGGTTGGCTCATCTAAAAAAAGCAGCGGTGGATTATGAATAAGTGCTGCCGCTAACTCACATCGCATTCGTTGACCAAGAGATAGCTTTCTCACAGGCTTATCTAATAATGGACCAATATCCAGCGTTCGAATCACGTGCTCCATATGGTTGTTATAATCTTCATCTGATACTTTATATACTTTTTTTAGTAGCCGAAACGATTCTTGAACAGCAATATCCCACCAAAGCTGTGAACGCTGACCAAATACTACCCCAATGGTACGCGTAAACTGCTCACGCTCTTTATGAGGGTTCATTCCGTTCACTTGAATCTCACCGCCAGTTGGTGTTAAGATTCCCGTCAGCATTTTAATGGTCGTCGATTTCCCTGCTCCGTTTTCTCCAATATATCCAACCATTTCACCTTGTTTGACTGTAAACGAAATATCGTTTACAGCTTTTAATACTTTATAATTTCTTGTAAACAAGTCACGAAACGCACCTTTTAAGCCTGAACGACTCGAATAGGCCTTAAATTCTTTTCGCAACCCCTTTACCTCAATTGCATTTGTCATCTCGTTTCCTCCATCTATTCAACTAGTTTTATCTACTATTTAAATTGTTCATGCACAGTTTTCTATCATACACCTTCTACAATGTTTTTCAAGAAACAAATAAGTTTGGTAGAATAGAACGTGGAATTATACTTTAGGAGGCATATTATGCAGTTTACGAAATCAGAACAGCTTCACGGAGAAGCACTTCAACATATTGTCGGCGGTGTAAACAGTCCGTCTCGTTCATATAAAGCAGTAGGTGGCGGATCCCCAGTTGCAATGGAAAAAGCAAAAGGCGCTTATTTTTGGGATGTTGATGGAAATAAATATATTGATTATCTAGCAGCATACGGACCAATCATCACGGGTCATGCTCACCCTCACATCACAAAGGCAATTACACACGCAGCGGAAACAGGCGTATTATACGGTACTCCAACTGCTCATGAAGTAAAATTTGCAAAAATGTTAAAAGAAGCGATGCCTGCAATGGATAAAGTTCGCTTTGTCAACTCTGGAACAGAAGCTGTCATGACAACAATTCGCGTAGCGCGAGCATATACAGGTCGTGACAAAATCATTAAATTTGCTGGTTGCTACCACGGACACTCAGACCTTGTGCTTGTCGCAGCGGGATCTGGCCCTTCAACACTTGGCACACCAGACTCAGCCGGCGTACCAAAAAGTATTGCAAAAGAAGTTATTACCGTTCCATTCAACGATATTCAACCATTTAAAGAAGCATTAGAAAAGTGGGGAGACCAAATTGCTGGTGTCCTGGTCGAACCAATCGTAGGGAATTTTGGAATTGTCGAGCCGCATCCAGGCTTTTTAGAACAGGTAAATGAACTAACACACGCAGCAGGTGCACTTGTTATTTATGATGAAGTCATCACCGCTTTCCGATTCATGTATGGTGGTGCCCAAGACTTACTTGGTGTGAAGCCAGACTTAACAGCATTAGGAAAAATCATCGGTGGAGGCCTTCCAATCGGGGCATACGGTGGTAAACAAGAAATCATGGAAAAAGTTGCGCCTTTAGGTCCCGCTTACCAAGCTGGAACAATGGCCGGAAATCCAGCTTCCATGCTTTCTGGAATTGCGTGCTTAGAAGTATTAAAAGAAGAAGGCGTATACGACAAAATGGACAAGCTTGGTGCGATGCTTGAAGAAGGTATTTTAAAACACGCTCGTACATATAAAATGCCAATTACTATCAACCGTTTAAAAGGTGCGCTAACGCTTTACTTCACAACAGAGACAGTCACTAACTATGAACAGGCTGAAAATACAGACGGTGAATTGTTTGCAAAATTCTTCAAGCTCATGCTTCATCAAGGTATTAATTTAGCTCCTTCGAAATACGAGGCTTGGTTCTTAACAACAGAACATACGGAAGAAGATATCCATGTGACGTTAGAAGCCGTAGAAAAAGCTTTTGAGCAGCTAAGCAAAGAATTGTAATCCTTCTTTTTCTTGTAAACTAATTGAACATAAAAATACTTGTCGAAAAATCCCGTTATTTAACGGGATTTTTCTTATTCCTTCCTCTTGATATCCACATGCAAACCTTGTATAGTATGTTATTGTTTATATAATTCAAGATGGGTTATGTATACTATAAAGAAGCTTTTATTTATTTTATCAAAATCTTATGTATAGAAAGGACTATGAAAGCATGAAACTTGGTGCCCGCATTTTAAAAACGGGAATTGCCATTACACTTTCATTGTTAGTCGCTGAATTGCTCAATCTGCCATCACCCACATTCGCAGCAATCGCAGCAGTTTTTGCTATTCAGCCTTCAATTTATCGCTCGTATTTGACAGTTTTGGAGCAAATTCAAGCTAACGTCATCGGAGCGTTACTAGCAGTTGGGTTTGGACTTTTATTCGGCACACATCCGTTTATTATTGGTTTAACGGCTGTTATGGTAATTACGCTTAATTTAAAGCTAAAAATCGGCAATACAATTGGCCTTGCGCTGGTAACCGTTATTGCTATTATGGAAAGCCCTAGTGATGACTTTGTTCAGTTTGCAGTCATCCGCTTTGCAACCGTCTTATTAGGGGTCTTTTCAGCGTTTATTGTAAACTTAATTTTCTTACCACCAAAGTATGAAACAAAGCTTTATTATAAAATTGTTGGTACAACTGAAGAAATTATTAAGTGGATTCGTATGAATATCTACCATGCTTCTGAATATACGCTGTTAAAAGAAGACATTGAGAAAATCAAGGATCAGCTAACGAAAGCCAATCAGCTGTTTGATTTCTATAAAGAAGAGCGAACGAATTCAAAGAAAAAGGTATTTGTTAAATCTCGAAAACTTGTGCTTTTCCGCCAAATGATTACAACAACCTCCCATGCTCTTAAAACATTAAAGCAGTTGCATCGTCTTGAAAATGATATTCAACACATGCCACAGTCGTTTCAGAATCTCATAAAATCTGAGATGGAATGCTTGCTAATGTATCACGAGCAGGCTCTGTTAAAGTTTATTGGTAAGCTAAAGGTTCAATTAACAACATCTGTACCAACTGAAGCATATACAAAAAAGCGTGCATTAATTGATGCATTTATGAAATATAAGCTGCTTGAAGATGACGAAGATAACAAGATGTTGTATCACTTATTTCCTCTCATCGCAAGTATCATTGAATACAGTGAAGAGCTAGAGCATTTAGATCGATTAATCGATAGTTTCCACAATTATCATAAGGAAGACAATGCACTTGAAATTAATCATGAGCGAGAACAAGATTAAAAAAGCCAGGTACCTACCTGGCTTTTAATTTTGCCCTAACTGCTGTACAGTGAACAAATCATAGTAATATCCTTTTTTCTTCATTAGCTCTCCGTGAGAACCCTGTTCAACGACTTTTCCATCCTGAACGAGTACAATTTCATCCACATGTGTGATGGTTGACAAACGGTGCGCCACGATAAACGTCGTTCGTTCCTTCGCAAGCTTTTCAAGGGTTTCTTGAATGTAATGTTCACTTTCTAAGTCCAATGCAGATGTTGCCTCATCAAAAATTAAAATCGGTGGGTTTTTCAAAAATACGCGAGCAATGGAGACGCGCTGCTTTTGCCCACCTGAAAGCTTCATTCCTCTTTCTCCCACTTTCGTATCATAACCGTTGGGCAATTTCATAATGAAGTCATGTGCGTTAGCTGCTTTCGCGGCTGCTACAACGTCTTCATCTGTGGCACCCGGTTTTCCCAATAGAATATTGTTACGAATCGTATCGCTAAATAATACCGTATCCTGCAAAACGATTCCTATTTGATCGCGCAGATTTTTCGTTTGATAGTCTTTTACGTTTACACCGTCAATTAAAATTTCCCCGGAAGAGACATCATAAAAGCGTGGAATAAGGCTAATGATAGTTGATTTACCGCCACCACTCATACCTACAAACGCTACCGATTTTCCTTGTTCAACATCCAAGTTAATATCGTGCAGGATATACTCATCTTCTTCATACGCAAATGATACGTTATTAAACTGAACTGCTCCCTTAATCTCTAGAGCGTCTTTCGCATTAGGCGAGTCTACAATGTCATATTGTTCATCAATAAATTCAAACATTCGGTCCATAGAAGCAACGGACTGCGTTAATGTTGTTGATGAGTTTACAAGTCGACGCAGCGGGTTATATAACCGATCAATATAGCCTACAAACGCCACCATAGTACCAATCGATAAATTTTCGTTAATAACTTGATAACCAGCAAACGCAATAACAATTAACGGGGCTAAGTCCGTAATCGTATTCACCACTGCAAATGTCTTAGCATTCCAATTTGTATGATCAATTGCTTTTTGTAAAAAATTACGGTTCTGATCATCGAACTGCGCTTGCTCATGATTTTCAATCGCAAAGCTTCGAATAACTGAAATTCCCTGTACCCGTTCATGTAAATGACCTTGTACTTCAGCTAATGCTTGAGAGCGTACACGAGTTAAATGACGTAGCCTACCATAAAAATATCTAACGGATAAAGCGTATAATGGCAGTAAAATAATAGATACCAATGTTAGTGGCACGTTCATTGTAAACATAATAATAATAGCAATTACTATGGTGAACATATCAAGCCAAACATTCATTAAACCCGTGATTACGAAGTTTTTCGTTTGCTCTACATCGTTAATAACACGCGAGATGATTTCACCTACACGCGTATTAGAATAATAACGAAGGCTGAGCTTTTGAATATGATCAAACAGCTGGTTTCGAATATCATACAATACTTTGCTTGATACCCACTGCGCATAATATTGACGATAATATTCAACTGGAGGGCGTAAAATTAAAAAAACAAAGAAAGAACCACCCATGATCATCAACAACTGCTTTACTTTTTCACTGTCTGATAATGTATCTGAATCAATAACGTCATCAAGTACGTATTTTAACAGCAGTGGAATTAATAGTGGAATTGAAAACTTTACCACACCAATTAAAACTGTTCCAACAATTTGCCACTTATACGGCTTTACAAATTCCATATACCGCCTGATGCTTCCCACTTGTTCTCTCTCCCTTCTTCCTCTAAATGGCTATGCCTATTAAGCCTCTTTTATAATGTAACATTCTGCACACTTTCATATGCGGTTTTTAAGCTCTGGTACTCAACATAAAAAAGCATCATATAGGTCAAATTTCTAGATCCTATAATGACGCTTATATCCGTGCGCTTATGCATGTCGATATGTTAAAAAACGCTCATACCACGTATCGATAAATTCTGGTGCAAACGGTCCTTTACGTTGGCGAATCCAGGTTTTCAAATGCTCAACATGAGTATGTAAAATACGGTCTACCGCTTCTGGGTAGTTCATTTCTTGACGATGTTTTTCGTACTCATCTTCATCTAGAAGCGTATAGGTCATATCTGGGTATACTTTAATATCTAAATCATAATCAATGTACTTCAGCGCTTCTTGGTCATGTGTAAATGGTGAACTAATATTGCAATAATAATAAATACCATCTTCACGAATCATACCAATCACGTTAAACCAATATTGCGAATGGAAATAACAGATGGCTGGCTCTCTTGTAATCCACGTTCTACCGTCTGATTCTGTTACGACCGTGCGATCGTTTCCTCCAATCATCAGGCTACTTGTCGATTTTAAAACCGTCGTCTGATCCCACACACGATGAAGCTTGCCATCGTGCTTATAACTGTGTATTTGAATTGTTTCTCCTTCCATTGGAAATCCCATCTCCACTCCCTACTTTCATTTTGACTATCACAATTACCTCACGTACGCTTTTAAGTAGTCACAGCCTAGTCTTATATGTCATTACTTCTTTTAGTTAAAACCATCGATGCTTTTTATCAAAGCGGTAACATATCTGCTTTCTAAACAGTGACCTTCTTTCGTATATACATTGTCCTCTCCTATTTATTATAACGGTTTCTCTTCTATTTTAAAACAAATGTGATGTGGTTCTTCTTGAATAAAAAAGCTGCACCTCTCTTTTTAGCAAGGAAACATCCTTTAAAAAGAGAGGTGCAGCTTTCCTTTAACGAGATACCGGATAGTGGGAATCCTTTTTGTATGAAGAGATAATCTCTTCTGTTTGTACCTCAAAAGTTTGCTGAATTTCTTTTAGCCTTTGCTTCATCACGCCAATTTCTCCGCGGATACAATCCAGCTTTGCTTCTGCCTGTAGTTTAATAAGCTCTTCTTCAATTTGTTGACAGCGTTCAATTTCTGATTGTAAAAACAAAAGTTGGTCCATCGTTTCTAATTGTTGAGACACTAATTTTGTAAATTGCTCCATGTCTTACTCCTCCTTCTAGTAAACAGCTCGTTCACTTCTTTCATTTCAGGTAGGTAACACATTTATAAAGCAGAATCTGTTGAAATTGAAATCAGAACGCTCTTGGGTATAAGTCCACTTTTAACATTCTGTTCTTTCACCTTTAATTCCTTTGACGAGATATGTAAAGTTTCGAGAGCTTTTGTCAAATTAAAAAGCAAAGCCATGATCCTTCATAAGAATCTTGGCTTCGCTTTTACCATTAACCTTGGTATTTACCAGAGTTTTGGTTTTTCTTTGCTTCAGCTTGTGCGTTTTGTTGCTTCACTTGTTGCACATCTGTTTCGCTAGCAAATTCTGCACCGTATTGGTTGTTTGCAGCTTGTGCGTTTTGTTGCTTTACTTGTTGCGCGTTTGTTTTGTTTGGTTGTTTTGCCATTGTAATCACCTCCACAAAAATTAATATGTCCAGGTGATTACGGCGATATACACTCTTTTTTATTTTAGTTTATTACATCAGTAAAGAACGTCCGCCATCTACGATAAGCGTTTGACCACAAATCATATTGGCTTTATCTGACACTAAAAATTGAACCGCATCTACCATATCATTTGGCTCAACCATTCGACCTGTTGGCGTATGTTGACGCGCATCATCTAACAGCTCATTGCGATTTGGGAAATGCTTTAACGCTTCGGTATCAACGGCTCCTCCAGATACAGCATTCACAATGATGTTTTTCGGAGCTAACTCTACCGCAAGATATCGAGTTAATGCTTCAACGGCTGCTTTTGAAACTCCTACCGTTGTATAGTTTTCTAAATAGCGAATCGAGCCCAGTGAACTGATGGTTACAATTTTGCCGCCCCCGACTTTTTCCATTCTTTTTGCCGCTTCTTGCGCACAGAATAAATAACCTTTGCTGTTAATATCCATTGTCCAGTCCCAGTGTGTTTCTTCAAGCTCCATTACAGGACGTAAAACACCAGATGCTGCATTGCTAATAAATACATCCAAGCGCCCGAAAGCTTCGTCAATTTGCTCAAACATCTCTTTGATTTTTTCGACCTTACCGACGTTTGCTTTTACAACCAGCACTTCACGTCCGAGTGCTTTTACTTCTTCTGCTACTTCTAATGCTGCACTTTTGCTACGCGCATAGTTGAGGACGATATTGTATCCGTCCTTTGCAAGTCTTAGTGCAATTTCTTTTCCAATTCCACGACTGCTTCCCGTTACAAGTGCTACTTTTTGTTCCATATTATCTACTCCTTATGTATCGTTCTGTTCATATTGTACTTATATTTCTGTATAAGAAACAAGGGGAGATGAAAAAATAAGTCTGCCTAGATTCATTTGCTTACGATGCAAGAATGAGGCTTAATTAATGATAAGAAGGTGATGAAGCATGTACGTAGGTCGTGATATGACTGAATTATCAATGATGGCAAAGACCGAATGGCGAGATAATGAGCTCGCATATTTTCATCATTCCCTCCAGCAAATCATGCCTTATTTAAATACTGAAGGCCAAGGTATTCATCGTCAAATTATAGAAGAAATTGAAAATCGTGGCGGTCTGCATCGAAATGAAGCTGATTACACGCACTCCACCAACGTAATATATGATTAAACACAACAACAAAGAGACTGTGAACAACCACAGTCTCTTTTCATTAAGTAATTTTATGGTATTCCTTTAGAATTTTTTGATGAGACACCGGAAACGCATATTCTTCTATTTCTTTAACCGATACTAACTTTAAATCATCTCGGTTAGCAATATTGCCCGTGAGTACCCCTTTATACACGTTAATGTTCCACACAATGTGGGAGAACACGTGCTGAATGACTGTAAAAGGAGGGTCTAGCACCACTTCTGTATCATAATCGGCTTCAACAAAGGATGTAAGCTGAGTTTGCTCTGTCCCAATTGTAAGATCCACTTCTACATTTGGAAATTCCCACAGGTTTGCAAGTAAACCTTTATTGGGACGCTTGTGAATGAGGAAATTACCTTGTTCATCTGTAACAACAGCCGCTGCGATTTGAACAGCTCTTGGTGGTTTTTTCTTTGACTTAACCGGTAACTCCTGCTGAACACCCTGCTCAAACGCTCGACAATGCTCACGCACAGGGCACAGAAGACAGGATGGAGAAGTTGGGGTACATACAATGGCGCCTAATTCCATTAGGCCTTGATTAAAAAACGACGGGCTGTCTTTTGAAATGATTTCATGAACAACCTCTTCAAAAACCTTGCGAGTCTTTGGCTTTGCAATATCGTCCCAAATTGATAAAATACGGGACAATACTCGCATGACGTTCCCATCAACAGCTGGCTGAGGTACCCCGTATGCAATACTAAGGATGGCTCCAGTCGTATATGGTCCTACTCCTTTTAACTTTGAGATTTCATCTGGCGTGTGGGGAACTTTGCCACCGTATTGTTCGTGCACTTCGCGAACAGCTGCTTGTAAATTTCGCGCTCGTGAATAATAGCCTAGCCCTTCCCATGCTTTTAATACGTCGTCTTCAGGCGCATAGGCTAAGTCTACAATCGTTGGGAATTTCTCAATAAAATTATTAAAGTATGGAATGACTGTATCAACTCGCGTTTGTTGTAGCATAATTTCAGAAACCCATACTTTATAGGGATCTTGATCTTGTCGCCATGGTAAAATGCGCTGTTCTGTCTCAAACCATGAGATAAGATCGTGCTGAAATTGTTCTATTTGAAAATCTTTGACAATATTTTTACTTTGTTTCACGTTATATCCTCCGAGTTATGAGCTATATATATACAATGTATTGGTATTGAAATATTGTTCTGTTTCTATTCATGTTATACTCTAAACACACTTGCTTCTATCTGAAAAGTAAGGTTAAGCAAATAAGGAGGTTGCTTTAATGGATACTGGTACACATATTGCAATGGGAATCGCCATCGGTGCACTTGCTACTTTAGATCCTGTTGTCGCGGCAAGCAGTGTCACCACAGAAGCCGTAATGATTGGCGTTATTGCCGGTTCATTAGCACCTGATTTAGATACGATTTTAAAACTTAAAAATAATGCTCACTACATTCGAAATCATCGCGGAATCACGCATTCAATTCCAGCAGTGGCGCTTTGGCCCTTGCTTATTATTGTAATTGTTTCGCTGTTTTTTCCAAACGCTAATTTATTCCACTTATGGATTTGGACTTTTGCTGCCGTTATCATTCACGTTTTTGTTGATGTGTTTAATGCTTACGGCACACAAGCCTTAAGGCCATTTACTGATAAATGGATTGCGCTCGGTGTTATTAATACATTTGACTACTTTATCTTTGCTGTCCATGTTGTTGCCATCTTAATTTGGTTCTTAGGAATGAGTCCTGGCCCAACCTTTATTACCATGTACAGTATTATTGCTTTGTACTATGTATGGCGCTTTTACATGAGACACCAAATTGCAAAGAAAATACGCCAGAAGTTTCCGGACGTGGTAAAAATGAATATTTCACCAACGATTCGCTTTACACACTGGCACCTAGCCATCACAACCAAAGAAAACTTCCACGTTGGGCGCGCAGTTGGCCAGAAAATCTTTATTTACGATACATTTAAAAAGATTCCTATTCCTGAGTCTGACATAATTGATGTTGCTAAACGTGATGAAAACCTGGCTGCATTCTTATCTTTTTCCCCAATTTATCGTTGGGAAGTTGATGAATACAGCGATCATATTGAAGTTCGCTTCATTGACCTTCGCTATCGTAGCAAAGATTATTACCCGTTTGTAGCAGTGGTTCAGCTTGATTATGATTTGAATATTATTTGTTCGTATACAGGATGGATTTTTAGTGAGAAAAAGCTTCGTAAAAAGCTCGACTATCTTCCTCACTAAGCGATTTGAGCACCTAAAGAGGCTGGGACATAAG
>NZ_BCVD01000098.1 GCF_001591565.1 Priestia flexa NBRC 15715 | reverse complement strand
TGTCTCAGTCTCTTTTTTATTAGTTTGTCAAATCTATAAACATATCCTCTGGCTTGGGTTCTTTTTTAATTAAACTAGAATCCTTTAACCACTTCGCTGTTTCTTCCCAAGACTTATTTGTCTGACTTCCAAAGCCTTCAGCTGACTCCATCTTTGGAAGTAAGATATCCAAACTTTGTTTTTCTACTCCTTCCACTAGTGGAAAATTCGCTTTGTCTTGATTGCTTAATAGAATATCAAGAGCTTCATCCGGATGTTCATTCATGAATTCATAGCCCTTTGTTGCCGCTTTCCAAAAAGCACGAATTGATTCTTCATCTTTTTCCCATGTATGATCACTTGTTACGGCTACTAGCTCGTAATAATTGGGAACACCATAATCGGTTGGATTAAAATAGCGTGTATCATATCCTTTGTCTTTTAAAACAGGAACTTCATGGTTAATATAAGCCCCGATTACCGCGTCGACTTTTTTGGTTACAACTGAAGACCCTAATTCAAAGCCTACGTCAGCCATTTTTACCTTGTCCGGATTCCCTCCGTCCGTTTTGATCATCTTTTTCAGCAGAGCTTCATTTAAAGGAATTCCCGTATAGCCTACCGTCTTGCCTTCTAAATCTTTTGGGCGTTTAACAGGACTTTCGTCTAAAAACACAACGTGATTTAACGGAGAACGGACAATAGCTCCTACTGACTTCACCGGAACGTTTTCGTTGGCTCTTGCCATTACGACATCTGGCTGATAGTAAAAACCTAACGTGACTTTACCCGTAGCCGCTAGATTTAACGGGTCGGTTGGGTTGGCAGGATATTGAATATCTACCTTTACACCTTCTTCTTCAAAATAACCTTTTTCTTGTGCTACGTATAAAAAGCTATGTACAGCGTTTGGATACCAATCGAGCATCACCGTTACTTCCTTTAAATCTTTTTTATTAATTGATGAGCTTGTAGCGTCTTTCCCACAAGCTGCCGTTACTACTACTAAAAGCAGCAATGATAAACTAACTAGCCATTTTTTCATTTAAATTTCCTCCACTTCAGTGATTTACGTTCAATCCATGTAATGCCAATAAAAGAGATGATGCCGATAAGGGATAACACAACGATTGGAGCGAATACACCAGCCCCATCAAACTGTGTCATCATCCGTCGACTGAAATAACCTAAACCGGCTTGTGCACCGAGCCATTCACCGATCGCAGCGCCAATAACGCTTAAGGTTACCGCTACTTTTAAACCTGAATAAAAATGAGGTAAAGCGGCTGGAACACTTAGCTTCATAAAAAGATCTCGTTTAGTCGCTCCCATCGTTTTTAAAAGTTCAACGTGTTCACGTCTCGTTGAGCGAAGACCATCAAACGTGTTAACGGTAATGGGGAAAAACGTAATTAAGACCGTTACAACTACTTTGCTCCAGATTGAATAGCCAAACCAAAGTACAAAAATAGGCGCTAGCGCTATGATTGGAATGGTTTGCGAAGCTACTAAAATAGGATAGATAGCCCGCTCAATGGTTTTGTTGTTATTCATCCAAATCGCAACCACCACGCCTACAACAATTGAAATGGCTAAACCTATTAAAATAATCCGTAGCGTTGAAGGTAAATGTTCAATGAACAGCACATCTTTTAGCTCCCATATTCTCACGCACACCTCAACTGGAGATGGTAAAATAAAGGGCATCGCCACAACATAAGCGATAACCTGCCAAATAAGCAGCAACATGAGCGTTAAAATAATAGATGAACTCCACTCTTTTACCTTCTTCATGCATCCACCTTCATTCTGAGCTCTTCCATCAGTTGATGCTTTAGCTTTACAATCTCTGGTCGATCTATATCCTGCAGAGACCTTGGCCTTTCAAGAGGTACCTTGACCTGCTGAAATTCCTTTAAAGGCTGCTTATCAAAGATAAAGATTCGATCTGATAAAAACAGCGCTTCCTGTACATCATGGGTGATAAACAAAATGGTTTGCTTACGCTTTTGCCACTGTTCAAGCAGCCACTCCTGCATGGATAGACGAGTAATGGCATCCAAGGCACTAAACGGTTCATCTAGCAAAAGTACGTTTGACCCGCTTAGCACGCTACGAAGAAACGAAACCCGCTGCTTCATTCCTCCTGATAAATTGGCAGGAAATCGATGTTCATACCCTTCTAACCCAAATTCACTTAGCAGCTCTTTTACTTGTGTATATGCTTTTCCCTTCGCTACTCCTTTTAACTCTAAAGGTAAAGCAGCGTTATCTAGAATCGTCCTCCAAGGTAAAAGAAGATCTTCTTGGGGCATGTATCCCACATGACCCAATCTACTATGATGCTGCTGACCATTAATTAAAATCCTTCCCGTCTGCTCTATCTCTAACCCGGTAATGAGTCGAAAAAGCGTGCTCTTTCCTGAACCGCTTGCACCAACAATGCTGACAAACTCTCCTTCTTTAATATCAAAATTAAGAGATTCTAAGATTGCTCCTTTGCTTTCTTCATATGAGAAAGTCACCTTTTCAAACTCCAAAGCTTTTTTATACATGAACAGGCCACATCGCTTTTTCATAAGCCATATCCCAGAATAAGTATTCAAAGCGCGTCGTATTAATAAAGATTTCTTCTAGCTTGTTAAGCTCTGCTTCTGATTTTCCTTCTGCTAGCTGATCCATTAGATCGATGCACCAAGTCGCAAGCTCACCAAATTCAGCTGAGCTGTACATGTGAATCCACTCACTATAAAGCTCATGAGCTGCTCCAGGCTGAGTGGAAAGCTCTTTGCCAATTTCCCAATAGCTCCACATGCACGGGAGCAGTGCGGCAACAAGCTCAGCTAGCGTTCCGTTTTGAGAAACGTGAAGCATATAGTGCGTGTAAGCAAGCGTTGTTGGCGCGGGCTCTGCTGTTTCTAGTTCTTCAGGAGTAATTAAAAAACGTTTTGCATATTGTCTATGTAGCTCCATCTCTTCGTTGATTGTTGAATGTAATAACGCTGCAAATTTCCCCATCGTTTGAACATCTGTTGCTTTTACTGCTCCAAGTGCAAATAGCTTCGCATAATCAATTAAATACACGTAATCTTGTACCATATAAAAGCGAAACTTCTCTTGCTCTAACGTCCCTTCTCCCATCCCCTTTACAAAGGGATGCTCATGCGTTTGCTTCCAAATAGGCTTTACTTTTTCATATAAACGTTCACTGAATCTCATTAGGCACTCTCCTTTTTTGTATGTAGCCACTCATAAATAAACTGAACCATCACTTTCGTGTAATCGAGTAATTGATCAACGGACAGCTTTTCATTAACAGCGTGTGCTTCCGTTAATTCGCCTGGGCCATAAATAACTGTAGCTATACCTGCATCAGCTAGCCAGCCACCGTCCGTAACCGTTGGAGAAACGTTGACTTTCGCTTCTTTCATTGTCACTTCTCTATGAGCACTGACTAACGAGTGAACTGCTGGGTGATTTCTATCTACTTCAAATGCAGGGAAAATTTCACCTCTATCTTCAATCATTGATGTTCCTCCCCACTTAAACGTTGGGAGATTTTCTCTTAGCCACCGATCTGCTTTTGCAACCTGTAACAGATGGTCTTCTACTTCTTTCGCTACTTCTTCATACGATTCATTTGGATAATAATGAACGGTCACCCACAGCCTGCACTCATCTGCGATAAACGCTGCGTGGCGACCACCTTCAATAACCGCTGGATTGATTGTATTTGTTCCAGGCGGAAAGCCAGGGTAGCTTTTGACAACAGCCCAGTGGCGCTCTAACTCTTGTAGTGCACCAATTAATTTCATCATTTTTTCAATTGCACTGGCTCCCAACAAACCGCCGCCGGCATGAATCATTTGTCTTCTTGTGGCATCATGATATGTTTGCTTACTTTTCACAGTTATCCACCCGGTAATGACTCCACCTTGACCTTGGATTTGCAAATCACTTGTATCAACCACAACCGCAAAGTCTGCGCTATATCCTCGCTTGCAGCATTCAAGGGTACCTGCCTCTCCAACCTCTTCACCGATAACTGACTGAAACACTAAATCACCAGGAAACTCCACTCCAGCTTCACGTAGAAGCTTAATAGCAAACAGCGCACCAGCGAGTCCGCCTTTCATATCGGCAGCGCCTCTCCCCGTAATAAATTCTTCACCGCACCTCGCTTGAAACGGATCAGCATCCCATCCTTCGTCTTCGTTAACAGCTGCAACATCAATATGTCCATTAATAATCAAGCTCTGGTACCCACTTCGATTTGTTCCCTTTAATGTTCCAACAACGTTAGGATCATTTGGATACACGTCCCACATATCTGTTTCAAAACCATAGCTTTCCAACAGCCGCGCAATATAGCTCTGCGCTTCTTTTGTATTACGTGCAGGTGGTGCTGGTGTTTTGTAAGATATGAGCTTGGTCAAAAGTTCAATAAGCTCATCTCGTTTGTCATCTACTTGCTTTACTACATCCGTAATATTCATACCAATTCCCTCCTTCTAAACCACATAAAAAAGCGCTTCTTTTCATAGAAAAGAAGCGCTTGAATATACACATGTATCCCTCTTACATCACGTAAAAGTCATAGATGTAGCACACAATACCTCTTTCCTACGCTAGTATTACCTAGTTCAGGTTATAAGGGTTAAGACAAGCGTCTCTCTCAGCTTTGAAAAGCACCCCTAGTGGTTTGATAATGACTATTTTTTTGTAAAACTATCTGATTATTACCTCTATTAGTTGTACCACACTACCTTATATAGTTCAATACAATTTGCAGAATTCTAATTTGACCTTCAAAGCCACAATAGCGTTATGTTTAATTCTATCGGATGCCTACCAAGTATAGAAGACTAGGGACGAGCTATTCAGCTTAAAATCCCTCCTTTTCTATACTTACTTCTTTTGACAAGTTGGACAGTAATACAACCGCCTCATATTCCGTTCCCAAAAATACACTTAGAACCATAGAAAGTGGAGCTAATGCTAGCTTCACTTTTTTAATGACTTACCTGTTCAATTACTTCTTGCAACGACTTCTCTTTCATAGAGGCAATGCGTAAGTGATACGTTTCAAACGTCAAATGTGCAGAGAGACGATTCGGCACAATTACACATTGTAAACCCGCAGCAATCGCAGCTTTTGCACCGTTGGCTGAGTCTTCAAAAGCAATGGCTTCAGAAGGTTTTACGCCTAACTTTTCAACTGTTTGCTTATAAAGAGCTGGATCTGGCTTAACTTTTTCCACGTCGCCACGCGTTTGCATCACTTCGAAATGACCAAGGAGATCTAATTCCTTTAAAAACGACGTAACCCATGCACGGTCTGAGCTGCTAGCTAAACCAATTTTCAGTCCTAATTCTTTCGCTTCTTTTAAATACTCAAGAACGCCTTCACGAGCTGCAAGCTGCTTCATTTTTTCTTGGTGACGCTTTAATGACTCTTTTGCAATTTCTTCCTTCGTTAATTCACGACCAAACTGCTCATATAAAAAGTCGTAAAGCGCTTTAGTATCCGTTCCTATATAAGACGCAAACTCTTCAATTTTCAAATGTACGCCACGAGGTTCTAGCATATCGCAGTATACTTCATACCAAACTGATTCTGTATCTACAATTAATCCATCAAAGTCAAACACAATTGCTTTAATCATCTTTCATACCGCCTTTATATCTCAATTCTAGTTAATATCCTATCACGTTCTTATGAGTAGGGCTACAAATGTATATTTCAGCTAGCACATCGACATATGGATATCATTTGCATTTTTTTCATTTCTTTACGCTCAACTTTTCTATTTCAGTTGATGAGCAAACAATACCCCCTATATAATTAAGGTACATTTTGAACTACAGGTTCATTTTATCGAACTGTATGCACAAAAAGTTTAGAGAGCATTTACTCTTTTCCATCTCTATAGAAGGAGGAACGAACAATGAAACAAGAAGTAATTCCGGTAACTGAGATACCAAACTAACGCTGTTAGATCCACCTGATCATCGTAAAGCACGCTCTTTACTTTCTGCTGCTTTTACACCACGTAGCTTAAAGAACTGGGAGCCACGCATTCGTCAAATTGCTGCTAATCTTGTCAAAGACATCGAAGTGAATACAACTGTAGATATTGTCGAAGTTTTTGCATCGCCTTTACCTAGCTACGTGATTGCAGATTTATTCGGCGTACCGATTGAAGACCGTCACCAGTTCAAACATTGGATAGACGTATTATTTCAACCTTACGATAAAGAGCGCCTTCATGAACTCGAACAAGAAAAACAACAGGCAGCTAAAGAATATTTTGAATATCTCTATCCACTTGTCGTTCAAAAACGGTCAAATCTTGCAGATGACATTATTTCGGATTTAATTCAAGTCAATATAGATGGAGAAGGTTTCACAGACGAAGAAATTGTTCAAACAACCATGCTCTTACTTGGAGCTGGTGTTGAAACAACAAGCCACGCTCTCACAGGAGCACGGCTTCTCTTATTTTTTCGCAACAATTAAAACGGATTCTGCTTGAAACGATTGAATGCTTTTACCGTCTGTTTGAATATGAAAGAACGTTTTCAGTTCACTTGAAGCACGCAGCATCTTTTCTATGAGCTCTTGCTTATCGTTTAGCGGTACTTTCATCATTTCACACCAATCATCAAACAGAAATGTTTTTGGAAAGCGCGTCATTAGCTCAATTGTGAAGCCCGCTCCCTCTAACATTTTAAACCACTCTGTCTTTTTATAAGCACGCTTATGGCTAGGATCTCGCTTCTTTTCCACTTCGTTATAAAAAGTATCATATGCGTCGCTTTCTGGCGCCACGTTATCCACGACTATAAACGCTCCGTCTTTCTTTAATACCCGAGCTGATTCGTTAACAAAGCTTTGCACATCGGTAAAGTGATGAGGAGCGATTCGGCACGTTACGAGATTAAACGCTTCATCTAAAAACGGTAGTTTCTCTGCTTCACCCTGGACAAACGATACGTTCTCATGACCGTTACTTTTGATAAATTCTTCTGCATAAAGGAGCATTTGTGGAGTAAGATCAAAAGCTACTACCTCACCAAATAAACCGGCAAGCTTATTAGCTACGTGGCCTCCACCCGTTGCGATATCCAAGGCTTTTTCTCCGGCATAATCAGCCGCTAATTCTGTTAAGAAAGCTAAATCAGCTCCTTTGGAATGGCCTTTGCTTTTCACATAGTTTTTAGCATTGCTGCCAAATTGACTCACCACTAGCTCTTTTTCATGATTCATTTCCCACCACTACCTCTCTTCATAAGTCAGCTATTACCTTTCTTGAACCTTAGCATGAGCATGAACTTTCTGCTCCCCAACCTGATAGAACCATCTAAAGATTGGTGGTAATAGCAGCGAAACAATTAAAATACGAAATACTTGAACAGCTACAACAAACGGTGCATCTGCTCCTAGTACAACAGAAGTGGTCGCCATCTCCGCAACTCCTCCTGGAGCAAAAGCAAGTGCTGTTGTAATAAATGGTATGCCTCCAACCTCAGATATGATATATGCACATAGAAACATCGTACCAATTAACACAATTGTGCTAATAAAAGCCACTCCAATCGTTCGCTTCATACCCTGAAACATATCAGCGTGAAAACGTGAACCAATGCTTGTCGCAATGATTACTTGCGCAATAATTAAGACAAGATGTGGCCACCACGCTGTTAAGTTATAGCCTGCAATCGCTGAGCCTGCTACTTGCATGATGCCTACCGTCAGCATCCCTCCAACAAGCCACGGAGCCGGAAATTTGAAACGCTTGCCAATTAGGTATCCAATAAATGCTGCAAAGACTAATACAAATGTCCATGATACTGACTCT
This sequence comes from Priestia flexa NBRC 15715, assembly GCF_001591565.1. Taxonomy (GTDB): domain Bacteria; phylum Bacillota; class Bacilli; order Bacillales; family Bacillaceae_H; genus Priestia; species Priestia flexa. The sequence continues at coordinate 7,858 of NZ_BCVD01000098.1, read as the reverse complement.
AAACTAAAAGAAAAAGCTGCCTCAGAGGGTGCTGCTACTGTTGCTTGTTCTCCTAACGATGAAACAAGAAGTGGAACCGTAAGCACAACAAGGAATACGCGCATAATTTGAACAACGCTTACCGTTGCAGTGTTTGCTCCCACCTCTTCTGCAATCCCTGGCATGGCACTTAGTCCACCAGGAGCTGTACTGAACAAGCTTGTTAACAAATCATTTGAGGTGAATTTAAAAAGAATAAACCCAGAGCCTAATGAAAATAAAATAGAGATTAATAAAATGATAGATACAGGAAGCCAATTATCTACAAATGTGCTGACAACCGTTAGATTAATTTGTTGCCCCAGCTCAATTGCTAGAATAAGCTGACCGATATACGGCCAAACCTTTGGCATTCCTTTAGAATTCGAAGGAACCTTCAAAAATTGAGGACGAGTAATTGCTAAAGTTGTTGCCACAATAAGTGTTCCAATCATCCAGCCGATTGACATTCCTAATGAAGACAATAACAGCCCGCCTAAAGCGCTTAGTATAATCAATAAAAGCGTAGATGAAAAAGATAATGTTGCTTTCATTTCAAATCCTTCTTTCTATTTTTGCTACGATTACTTTGTCAGTTAAAAAACAAAACAAGCGGTTTAAGTCCCCTTGCTCTTACGCATAAACTTTACGTTTTCTATCTATCTAAACTATAGTATACTTTTAGAGATAATTGAAATATCGGATTTGTATGTAGAAAGATAAAAAAAATTAATGCCTGAATAAAGGAGGAAGACATGGACGATCGCGATTGGCTCATTTTACAGCTTTTATACCAAGAGAAAAACATCACAAAAGCTGCAAAACTACTTTATATCTCACAACCAGCCCTGACGAACCGCCTGCAACAGATGGAAAAAGAATTTGGTGTACAGATTGTTAACCGTGGGCGCAGAGGTATCCACTTTACACCTCAAGGAGAATATTTAGCAAAATCTGCTGATAAAATGATTGCGCATCTCCAGCACATAAAAGACCACGTCTTAAATATGGGCGATAAATTAACAGGCACACTAAGGCTTGGCGTCTCGAATTTCTTCACAGATTATAAATTACCCGGACTCTTGCGTTTGTTTAAAGATAAGTATCCGGATGTTGAATTTAAAGTAACAACCGGCTGGAGCAGCGACGTTGTAAACCTCCTGCATCACCAAGATGTTCATATTGCTTTTGTAAAAGGTGATTATAACTGGCGCAACGAAAAGCGGCTTATCTTTGAAGAAACGGTGTGTATTGCTTCAAAGACACCGATCGAGCTAAACGATCTTCCGCGTCTACCTCGCATTGATTATCATCAAGACCGCTTTTTGAAAACAGCTGTCGACCATTGGTGGAGCGAAAATTTTAATCAGCCTCCAAGCGTCAGCATTCACGTAGATAAAGCAGATACATGTAAAAAGATGGTAGAAAACGGCCTTGGTTACGCAATGCTTCCCCACATGCTAGTTGAAGATGTTGAAGGGCTTCACGTCATTCCGATGCAAAACGAAGATGGGACTGCTTTACTTCGAAAAACGTGGATGTACTTTCATGAGGAGTCACTTGAAATTAAAATTGTAAAAGCATTCATTGAGTTTATTGAAGAGATTGATTTGCATGATATTCATTAAACAAGTAAGAAGCTATATGAAGTCATATAGCTTTTTTACTTGCCGCTCATTAATTCTTCATATAGCTTACTTTGTCTTTCCAAAAACACAGAGGCACCGCTGCTGTTTTTATAAAAAGGATAAAAATCATTTTCTTTTAAAAGCTGTTTCCACGCCTTCGTATTGACCATTTTGTATATGGCTTGATTCCAGTAATCAATTTCTTCTTGCGTCATATTTGGTGGACCCATTAATCCTCTCCAATGGCTAAAAACAACGTCAATTCCTTCTTCTTTCCACGTTGGAACGTCATTAAATTCTGCTAAGCGCCGCGGAGCTGAAACGCCCAAAATCCGAACATCCCCTCGCTCATACGCATCCTTCGCTTCTGATAACGACATAGGAGCTACTTGAACTTCATTCTCTTGGAGCGCGTCCAGCACGCCATGGCTACTTCCATATACGTAAAAAGCTAAGCGAGACGTTTCAACTTTTGCTTTTTGCGCTGCTTGCACAAACGACAAATGATCATCATTACCTAACCGAGGAGATAATCCAATCTTTAATGGATGATGATTTTCTTTTAAAGCATCCATCAAGCTCTTCATTGTCATAATGGAGGAAGAGGCTGGAACAACGATGACTTCCCATTCGGTTGCCAAAATCGCAAGAGGCGTAAAGTTTTTATACGTTAGCTGACTTTGCCCCAGTAAATGATTCGTAATCAATAAGCTAGAGTTACCTGAAATGACGTTTCCCCCTTCAAGTTGCTGTACATAACGCCACGCTTCTTCTCCTTGACTTTGTGTTTTATTGACAACAGAAACAGGTACATCCATTACTTCTTGTTGTAACACGTGCTGCATGGTCCTAGCGGTTAAATCCGCTCCACCTCCAACCGCTCCTGGGGCTACTAATTCTATGTGATCAAAGTGCACATTTTGATCATGATTACTACAGCTCATTAACACAAGTATTATGCTTACTAAACTAATCCACTTCTTCATATAATTCATCCTGACCTATGTCAAATGATACTTTCGCTCTGGTCGACCAACAATGCCATAATCATACTGAACATGACATTCTTGCACAGATACTAAATATTCTAAGTAACGACGAGCCGTCGTTCGAGATACGCCCATCTTTTTGCCCATTTCTTCGATTGTAATACCTTCTGTGAGGCCTTTTAAAATAGCTTTCACCTGCTTTAACGTGATACCGTCAATTCCAGATGGTAAGACTTTTTCCACTGGCGACTGCTGCTTATCATAGCCAAAATACGAATTAACAAACGATTGGTCCACTTCATCTCGAGCTTGCAGCAAGCTTCTTTTTTTCTGGTACCCTTCAATTGCTTCAATGAATGACTCCATTTTTACAGGCTTAATCAAGTAATTAACAACACCATTTCGCAAACATCGCTCTAAAATATCCCTTTCAGTGGCAGCCGTCACCACAATGACATCTACTTCCGGAAATCGTTCTCGAATACGTGGTAATAAATCCGTTCCCATTTCATCAGGCATATAAATATCCAAAATAAGCAAATCGATAGGTTCTTGCTCGAGCATCTCTATCGCTTCTTTAGCATTTAAAGCTTTTCCTACCACTTTCACATTCTCTATTTCTTGTAAAAATCGTTCTTGAACCTGAGCGATTCGAAAATCATCCTCTGCAATGGCTACTTTTAACATGATGTCTCTCTCCTTTGTTTGATTTTCTCTCATCCCAATTGCGTCTACTTTTGCTTCGGTAGATAAACAGAGAATGTGGTACCTTCTTCTTCAGGATGAATGTCAATCCAACCTTGAAGCTCATCGATCATTTCTTTCACGTTTGAAAGCCCATATCCTCGGTTTTGTCCTTTCGTCGAAAATCCTTTTGAAAACAATTTATCAATTATTTCTTCTGAAATTCCACTTCCATTATCACTTACTTCAATAATGATGTCTTGACCAATATCGGTAATAAAAAACGATACTTTCTTGTCATCTTGCGTACTAACTGCATCAAAAGCATTATCAATTAGGTTTCCAATAATGATGATTAAGTGTGAGACATCAATATGCGAAGGTAGCTCTTTCAATAAGCTATCCTCTGCAATGGTAAACTCTACTTTCTTTTCAGACGCTTTGCCCATCTTACCTAATAGCACAGCTTGTACTTTAGCATCCAAAATTTGATGAAATAAAATTCGATTTTGCGTTTGGTGCGCATTGGACTCTTTTTGAATAAATTCAAAGGCCTCATCATACTCTCCTAGCTGTAGCAGTCCAGATAGCACATAAAGCTTGTTTGTGAATTCATGTGTTTGTGCCCGTAAGTCCTCAGAGTATCTCCGTACTTCTCCTAGCGTATGGATTAAATGATTCAGCTCTGTTTTATCGCGGAAACTTGCTACGACACCAACGATTTTGTCATTTTCAATAATGGGCAATAAGTTTAAAATAAAAAGCTTATTATGAAAGCGAATCTCTTGATCATTTTGCGCTTGACCATCTACCAGCACCCGCATCATGTTTGTATAAGGGAATACTTCAATGATTGACTTTGGGGTATAGTTATCCTGCAAGCCGAGCATATGCCTCGCTGATGTATTCATCATCGTAATTCGACCTTTCGCATCAATGGCGATAATGCCTTCTTTTATCGATCGCAAAATTGCACTACGCTCCCGATACAAAGAAGCGATTTCGTTTGGCTCTAAGCCAAGAGTATCTTTTTTAATGCTTTTAGCGAGTAAGACTCCCCCAACGATTCCAAGAAGAAGGACGAGAAAAGCGTAAAAAATAATCTGTTGAATGCGCTTAATTAAATGAGCATGAACGTCTCGCTCTAGAAATTCTACGGTAACGACACCAATAATTTCACGGTATTTTCCTTGTTCGCTAATCACCGGAGCTTTCCCCATAATAGATAGACCCGAAGTTCCCATGCCTTCCAGCGTATAGTACCCTCCAAACATAAGCGCACGATAGTTGGAACTGGCATTGGTTTGACGGTCTGTTCTTTTCTCTTCGTCAGGCGAATAAATGGCTTTTTTTCGGTTTTCAACGATAATGGCTTCAGCACCAATTTGTTCACGTACTTGCTCTGCTAAAGGCTGAATGACCTTTGAAGGATTCTTGTCATTGAAAGCTTGTTTGACTTCTGGCATAAAGGAAATCGATTTGGCAGCCTGCAAAGCTAACTGTTCTGCTTGCTTTTTTGACTCCACTGCTTGCATATAAGAAAAGATACTAGCAAGTAATGTAACCACAAGTAGTACCAAACCAACAGTAAGGCCAACTGTTTTTGTTTCTAACGAAATGGAAATTGTTTTTTTCATTCTATTTTGACATCCTTCTTCTATTTGCACTCCTCTTTTATTCTACCAAAATTTTTATCTTACGTTTTGATTTGTCTGACTTTTATAAATATTATCTTTCAGCCTTGAATAAGATCATTACAAAATGCGCTCTCTGCCTGGCAGGAGGCTTTCGAATAGGCACAACCTTTGAGGAGTTTACTCTCTTGTTTGAATTTTAAAAGCACTGTTTTTACGTAGTGTGATTTCCATTCCAGATTGCCACCTTTCCGCAGGGCGAGCGCCGGGCCTCCTCGTAAACTGCGGGGTCTCGCCTGTCTCGCTAGTCCTGCAGGAGTGGCGCATCTTCCATTACAATCACAGGTTTTTTTATTAAGGTGCCTTTTGATGAGAACCGTTCATTTTTTTGTGTTTTAAAAACCTCCCTCTACTTGGTATGAGGTTTCAAGATAAGAACTTTATCGTCTTCTTGATTATTTAAAAGCATTACTATCGAATTAGACTACTTCTTATATCTTGAACTTACCTATCAATTATATAGAAAAGAACTTATCCGCTTGAAAGCGAATAAGTTCTCATGTTACAAGGTAATGACCCCTGTAATGATAGCAACAAGCAGCATGACCATTGATGTACCAATCGTCCATTTTAACGTGTAGCGCTGGAATTCTCCAAGGTCAACTTTCGCCATACCTACTAATAGATATGTGGAAGCAACAAGTGGACTTAGCAAGTGAACTGGCTGACCGATTAATGATGCACGCGCAATTTCAGCTGCGTCGATTCCGTATGTGGCTGCTGCCTGTGCGATAATTGGTAGAATGCCATAGTAGTAAGCATCATTTGACATAAAGAATGTAAATGGCATGCTTGTAATGGCTGTGATGACTGACATGTAAGGTCCCAGTGCATCTGGAATAAGAGAAACTAAGCTATTTCCCATCGCATCAACCATCTTTGTACCAGATAAAATCCCTGTAAAGATCCCTGCTGCAAATACTAGTGACACAACGGCTAGTACGTTACCCGCATGAGCTGTAATTCGTTCTTTTTGTGTTTCTAAATTTGGATAGTTAATCATAATCGCAATAGCAAACGCTATCATAAATAAAATTTGTAAAGGCATGATTCCGCTAATTAACCCAACCATTAATAAAATTGTTAAGCCAAGATTTACATAAAGTAATTTTGGACGCTTGTAGCTTGGCTGCTCCACTGCTGCTGCTTGCTCTGCAAACGCAACTTGTACAGATGAAATATCTTTTAAATCAATTACGCCTAAACGTTGACGTTCTTTTTTACCAAATAGGTAAGCGGTGAAGATAACCCAAATTGCTCCTCCAACCATCGCTGGAATTAACGGTGTAAATACTTGAGAAGCGTCTAGATTTAATGCACTCATCGCACGAGCAGTTGGACCACCCCAAGGCGTTAAGTTCATAACTCCGCTTCCCATAATCGCAATACAGGCTAACATCATCGTACTCATGTTTAACTTTTTATAAAGCGGTAACATTGCAGAGAGCGTAATCATGTATGTTGTTGTTCCGTCACCATCCAATGAAATAGTTAAAACAAGAATGGCTGTCCCAATCGTAATTTTCAGTGGATCCCCTTTAACAATCTTTAAGATTTTACCTACAACTGGATCAAATAACCCAGCATCAATCATAATACCAAAGTATAGAATAGCAAACATGAGCATTACGCCCGTTGGTGCTAATTCTTTTACACCTGCTAACGCCATTTCACCTATATCTGTTGTAAAGCCACCAATGATTGCAAATATAACAGGAATAACCATCAGTGCAATTAGTGGTGTTAAGCGATTTGTCATAATTAAAAACATGAAGGTACATACCATTGCAAAACCAAGTATTGCTAACATATAAATCCCCCCTACCCCTTGTTTTGTATACGCTTTCATTAAAGTTGACAAAGCCATGGTTTTATCTGCATTTACATGATGTTAAAAACTCAGCAGCCAGTTATACTAGCTTCTGTTCTTACAGCACCTTAATTTTCTGTTTTTTCTTAAAATAATCATAATTTAAGATTCGGTTCGCTGTAAATAATTCGTCATATAAATACTTTTAAAACTTTTTATATAATTAAATCCTTTTTGTTCATGGCTTTTAAAACATAGGTAGGAGTGGGTTCGTTATTCAACACGAAGAGTAAGCGGAGGACAGAATGGATAGTGCGATTGTTGGTATTCCTGAATCGCTTCTTGAAGGTAAGGAATATTGTGAAGCTGCTTGGATTCCATTCCTTCCATTTGTAAAAAACGTTCAATTGCATATGTGTTTGCAAATAGTTCTTGCTGTTTGTTTCCTTCTCTTAATACAGCTTGGTTTTGAGTTCGATCTACGTGATGACCTAGTTCATGAAGAACGATGAAAGCGAACTGATGAGCTTTTTTGTTTTTCATGGTGTCAACAAAGACAATAGGACACTCTGTCACTGTATATTTTTTATAGTTAATTTCAAATTGTAGAGCTTGCTTTTTTGAAGAGGTTTGCTTTGGAAATTGTCCGTAATAAACGCCTAATACATCTCTTCCTTGTACCTTAACACTGCCGAGGCAATAAACGCCTTTTAAACCGTTCCATTCTTCAGGGGCAGTAACTTTTTCAATTTCTTTGAGGATTGCTCGTTGCTTTTTACTCAGCAAACCGTAAAAAAGTACACCATGAACAGCTACGGGTTCATCTTTTTTCCAAAACATCTTGTCGCCTCCTCTACAATCGATTAATTCTTTGTTACCTTAACTATATGATATTTATAGCCATAGTTAAAATATCGTTTTTTTATCGTTAGCTATTATATTTAGTTATGTCAGATTTAACTTGTTTTTAGAGGGGGAAGCACTTGTTCTCTGCCTAGCGTGATTTCCATTTCAGATTGCTTCCTTTCCGCAGGA
>NZ_BCVD01000097.1 GCF_001591565.1 Priestia flexa NBRC 15715 | reverse complement strand
AAATCGACGGCTTTTCTTTATTTTGCAAATACATGATTTCCAATTGTTTTTACAACTTGACGAGAGCGAATCCAATCATCTGTCGCTGTGTCAGGGTTATAAAAGTAAATGGAATCATTTAAGCGATCTTTTCTCATTAGTGCCTCTTCCACTGCACGGTGTGCTTCATCAGATGCTGGCTTATTAATTGAGCCGTTTTGAACAGGAGAAAACGCATAGCTAGTCCCTACCACTTCCATAATTACTCCGTTAACACTGTTTGGAAACTGCTGTGACTCTACACGATTTAGGACAACGATAGCTACACCTAATTTTCCTTCATACGACTCACCTTTTGCTTCCGCTTCTACTAAGCGTGCCAACAAATCTTTCTCTCCTTGAGAAATGGCCATTCCTTCAGGAGCCGGCTGTGTTTCTGCCTTAACTTCTTCTACTTCAGCAGGTTGGCTTACTTCTTCCGTTTCAACCGCTTTAACGGCTTTCTCTTCTTCAGCTACTTTTGACTCTGAAATTAGCCCATCAGTATCTCGACCGTTTGGCTTTTCTGGAATACGAAGCGTTTCCCCTTCATAAATCCATTCGTCTGTACGATTATTTTCGTCCATTATATCTGCAATGGTTACACCATATTGTTTACTTAACTGCCCAAGGGTATCTCCCTTAATGACTTTATATTTCGTTTCTGCTACTGCGACTGACTGAACGCTTCCAAGAGCAAACATAGCAGTTAGCATCATGAATAAAGACTTAACATAACTCTTTTTCATGCGGTAATACCTCCTGAAAATTCGTATGGTACTACTCTAACATAGCGTAGTACCTCTTTCACCGAACGATTCCTTTACATTTCTTTTAGTTTGATTAATAACATTACGAATCAAACACGATTATGACAATAATCCTATATATTTGTCATAATGAAGGAATTTTTTTGTGCAAGGAGGTAGGTATTACCTTGTTTATATTTCCCTTTTCAGACTTTTGACTCACTTCAAAATCATTTCAATTCTAGAAATAAATGCACATTTAACTACTCTATAACTACATTTGCTGAAAAAAGCAATTATTCAAAACGAACTCTATGCCACACCTTTCCCCCAAGATATTGTGAGTAAAACAACTCCTATCAGGCAAAGTCATCATTCGTTATGTGAAACTTTCCTCTTAGAAAATCGAATTAAAAAGATATAGAGTATGACTTCTCCTTTTCCTTAAAAGTCCTGTGATTGAAGCGAACTATCTGAAGTGAGAATCACGACTCGTTGCGCGCGTTCTGCTCTCTTTCACACCCAAACAATACATAGAGATAAGTAGTTTTCCCACTACTCGAAGAAACCTGTGATTGCAACGAAGGATGGGAGACTCCTGCAGGACTAGCGAATGCTCTGAGACCCGGCAAGTTTACGAGGAGGCTTAGGCTTAGACCGAGCCCTGCGGAAAGGGAGCAGCCGGAGTAGAAATCACAACCCATTGTATGCGTTCTTTCTTCTTTCAAAACAAAAAAGATGAAGCGCAAATTTACACGCTTCATCTTCTTTAATCTTCAAGCTCTATTTCTACAACATCATAGAAATCAATTACTAGCTTAGCACCTGTATCGTCCATAAACGTAAACGCAGATTGATCGTCTGATAAATCCAGGACATAACCTGACAGTAGCTGTTCACTATTATCATAAACCGTTGTTAATGAAACCTTTTTGTGCTCAACAAACGCTTCTTCTAATAATGAATGGAGGTCGTACTCCCGGTCGTCAGCTGGCCGGTTTGTTAACAGCATCCCATATGTCATCTGTCCATTTTTATCTTTCCATATATAATCTGCAAAATAAAATGGTGCTGTACTTTTTCGAAAATCGTCCATGTAATCCCTCCTATAGCTACACATTACTTTCATTATATAAGCGTCTGCTCAAGAAAGCTAGCGTTTCAACTTAACTACGAGGCGTTTCGGTATAATAATACGTAAAGTTCCCACCTCGACCAGCTACTCCGCGAAAATGCTTGAAATCCTCTCTTCTTACAAGCACAGGTTGAAACCCTAAAAAATCCTCTTTACGAACGTGTAGCTCTTGAATCTCGCCGTCACGGAGAGCATCTAACTGCTTCATTACTTCCTCTTCGTTCATTTATATGTACTCCTTTCTACGAAAAGTCCTTTAACCATTCTTTTAGTTTATCATACTGTTCTGCAGCTTCTTCATATCCTTGCTTATACAAAACGTCTAACTTTGATCGGTCTTTCTCCATTCGCCCTACTACCAGTGGCTTCTGTGGACGAATCACAAATATATTTCCTGCTTCCTCCTGCTCATCGATATAAGCAAGCGTATCATTATAAAGCTTATAGCGGTTCTCTAATGCCTTAACTAAACCTGGATACTTACGATAATAACGCTTTGTAAACCAAGATGAACTGGATTTTTTCTTTTGGTATCCTTTATTTCGTGTTAACACCACAATATTTTTCTTAAATCCATCACTCTCTGCTTTTTTTACTGGAATTGGATCGCTGATTCCCCCGTCTAACAGCTGTTTACCACCATACTCCACAACTTTTGACACAAATGGAAGCGAGCTTGACGCGCGAATAATGGTCAGCAAATCGTCCTCATGATTGTCAAAATAAACAGGCTTTCCCGTTACGCAGTCCGTTGTGCCTACTACAAGCTGTTCAGTTCGCTTGTGAAAAGAATCAAAATCAAATGGAAGTAAGCTGGTTGGAATTTCTTCAAATACAAAATCCATCCCAAACATCTCACGCGTCTTAAAATAATTTCGCAGTGACAAATAACGTGGATCATCTATATAATCTAGATTAGCTCGACGGCTTCTTCCTACTTGTCGTGATAAATAGGAAGTTGCATGACAGGCTCCCGCCGAAACACCAATCACATAAGGTAAATATAAATCTTGTTCCATAAAGTAATCAAGTACCCCCGTTGTATAAAGGCCTCTCATACCGCCACCTTCTAATACTAACCCTGTATTTCTCATAATAATTGACACCTTCTATTTCTAATGTTTTAATCATTAAATAATCCTACATGTCAGTACTATATCGAATTACCCTCCTTTTGTCGAAGAATTCACTTAAAAAAACATCTTTTTTTACATTTTTTAAAAAACATCTTTACTAATTAACCAATTTAAGGCAAAATTGAGAAAAAGAAAATAGAAAGCGTTAACTAGATTTACTTTTATAAATTTTCTAAAAATAATCTAATAAAGGAGCGATTGCGATGAAAATTGCAGAGGTAGGAAACGTAATTGAATTTAAAAATGGTTTAAAAGGTATTGTAGAAAAAGTAAATGAGAACTCTGTAATTGTTGACCTAACTTATATGACTAACTATCGTGATTTAGACTTAGAACAGCGAACGGTTGTAAACCATAAAAACTATACCATTATCAATCATGCGATGTAACAAATAACCACCCAGTACTTTGTACTGGGTGGTTATTTGTTACAAATCTTTTCCTTTTGCTCTTTACTTAAAATACCGAGTTTGTACAACATATACGCATATTGTTGTGCTTTTTTAGCCGATTTCATTTCCTTCCTCCTCATGCTTTTACTTTATTATATTCACACAACTAAAAAAGTTTCCTTAAGGAAAGAAAAATAGCTTTCTCTAAAAAAAGAAAAAAGCCTCTAAATTCGAGGCTTTTACTTTGCAATCACTTTTTTACCATTTGTAAATGAGTAATAACATTCTCCTGTGAAAATATCTTGACTTTCATGGATATGAACCCCTGCTTTATCTTCCATAGCCGCTTTCATCATTGCTTTTGCAACATTGTAAGCTTTAATTGGTCGATATTTCTTCCATTTACCAATTAGGCAGAATGAGCAAGACTTAAGAGTGTATTCCCCTACTTTTTCAAACAAACGAAACTCATCGCGTTTGCCTAATAGTAGCGATGGACGGAAGAAATGCGTAGATCGAATGTACAGACTCGCAATATCTTCTTCCACCTGACCTTTTACCTTACTGTAAAAGAAAGGGGAACGAAGATCAGCACCAATTGCTGTAACGGTTAAAAAGTTTTGGCAGCGATTTGCTTCGGCACATTTTGCTGCTTTTAGTGGGAATTCATAGTCCACTTTAATAAATTTCGATTTTGTTTTTGCTTTCTTCATCGTTGTGCCTAAACAACAATATACATCATCAACTGCAAAATCTTTCTCATACTTTTCAAGCTCTGCAAAATCAATTTCGAGCTGACGTAGCTTTTCATGTTCAACCGGCAGTGCCTTTCGAACAAGTACTGTCACATGGCTATATGAGCGATTATCTAAAAGCAACTGTAAAAGTTCTTGACCAATAAGGCCACTTGCTCCTAGTACTAATGCTGATCTTTGTGACATTCTTTCACCTTCTCACCTTGTTGTTGTTTACATCGGAAAACAGGTTGTTAAGACAACCTGCTTTCATTAACGATTATCAATCGTTTCTGGATATAAATCGTGATTCATTAATCGATAAGAAGCCATTTCTTCATACTTTGTGCCTGGACGACCATAGTTTGTATATGGATCAATGGAAATTCCACCACGTGGCGTAAATTTCCCCCATACCTCAATATAACGTGGATTCATTAATTCGATTAAGTCATTCATAATAATATTCATACAATCTTCATGGAAATCACCATGATTTCGGAAACTAAACAAATAAAGCTTTAAAGACTTACTTTCAACCATTTTTTCATCAGGTATATAGCTAATATAGATTGTAGCAAAATCAGGCTGTCCTGTTTGCGGACATAAGCTTGTAAATTCTGGACAATTAAATTTAACGAAATAATCTCGATTTGGATGCTTGTTATCAAACACCTCTAAAATTTCTGGTGAATACTCAAACAAGTACTTTGTTCCTTGATTACCTAAAAGCGTTACACCTTCTAATTCCTCTTCTTTACGACCACTCATGTGTGTTTCCTCTCTTTCTACGATTGTCATTCTAACAGCGTTTTTTCATTTTGTACATATTTGTTTTTGTATTTTATTTGTAAATTTTTTAAAGAACGCTTACACGCCTCTTTTATTTCCCCATACAAGTGCATGAACCTGCGGCAATACGCGTACATTATTCATATCTGTTGTAGCTACAACAAGATCAATTAGCCACTCATACTTCCCTAATAATTTACGAGTTAACGCCTCGTCATCCGTTGTTGTCAAATCATCATTTCCTACTTGAACAAAGAATGGCACTGATGGATAGCGCTGATGAATGTGTTTTGCATAATCGAAATCCGTTTCATCAAACACAACCACTTTAATGCTAATATGTTGACTACGTCCATTGTTTTGCAAGCGTTCAACAATATCATCCAACACTTCGTAATTTGTCTTCATTCCCGAGCTTGGTGGCTTGGGTGAAAGAGTTAAATCATCAATTTTATAAAACCACTCTTGAAAGCGACTTCCCTGAGTTTCAAGCGCGACTTGCTTTTGATGATCATGCAAGCGATCAATTAGTTTATCTAAAGATTTCAACAGCGCTGGATTCCCGCCTGAAATAGTTACATGGTCAAAGCGGTCTCCTCCTAAGGTTTGCAATTCATGCCAGACCTCTTCGTCCGTCAGTTGACGGATGTCACTTTTCGCTGACCCATCCCAAGTAAATGCCGAATCACACCAACTGCATGAGTAATCACAGCCAGCTGTGCGCACAAACATTGTTTTTCGGCCCACAACCATTCCTTCTCCTTGAATCGTTGGACCAAATATTTCGAGAACAGGAACCTTATTATTCATCTCGCTTCACCTTCTTTGGACGATATACAACATAGCTTGTAGGAGTTTCACGAACAAACACTTGCACGCATGCTGGCTTATTTTCAAGTTCATCTAAGTGAGCTTGTACAAGTTCATAAATTTTCCGAGCAATAACTTCAGATGTTGGAAAATCATTCGCATCCTCTTCATTAAACAACTCTTTATGATCATTTAAAAGCGTATGATCGAACTGACCAGAAACAATTTTTTTCAACGTAGCAAAGTTAACTAAAAAGCCTGATGAATCTAATTCATCACCTGCAATAGTTAGATTCACAAAATACGTATGGCCATGAACCTGCTGACATTTTCCTGCTGACTCATGAGGAACAAAATGCGCAGCGGCAAAATTCATGTCTTTATTTAATTCGTACGAATAAGGATGTGCTACCTGTGGGTAAATTTGCTGAAGCATTACTGTTCCCCTCCTTGTTTCGTGTCAAGATATTGTTCTAGACCTCTCTTGCGAAGTTTACATGCAGGACACTCTCCGCACCCGTCTGCAACAATACCGTTATAGCAAGTTAATGTATGTTCACGCACATAGTCAAGCGCACCTAGTTCATCGGCTAGTCCCCATGTCTCTGCTTTATCAATCCACATTAACGGTGTGTGAATAACAAATTCAAAATCCATTGATAAATTCAGCGTTACGTTTAGCGATTTAACAAACACATCTCTGCAGTCTGGATACCCTGAAAAATCTGTTTCGCATACACCTGTTACTAAATGACGTGCACCGCTATTTTTAGCTAATACAGCCGCAAATGATAAAAAGAGAAGGTTGCGTCCGTCCACAAACGTTGTCGGTAGCTCCCCTTCCTCTTGGCTAATGTCAATATCATCTCTTGTTAGTGCGTTAGGCGCTAGTTGGCTTAACAACGACATATCTAAAATTGTGTGCTTCACACCAAGGTCTTTTGCAATGGCTTCTGCAACTTCAATCTCTTTACTATGACGCTGACCGTAGCCGAACGTAACAGTTTCCACTTCTTTAAAATTTTTTAGCGCCCAAAATAAACAAGTCGTACTATCTTGTCCACCGCTAAATACAACAATTGCTTTTTCGTTTTTCATTTTTTTGTCTCCTTTTCCTTTATAAAGTCAAAGAAGAAAACATTCCGTTGTTTAGATCATATAAAAAAAGAGATTGCTTCGTTTGCAATCTCCCTTAACTAAGAATCCCTTTCTTATATTAAAAAAGAAACAGGAAAAAAGCCCCTAAAATCGGCGCCATTTGTCATCTCACTGATGATCTTAGTTTTTTATAGAGGGAGTTTACGAACCTCTCCCGCACATAGAGCACGGCATTTCTTCTTTCAATTTTCGCTTTTAACTATATCATACTCCATTTAAAATTACTATGTACTTCTACTTTTCTTCCTACTTTTCAATTGAATCATCACCAGCGCTACGATTGGAATGACAAACTGCATGGGAATGTGAATCCAAACTGGTACAATTTTCAAACCTATCTCTAAATGTTTAACAGCATTATCCGACATAAAAATAGTCGTAGTCAGAATGGATATCGTAACGAAAAGGAGTGATAGCTTGTGACTCCTGGTTTGATAAATATCTTTTATCCCTAAAATAGCTGCATATGCGAAAATCGTTACTTTAGCAAAACCGCCAATAATAAAAACACTAATGGCTAGCATATCCATCCGCTGAATAATATCTCCAATATTCACTTGCTGTACGGTTACAAGTAGGGGGATTGTCGATGATCCTACCAAGTGCTGTCCGAGTGTAGTTAAGCTAATTAAACTTAGCATACTAAGCATAACGCCTCCTATCACCACGGCACGCGTTCCCATCTTTCTAAGAGACTTTTCTCCTTTTGTAAACTGGTTAAACATTAAGAAAACAACCATTTCTCCAAATGGAAACGTCAAAATAAGCGGAAACACCGCTCTAAAAATTGAACCTATTCCTTCAGCTAAAATGGGGTGCATACGATCTGGGTTCATAGCATCAGAAAAGAACAGTAAGCAAAAACCTAATACAATGAAGCCAACAAAAACAACTAACAATAACACACTCGCTCTTGCGATTGGCTCAACTTCTAAAAAGCATGCATACGCAATAACTAGCGTCATAACCCCACCCACAATAACTAGAGGCGTATCATTCATTGATGTTAACAATAACAGCTCACAAAAGTCTCTTAGAACACGCGCACCAATGTAAATAAAATATAGCACGTACAGCATGCAAATAATTTTGCCAACTAGCTTTCCAAAAGCAATTTTTAATATTGTTGGAAACGTTTCTTCTGGATGCCTTTTATATAAAAGTGTAAAAAGAGCAAAGAAAGGCAGGTACATTAACATCCCTACTAAAACGGCAATCCATGCGGATTGACGTGCTTCCTGTCCAATACTCACAATGGTCGCACTTCCAAATAAGAACAGCAGCATCATTGAGAATAGTTGAAAATTGCTTATTACTAAGCGTGGATGCATTCCTTTCCTCTCCTTTACTCACTAGGTAGTTACCGATTTTCGTTCATACTTGCCACAAGACTTCTTTGCTATATCAATTAGCGTCGATTGAGGGTATTTTTGGATTAACCATAATAAAAGCCTCGCAAATACTAACCCACTTCCTGTTCCAATTATTGCACAAATCCAAGCGATGTTCTTTGCCACAGCTAATAATAAAGTAGATACAACTAAGATTGCACTTCCAATGGAGAATACATGGGTTAATGTAAAGAACTGTTTCCCACTTATCACTTCTTTTTGGCTCATATTGAACACCTACACCGAATAAAATGAAGAAAAGATATCAATGATGGACTGCATCCAAAACTCAAGGGCATACAGCGGAGTTGGAATGGTTATTCGAAAAATAACCACTATCCACATTACCACTCTTATAGTAGAAAAGCTGCTGTATATTACGATTTCTTTTATCTGTTTTTGTTGATAAAGAAGGCGGATTGCCTTATATGCTAAAAAGCTGAATACCCCTAAAAACAGCAGTAAGTTTTCCATGTTGCACTAATCCTGCATCTCTTTCATGTATGAGTTATTCAACGTTCCAAGTCGACGGATTTGCACATCTACTTTTAAGTTCACTTCTAGATCTGTCGCAAAGATTTCATCCCAGCGATTTTTCATCTTGTTCCAGTCCTTTACGTTTTGGCGGTAAAAAACTTCTCCAAACCCAAAGACATCACTTTGATATTCGTTTTGTGCTCTCTTAATTGCTCTTCGCATTTTATCTTGCACATCATGTTCCGCTTTTTTCTCTAGTTCAGTAATCATAGCAGGGTCCTGCAAGTTAACCTGGCACTCTACGTCAGCGATGTTTGCTTCTCCCTTTAAGTTCACATCAATAACAGGCTTTCCATCTTTCATACGGCTTTTAATATCCGTACTTGTTCGCAGCATCTCAACTCCAATAATATCATGGGATTTTTCTTTTTTTTCACACGGAATAACAACGACCGTACTTTTTATATTTCCGGTAACATAGTTATATCCTTTACTTTCACTTCCATTAAACCACCCAACAAGTTTATCTCCTTTAAAAATGCCAAGACCTTTAAATTTTAGAATGGTATCTTGATTAACTCGCTGGACATTTGCCATATCTCCGCCTTTTTTGTGGTTACCTTTTACAAGAACAGCGGTTAACACAGGATGTTTGCCTTGACTCGTTAAGTTACTAATAAGCTCATTCAGCTTTACACCTCGCGTAGGCGCCCAAACTTTTTGTGACGTATCCAATGCAGCAAACATATAATTGGCTGGAATTTTTTCAATGGTTGTCAAGACATTTAAAACGGATGAAGCGCGTGAATTTTTTGCTACCACAACAAAATAATCGGTTCGCACCTCATGATCTCGCGCGAAAAAATCTAACACTTCAGCAATTCCGCTTTTTGCAATTCCTTCACTAAGAACAAGCATCCGTAAATGAGATAAGTATATTTTTCTAGGTGATTCAATTGTCACTTTCCGAAGAGCTTCCATGACAGAAGCTGCTTTAATCGAGTACGTAGTAACCGAGGGACCATTCGTCGGCGTTTGAGCTTGAATATCGCCCGGGTTAATAATTTGAACCGTTAACTCAATTCCATCTTTTACTTCGTCAATACCTACCGCTACGGTGATGGCCAATTCATTTAGCTCTCGACTACTCCAACAGCCTGATAGTGGGAGTAGACATATGCATAATACAAGTACGATTCGTTTCATGCTTATTCCACCTTTATAAAAGCTAATTCTCATCATTTGACCGTTCACGTACAACGTTTTGTTCGCTAATAAGCTTCGGTCTCGTATTCATTTTCTTTAACGAACGGCGAATGAGCGCATCTTTTTGGTCACTACTTACAAATGGAGCCATTGGTGTCATATATGGAATACCAAATGAACGTAAACTGCACAGATGTAGAATCATTAAAATAAGCCCTAAAATAATTCCAAACAATCCAAATGTTGCTGCTAAAAACATCAAGGCAAAGCGAAGCATCCTTACAGCAATCGCCATATCGTAAGCCGGCGATACAAAGTTACTGATGGCAGTTATGGATACAACAATGACCATCGCTGGTGAGACCAACCCCGCCTGTACCGCAGCCTCCCCTAATACGAGCGCTCCTACAATCGAAATAGCAGAACCTACGGCTCTTGGCAATCGAATTCCTGCCTCACGCAAAATTTCAAAGACCACTTCCATAATCAATGCTTCAATTACGGCTGGAAAAGGGACACCTTCACGCTGAGCTGCAATGCTAACAAGCAAACCAAACGGCAGCATTTCTTGATGAAAAGTGGTAAGCGCAACATAAGCTGACGGCGTTAATAAAGCTAAGAAAAATGCGACGTATCGAATAATACGAATGAGTGTACTAATATCTGCACGCTGATAATAATCTTCAGCAGCTTGAAAGAATTGAATAAACAAAGCCGGGACTAATAGCACAAACGGCGTTCCGTCTACAAAGATTGCTACTCGACCTTCTAAAAGACCTGCTGATACTGAGTCAGGTCTCTCTGTGTTATAAATTGTTGGAAAAGGAGTATAATCTTCATCCTGAATAAGCTCTTCAATGTATCCGCTCTCTAATATGCCGTCAATATCAATTTTAGAAAGCCGGGACTTTACTTCTTTCACCACTTGCTTATCAGCTATTCCTTTTACATACATAATCGCTACGTCTGTTTACGTTACTTTACCGATTTTCTGAGACTCCATTCGTAAATTAGGAGATTTAATCCGTCTTCTTACCAGTGCCGTATTGGTGCGCAGCGTTTCAGTAAAGCTATCTCTTGGTCCACGCACTACTGTTTGAGCCTGTGGTTCTGAAATTGCTCTTTCTCCCCACCCTCTTGTACTAGCAATGATACACGTTTGATAACCTTCTATAAATAGAGCCGTATCACCTGATAAAACATGTAAAATCACGTCATCTAAAAGAGTCACCTCTTTAATTTCCCCAATTGCTAAGCTGTAATTTTTTATGAGCTCAAACATGTTCACAGCACCATCATCATGAACGAGCTGTTTCGTATGATTATGCATGATTGATTCCATGGTAAACTCTTGTACGCTATCCTCACTCGCCAATCCATCAATATAGATAAGCCCTAATCGAAATTTCTCTTGAACTGAAATGGCAAACTCGCGGCAAACCACATCAGCACTATCTCCAAGCTCTGCTTTCACCGCATTCAAGTTATCTTTTACGCTTTTTAACAGTTCAGTATCGGAAGATGAAGATTCAGCTATTGGTTGTAATTCATTTTCTTTAGGCTTTTTAGATCGATTTTTTAATTCTGATAGTTTTTTTATTCGCATACGTCATCCTCCATTTTCCAAACGGCACAGCGTTCCTCTTCAAGTCCTTATAGTTTCTATCTATGCAGGAAATTTATTCAGTTATCTTGGTATTTTTAACCGCCTTATAGAGCAAGAGCTTTGACAATGGTTCTCTACATTTTGTAGGATTAGATGGATTGCTAATTTATTCAGCTACTCATTTAGCATGATTTGCAAACTGATTTTAGCAATAACGATAGTTTAATTAAGAAGGAGTGACGAAAGATGGGACAATCATTACAAGGAAAAGTAGCCATCATTACTGGTGCTGGTAAAGGTATTGGCCGAGCAACAGCGCTTGATTTAGCAAAAGAAGGTGTCAACCTTGGCTTACTAGCACGTACAGAAGCTGATTTACAAGCCGTTGCACAAGAAGTCGAAGCATTGGGTGTAAAAGTTGCTTATGCTACAGCAGACGTATCTTCAATGGAAGAAGTAAATAAAGCCGTTGATTACTTATATAACCAACTAGGTAAAGCAGACATTTTAATCAACAATGCCGGCATCGGAAAATTCGGAGGCTTTTTAGAACTATCTCCCGAAGAATGGAAGCAGATCATTGATATTAACTTAATGGGTGTCTATTACGTTACAAGAGCTGTTTTACCACAAATGATTGAGAAAAACGGTGGAGATATCATTAATATCTCCTCTACTGCTGGACAAAAAGGAGCTCCTGTAACAAGTGCATACAGTGCTTCAAAATTTGGTTTATTAGGTCTGACAGAATCGCTTGCTCTTGAAGTACGCAAACACAATATTCGCGTAACTGCTTTAACACCAAGTACAGTTGCTACAGAGCTTGCTTATAAGGAAAACCTAACAGACGGTAATCCTGAAAAGGTAATGCAACCTGAAGATTTAGCGGAAATCATGGTAGCACAGCTGAAGCTACACCCTCGTATCTTTATTAAATCAGCTGGTATGTGGTCTACTAACCCTTAATCTAAACAAACAAAAAGCCCCTCGATTAGAGGGGTTTTTATTATTTATTTTTATTTTTTGGCGTAATTTCTTCTGCTAATTCTTCAAATGACTTTACTTTGCCATGAGCTGGATTTTGCGACTGTTTACGCACATTCCATTGACGCTCTTGCTGTCTTTTTGATTGTGTCATCGTTCATCATCCTTTTCTATAGTGTTCCTTTCTAGGATGTGCGAAAAACGGACGAATATGCTTGCCACTTTTATTCAACCAAATGCCGTTGAAACCACTTGTCAATCTCAGCATTATACTGATTATAATAGTTGCTTAGTGGGTGATCTCCGCCTTTGTATAAGACATATTTATACTCTTTGTTTTGTTCTTCAAGCTGCGCAACTAGCTTTTCTGCTTGCGTATGATGTACCTTTTTATCGTGATCTCCTTGTAAAATAAGAAGCGGCGAATTTACCTTATCGCTCCAATACACAACCGATCGACTTTTATATCGTTCAGGATACACCTTAGGATCTCCAACAATATCTCTTAGTACTTGCTTCATTTCAGAACCCCGTTGGTCGTAGAACTGAAACATATCCGTAATTCCGGATTGAACAACCACCGCATCAAAGGATATGCCATTTTTCATGGTTAAATACGTCATCATTCCACCGCGAGAATATCCAAACGCTACTTTTTGTTCAGGGTTTACATAAGGCAACTGTTCTCCCCATTTAATGAGGTTAAGGACATCATGAATATCGTCCCCGCCGTATGTTTCTACTCCTTCGCTTCCACCATTACCACGATATTGGGTTGTAACCACAACATAGCCTTTATCCGCCCATGATGATAAGTAGCGCAGCGTTTTATCTCGAATCATACCGTGCTCACGGTTCCCGCCACGATTATAAACTAGCAGTGGATATTTTTTATCCACAATGTCTTTTGGCTGTAATAAAAAACCTTTAACCTGCAACCCATCGCTTGGATATGTGATTTGATATATATCAACACTACTAGCATAAGGTGAAAATAAATGCACTTTCTCTTTATTAACATCGCCGCTTTCCGCTCGATAAAAAACAGCGGTTACGCCAAGTACAACGATGGTAAGTAGTACAATGAACCCCCACTTTTTCAAACAGAATCCTCTCCTCAATTACTAACTTTTATCTCTTTTTATGATGAGCCGTTTCTTTTTGCTCTACCCTTTTTAAATGTTTGCTAAAAAGGATTTTTGTGGAATCCTTCACAAATAGCTCTTCAACTAAACGTTATGGTTTATTGTATTACTACTTTCTCTTTTTTGGAAGAGAAAGATTAGAGCTTCTACTCACATTACCTCTAACAGCAAATATTAAACATGATTGGTACAATAAAAAGCTTTGAATTCTTAATAAGTAATTAAGAATTCAAAGCTTTTTAGATCATAAGTTATTTTTGTTTAGCAATACCAAGTCCTGTGTAGCCCAAAATTACAGCAAATATTGGACATAGCAGACAGAAAAATGCAAAAGGTAAATAATCGACAACCGGAACACCAAGTGTTTGTGAAATGAAAGCTCCACTTACTCCCCACGGAATTAATGGGTTAATAACTGTTCCTCCATCTTCTAACGTACGAGATAAGTTTTTCTCCTGCAAGTTCCACTTCACGTAAAGAGGCTTGAATGTTTGCCCAGGTAATAAAATAGATAAATACTGCTCGCCTGTTATAACGTTAACACCAATAGATGAAAGAACTGTCGAAAACACTACATCGCCACTTCTTCGCACTTGCTTAGCTAATCCTTCAATTAAAGCTTGAACAACACCAAGTTCACGCATCAACCCACCAAGAGCTAGCGCAATAATGACAAGGGACACTGAAAACATCATGGAGTCCAGTCCGCCTTTTGTGACAATAGCATTTACAATTTCATTTCCTGAATCAATTTGACCACCGCTTTGAAGAGCCCCAAGCATGCTTCCTAATGTAACAGTTGGCTGTAATAATACCCCTGTTATTACGGCGATGATAATTCCAATTACCAACGTAGGGAGTACATCAAATCGTTTAATCGATAGAATTAACACAACAAGCGGTGACAAAAGTGTTAGAAGATTAAGGTTAAACGTATCACCTAATGCACTTTGTACAGCTTCAATATCTCCATAGTTTACACCTGTTCGATGTGTGCTTATGCCAATGACCAATGCAATTACAGCTGTTACAACAATACTTGGTAACGTGGTCCACAACATATGGCGAATGTGATCACTTAGAGAAACGCCAACAATCCCTGAAGCAAAGTTAGTTGTGTCGGATAAAGGAGACATCTTATCACCAAACACTGCTCCTGACACAATGATTCCTGCAGCTAGGCCTGGATTCACCCCAATAGCCGTTCCAATTCCAAATAAAGCTACTCCAACCGTGCTAATCGTTGTAAATGTACTTCCCGTAAAGCTCGATACTAAAATTGTGATTAAAAGTACGCTAATTAAGAAATATCGCGGTGAAATCCAATTGAATCCATACGATAAAATAGTTGGAATCGTTCCGCCCACCATCCAGGCAGCAATTAATACACCAACAAGCATAAGAATTAAAATTGGCTTAACCCCTACTTTAATCCCTTCTACAACGCCATGTTCAAAAGTTTTCCACTTACCACCCATAAGTGCTCCAATGGTACAAAGCGCTACAATGCTAATAAGCAATGGAACATGTGGTGCTAAACCTAATAAAAATAATGATGCAAAAATAAGTCCTAATAAAACAACGACAATCCCAATTGACTGTCCAAATGTTATCTCTTTTTTCATTAACTTGTTCCCCTCAATCTCTTTTTCACTTAAACGCTTTTATGCTTTTATGCACTAAACATAGTTGAAGTATATGGGTTATTCCTACTACTGTCAATCGCTTCTCGCCAAAAAACAACATCGTCAATAAATTCCACTCTCTTTTCTATGTTTTGCCCAATTCTAACCGGGTACATTACCTATACTTCTTATTTATAATTATTAAAGGAAAAGGTGATTGGAACGGAGGATGTGAGACTCCTACGGGATCAGCGAGGCAGCTTGAAACCCCGCAGGAACGGAGTGACGAGGAAGTTCAACGCGAGCCCCGTGGAAAGCGAGCAGTCCGGAGTGGAAATCACAATTATTCGTTGCGT
>NZ_BCVD01000096.1 GCF_001591565.1 Priestia flexa NBRC 15715 | reverse complement strand
AAACTCTTTTTTTATCTCTTCTGATTGCAAAATAAGTAAATACATATAGTAGGAGGAAATGAACGGTTCATATGCTGTATACTATTAGTAGATAAAATTCCATGAAAATTGTACAAGGTACAACAGGGGGGAAAGTGATGAACTGTGGAAAGTGGATGATTTTAGGGATAGTTAGTACAAGTATTGTACTTACGGGATGTGGAAAAGAGAAAAGTAGCAGTGAGCATGAATCTCATTCACATCATGAAATTGAAACGACAGCGGACATTCGTGAAGAAACAAAAAGCAATGAAATTTTACCAACGTTTTTAAATGATAAAGACGAGAATATGAAGGTTGTATATCGCTCAGTTGGTAAGCATAAAGAGCTTCTTGAAAAGATTCCATGCTACTGTGGCTGTGGTGATACAGTAGGGCATACAAGTAGCTATGATTGTTTTATTTATGAAAACAAAGTAGGTGGAGCTGTTGTATGGGATGATCATGCAACAAGGTGTGGGATATGCTTAGACATTGCTGCGCAGTCGGTAATTGAATACAGTCAAGGTAAAAGTATAAAGCAAATTCGAAATGATATTGATGAAAAGTATAAAAAAGGATACGGAAAACCTACTCCAACTCCTAAGATATAGCAATGCCTGGAATGGAATGTTAAGTATAAAATTCCTTCCAGGCATTTTATTTTTTGATAAAAATAAAATGTGTTATAATTAGAATAGTTAGAAAGTTTGAGTGGGAGAGGAGAGGTAATAATGCAAACCCCAGAAAGTTTAGAAGGGCCAGAGTATAAGTCGATGTTAATAGAAGAAGCGGTAAATCAAAAGTTGTATGATGAACAGAAAACCTATAATCTGTTAGGAAGAGTAATTTTAATTAGTTCATTATTACTTGTGTTCTTTGTATTATGGGGAGTGTTTAGTTTCTTTACAACGTAAAACGCTGCATGGAAGGCGAGCATCCACACAGCGTTTTTTTATTTTACTTCTTCAACTGATTGTTCTAATTCATTAACTTCAGTTTCGATGTTTTCAAGCTCTTGTTTTATTTGGCTTTCTGCTTCTAGCGTAGGCACTTCTCCAATTGTTTCTTCCTCAACCTCTGTGCGTTCAGTAGTAGCGGCAGCTTCAAGTTCTTCAGTCGATGGACGAAGTGATTTTACTTTGTTTACAACTTGAACAGACTGTTCTGATACCACTTGTGAAATGCGTGCAGTGCGTTGCTTTAAGTCTTGTCCTTTTGCATAGACGCTTTCTTTGACTTGACCAGTTTTTGCTAATGCTTGATTTGCTTGATCTTGAATGCTAGCGCGGAGCTCTTTTCCTGACTTTGGAGCTACTAGCAGTGCAGTTGCAACCCCGACAACGCTTCCTACAATGGTACCTACTAAAAGCTCTTTACTACCTCTGTTTACAACTTGTTTTACATTTTCTTCTTTCATGACATATACCTCCTCTTATAATATGTAATCATATGAAGGACCTACCATTTTGTTGAATACTTCCTGTAAAACATATTGCGTTAGTTAAAAAAATCTGCCGCTTGCCGTCGGATGCTCGTACAGGTTGATGAATTTTGATTGTTATATAATATTCAACCATCCTTCCAAGAACCCTTCTTTTTTGACATAAAAATTGTAAAAAAACTTATCTTTAAAATACGACACAATAAAACGACAAGATCCGTTTTGGATTCGTTGGATTTTTAAAAGAAAGTTTTATATGATAGAGTGTGAAACAAAATGCTTGTTGAATGTGTTGGAGGGATTTATACATATGTCTACATCAAAATATCGAACAATTTTTGAAGCGAAGCCCGGCGAACTTGAAGAACTAAAAAATAAAGCGAAGCAGGATAGCTGGCAACCTATTTATCATATCTATCCTGAATATGGCTTAATGAACGACCCAAATGGTTTAATCCAACTTAATGGAGAATATCATGTTTTCTATCAGTGGTATCCTTACGGAGCAATTCATGGTATGAAGCATTGGGCACATGTGAAATCAAAAGATTTAGTAAACTGGGAGAGACTTCCTGTAGCGATTGCGCCGACAGAAAAGTATGAGTCGCATGGGGCATATTCTGGAGGTGCCGTTGTGAAAGATGGAAAAGGGCTCCTTTATTATACGGGAAATGTAAAGTATGAAGATGGATCTCGTACAGCAAATCAATGCATGGCCATCTTACATGAAGATGGTACCGTAGAAAAGTATAGTCAGAATCCTGTAGTAGAAGGCGTGCCAGTTGGTTATACCGGACATGTTCGTGATCCAAAGGTATGGAAAGAAAACGACATGTACTACATGCTTCTAGGAGCACAGCGCGAAAACGAAACGGGAACGTTAATTGTATATGAATCAACTGATGCGCTCGATTGGCGTTTTAAAGGTGAAGTAAAAACGAAGCTGCCGGATTTTGGCTATATGTGGGAGTGTCCTGATTACTTTAAATTAGATGGAAAAGACGTTTTTGTGTTTTCACCGCAAGGCATTCAGGCAGAAGGTCATAATTTTCATAATATCTATAATGTTATTTATGCAGTAGGCACATTTAATCTAGATGATCTAACGTTTGACATGGAATACTATCGTGAAATCGATAAGGGTTTTGATTTTTATGCTCCCCAAACGTTTGAAGACGAACAGGGAAGACGTTTAATGTTTTCGTGGATTGGAAATCCAGACGTCGAGTATCCATCTGATCAATATGGTTGGGCTCACGCTTTAACTCTTCCGCGTGAGCTGTCATTAGAAGGAACAGAATTAGTGCAAAAGCCTGTTTCTGAACTAACAAAGCTTCGCGATGATGCAGTTCATTTTCGCGGGCGTTTAACAGACGAAGAAGTTATTATTGATGAAGCTACTAACAATGCCTATGAGATAGATATGAGCTTTACGAATATTGAAGCTTCTCAAGTAGGCTTTCAGCTTTTTAACAGCAAGGAAGAAACACTAACGCTTGTTTTTGATCATGAAAAAGAAGAAGTGCGAGTAGATCGTTCTCATTTCAAACATCAATATGCTACAGATTACGGAGTTGTAAGAACGGAAAAATGGGAATCAGCTTCTTGTGTTGATGTTCGTATTTTCGTTGATAAAAGCATTCTAGAAGTGTATATTAACGGCGGAAAAACAGTATTTACTTCACGCATATTCCCACAAAAAGATTCGAAGTCAGCTGTTACGGTATTTGCAAAAGGCGAAGCAAATTATCAAATTGCCTACTATGGGTTATCACGTGGAATCTAGAAGCGGTAAGAAAGGTCAAGACTTGTTCTTGGCCTTTTGATTTTGAATATAACAAATTTGATACATTATGTTGTGGAAAGCTAAGAAATCAAATTCTTAGCTTTTTTATCTTTATACTTGTTTTTTAAAATTAAATTGTGTACAATTAAATCAATGGAAATACAAAAGGAGAAATGAATTAATGAAAACTTTATATGAAACAACGGTTATTAATACAGGTGGAAGAAGTGGTGAAGTACATTCGCCAGATAATATTTTTAACTTAGAAGTTGCTGCACCATCATCACTAGGAGGTAATGCCACAACCGAAACAAATCCAGAGCAATTATTTGCGGCTGGCTACAGCACATGTTTTAATAGTGCTTTAGAATTCATGTTGAAAAGACACAGCGTTGAGATTGAAAGCAGTAAGGTCACCGCTACTGTACGTCTTGGTACAGATGCTAAAGATCAAGGAGTTAAATTAGAAGTGGATTTAACGGTTCATGTGGAAGGATTAGATTTAGACACTACGAAGAAATATGTAGAAATGGCCCATTCCTATTGCCCTTATTCAAAAGCAATTAGCGGTAATGTTGATGTGAAAATTGACGTTGTTTAATTAAGCGAGCTCCCATGAAGATATTTTCATGGGAGCTCTTTTATATCAAATGGGACATAAATTAAATGTAGGACGACCGATTCGTATACATTAAAAACGTGCTGTAGTAGACTGAAAAGTAAGAGTTAGCGACATTGGAGGGGAAATAATGTATACGGTATTTTCAACATTTGATGTACCTGATGAAAAGGCAGAAGAAGTCATCAACATTTATCAAAAGCGATCAAGGAAAGTCGATCAAGCTCCTGGTTTTGTGGATTTTCAGCTGTTACAAAATGATAAGCGTGCAGGAGAGCTGACGGTGCAGCTTACATTTGAAACGAAAGAGTCTTATTTAAAATGGGTGCGAGGCAAGGAATTCAAGGAAATTCATGAGCTTGAAAAGAGATATCCAGATCAAGAATTAGCAGCGGTCATTCCGAGCATACGTCAATATAAGGTTGTGGCTACATGACAAACCTTCCTGTAAATAAAATTGTAGAAAAGGTAACAGAACAAATTTATGAGCAAGAGCCTACGCTTTTACAAAAATTTGGTGAACGAGGGAAGCAAAAGTGCATCGAGGACAATCACTACCACATGAGATATTTACATACGTCATACCTGCTTCAAAATGAAGCTCTGTTTAGCGATTACGCCTTATGGTTAAATAGTTTGTTAACGAGTCGAGGCATGAAAACGAAGCATATCATTGATAATTTTATCCTTATTGAAGAAGTTCTTTTGGAACTATCTGGAGATAGTGACGAACCAGCTAAATCGTACATCTTATATTTGCGAGCGGCGAATGAAGTGTTACGAAGAGAGGAGAAAAATGATTCGATTACTGACGAAAAATGATGCAAGACAATACGTAAAGCTAAGGCTTGAATCGCTTTTGGAAAGCCCAGCTGCCTTTTTAAAAACCTATGATGAAGAAGCTAGCACTCCTCAATTAGAAGAAGAGATGGGAGAGAAACTAGTGAAAGAGCATTTTTACACATTCGGTTCATTTCGAGGTGAACAGCTTATAGGAATGATTACACTTCAAGCAGAACAGCCTTTAAAAATTCGCCATAAAGGTAACCTTTTAGCAATGTATGTAGCAAAAGATGCACGAGGAAAGGGAGTTGCAAAAGAGCTTGTGCAAGTTGTGTTGGATAAAGCAAAACAATTAGGACTTGAACAGCTGCAGCTCACCGTTGTTTCAACGAATAAAGAAGCAATCGCGCTATACGACTCGTTTGGGTTTGTGACCTATGCGGTTGAACGAAATGCACTAAAGTATAAAGGACAGTACTGGGACGAAGAGCATATGGCTTTATCATTAAGATAAGCTTCATAATGCTGATAGTAAATCATTGATTTTTAGGAGCTACTTATATGGTTATATACAAAACAAGCCCGCATTAAAGAATGAAGCGGGCTTGTTTTATCTATATAGAAGTAACAGTAGAATAATGGTGTACCTTTAACAAATTAAGATTGAGAGAGCTCTTTTTGTCCTACTTTTTTGATTAAGACAAATCCGATAATGACAGCAAAAAACGCAAGAATCATGATGCTAGCAAATACCGTATGAATACCGACAAAGAGATGCCCTTGAACAGAAGCTAACGTATCAGGATCTACCTTTTGGTGCTCAAATGATGAATTAATCATTGAACTATCACCGCCGTTTGCATTCACTTGAAGGTTAAAAAGAGTACCAAATACGGCAGCTCCTAAAGTCTGGCTAAATGTATTCGTAAAGGTATTTAAAGAAATAGCTGTTCCACGTTTTTGTTGTGGTACAGAGCCTTGAATAATTAGCATGAGTACGGGCGTAATAATTCCCATACCTAGGCCGAGAATTCCAATTGAAGCATAAATGGACCAATCAGATGATTCCTGTGTTAATGAAAATAAAAAAGACGTTGCAATCAATAAAAAAATTGTTCCAAGCGTAATGACATATGTAGGTCTTAGCTTTGCAACCAGATGCCCTGAGAAAATAGAGGCAATTGTCCAACAAACTGGCATTGGCATTAACATAAAGCCAGCAGCTGTGGCGCTTTTTCCGAGAATTCCTTGCGTGAATAAAGGAAGGTATACTGTAATGCTAATTAGAATACCGCCCATAAATAGTGTTAAAAAGTTAACGGTTGTAATGGTAGAATTCGAAAAAAGATTGAGCGGTACAAGCGGTTCAGGAGACCTTTTTTCAATCCAAATGAAAAGAATGAATAGTACAAACGCGCTGCTAAACAAACCAATAAGTAAATCATCTGTCCACTGCTGTGTTTGGCTGCCTGTTAAAAGTGCATAAAGTAAAGCGATAACTCCTAATGAGAAAGTAACAGCACCTGGGTAATCAATATGTCGTTTTTCTTTTTGAATTTGTTCTTTATAATATTTCACAATCATAAACAAGGATAAAAGACCGAATGGAACGTTTAAAAAGAAGATGTAACGCCATGACAGCGTATCAACTAAAAATCCTCCTAATAATGGACCAATGACGCCAGAAACACCCCACACAGCGCTAATCCACCCCTGTGCTTTTACACGAGCTTGAGCTTCTTTATTTAAGTCGCCAATGATGGTCATTGTAATTGGCATAACTGCTCCTGCACCCAAGCCTTGAAAAGCACGAAAGATGATGAGCTGTGTCATATTCATTGCCATTCCACATAGAATTGATCCAATTAAAAAGATAATAATACCAACTAACAATACGCGTTTGCGTCCGAATAAATCAGCAAGCTTTCCATAAATAGGCGTTGAAACAGCCGTTGCTAACATGTAAATTGCATAGACCCAGCTCACTAGTTCAATACCTGATAGATCACTTGTAATTCTAGGCGTAGCGGTACTGACGATCGTTCCTTCCATCGCTGCTAGTGATGTAACGAGCATGAGTGCAATCATAATTTGTTTTTTCATAGAAGCAGCCTTCCTTTCTTAAATAACTCCAAACTTTTACAGTATATCTTATTTAATATTATTAAACAATAAAGCTATTAAAAAATAACCAAGCATTCGAATTGTATGCTTGGTTATTTTGCAAGAAATCGTTTCCGCTTATAAATGAATTTGCCTATATAATAAAGTGCAACGGTTAAAAGAACAACCCCTGCAATGACGTATTCATTAATCATATCTGATAATAATCCTGCTGATAAAAGAGATAAGATGGTGAAGTAAATGAGGTTACCCGATGCCGTCCCCCATAAAAACTGCTGAAAGCGAATAGAGCTAACGGCGGCTACGAAGTTAATAAGACTAGTCGGAATGAACGGAAAAACTCGTACTTGAAAAACGTAGCTTGTTCCGTTTGCTTCAATTTTTTCAAGTAAAGAAGGCTTTATTTTTTTTAATAATCCATCCTGGAAAACATAGCGAACCATTAAAAAGACGCAAGCTGCTGCTAGCATACTCGTAAACCAACTCCAAATCAATCCTAGTTCGAATCCTAATAGATTTATGTTAATGGCAATGATTAATACAAGTGGAATCATGGTAAACGCATTTTGCACAAGCATGGCAACTAGCGTGAACAGCAGTGTTATTAGTAAGTTTTCTTTTAAAAAGGCTGTTATCTTATCCATATCACCAGTGCGAATCGAATTAAATAAATCAGTATTAGTAATACAAATGATTAATACAATAGCGACTAGAAAGAGCAAGCCTGCTTTTATCCACGTTTTAATTTGAAATCACCTTTTTCATTTGTTAAGTTAACAAACAGTAAATAGGCTTTTATTATATCTTAGCTCTCTGAAAATGAACATTAATTTACTATGGAAGGGAACTAAACTTACATGAATAAGTAGAGAAAAGGTATGATACGATAGGGTTAATAAAATAAGCGGGAGACAAGTATGAAGGACACATATAAAGATTTTGCTGAATTATCAAAGTTTGAACGAGCTGAAAAGGATTATCGAATTAGAACACAAGCAACCTCATCTGAACTGCTAGTGCTAGCCATTCACGGTGGGAGAATTGAGCAAGGAACATCGGAAATGGCTATTGCTATTGCAGAGAAACAAAATAGCTATTATCTGTTTGAAGGGATGAAAAGTGCTCAAAATCGTAAACTGCATATTTCATCTTCTCATTTTGATGAGCCTACTTTATTATCTATGTTGAAAGAAGCAGAATATGTTCTTAGCATTCATGGATATAAGGAGACAAAGAAGAAGCATACGCTAATCGGTGGGTTAGATGAAGAGAGAAAGAAGTGGGTATACAAGGCGTTGAGAGATGCGTCGTTTAGTGCTGAAATTGTTGGTCAAGACCACTTGTTATCAGGTACGCACAAGCATAATGTTGTGAATAAAGGAAAGCGAGAAAAAGGCGTCCAACTTGAAATTAGCTATCAAGAAAGAGACAGCTTTTTTCTAACAAAAAACCAGTATACGAATTCTTTTTATCGCTATGTAGCAGCAGTTCAATTGGCATTTGTAGAAAACGGCACACCCTAGGATGTGCCGTTTTCTTGGCCTGAGCAAATGCTTTGTAAATAATCACGAATAACAGCTTCAACTCTGTCGCTAGTTACTCGATCTCTGTCAAACATTGCGTGCAGTGCTAGCCCATCAATTAAAGCATAAAGCTTTTCTGATTCCAGGTCAGTGTTTATCTTTTCTTTTAATACGTTTTCATTTTCTAGGTAAAGCATAATTTTTTTCATACCGGAGAAAATTCCATCATCAATAGGTCCTTGATTTTTATGTTTATGATGAGCTGTGAAAGTAAGCCAAACCTCCATTTCAGCCATTTTTTCATCATTAGTTGGAACGATCTCTAGCAGCATTTTTAATACTTTTTCCTGTGGAGGAAGGTCCTGTGAAGCAATTGAAACAATTCGTCGCTCAGCTTGTTCTTTAACTAGTTCCATGGCATAAGCTAATAAGTCATCTTGGGAAGAAAAGTAGTGACGCAAGGAGCCAAGTGATAAATTTGCTTCCTTCGCAATATTTCTAACGGTAGTACCTTCCATCCCTTGCTTTAAAATAACTCGCCATGTTGCTTTGGCAATTTGTTCTTTTCGTTTTTGGTGATCAACTAATTTTGGCATGACTTTATTGTAGCAATAAAAAAGGCAGGTTGCAATTTTATAATACAGTTGTATTACTAAAAAAGAAGTGCTAAAATACATTTAAATAATACAATTGTATTAGAAAAGGGGTGGAAGCTTGAATTTTATTGCTTGGATGATTGTAGGGTGCGAAATTGCTTTTTGGATAGTCATTCTGTTAGGGTTAACAACACGGTATATAGCTAAAAAGGAAAAACTGGGTTTTTTCTTTTTAGCGTTAACGCCATTTATTGACTTAATTTTATTGCTTATTACAGGGATTGATTTATATAATGGTGCGAAGGCAACGACTGCTCACGGTATTGCAGCTATTTATATTGGGGTATCTTTGGCATTTGGAAAGAGCATGATTAAATGGGCAGATGAACGTTTTTTATATTATGTGACAAAGCAAGGAGCAAAGCCAATTAGGCGATTTGGGCTCGAACATGCTAAACATGGATTAAAGGGATGGTTTCAACACTTAATAGCATACGCAATTGGAGCTGGTCTTTTAGTTGTAATCATTAACCTTTTGAATAACGCACAGCAAACGGAGGCTTTAAGTGGTATACTCCAAATGTGGACTCTTGTGTTAGCCATCGATTTTTGTATTACAATGAGTTACTTTATCTGGCCACGCAGGATGAAAGCAACAATTAAACAGTAAGCTGTAGAGTGCTCATTTGTAGATGAGCACTCTTTTTTTATAAAAGTAGGATAATAGAATTGTCTTTCACTTATTTGAAAATTTTTCAACTTATTTACGCTTCTATCCTTTATAATAGAAAACGTTAAAGAAATGATAGATAAAGGAGAAAGAGAATGGACATTTTAAGTGCAGAGTTTTTGTCAGCGCTTCTTGCTATTATTATTATTGATTTAGTTTTAGCTGGCGACAACGCAATTGTAATTGGTTTAGCAGCGAGAAAACTGCCTAAACATCAGCAGAAAAAAGTAATCATTTGGGGAACAATTGGAGCAATCGTCATTCGTATGCTTGCAACATTAGCAGTTGTTTGGTTACTAGAAATTCCCGGTTTGCTTTTAATTGGAGGAATCTTGTTAACTATTATTGCGTACAAGCTTTTGGTTGAAGATCAAGACCATGATGTAAAGGCTGGAGATAGCATGTGGGCTGCAATTCGTACAATTATTATTGCAGATGCGTTAATGGGACTGGATAACGTATTGGCAGTTGCAGGTGCAGCGCATGGAAGCTTTTTACTAGTAGTACTTGGGTTGTTAATTTCAGTTCCTATTGTGATGTGGGGAAGTACGTTAATTTTAAAATGGGTAGAAAGATTTCCAATTATTATTACAATTGGAGCCGCAGTACTAGCTTGGACTGCTTCTAAAATGATTGTTGGTGAGCCGTTCTTACAACCGTATTTTGAAAATGGTTTTGTTAAGTATGGTTTTGAAGTGCTAGTCATTGTCGCTGTAATTGGTGCAGGGAAAATGAAGCAAAATAAAATGCAGAAGCGATCTGTAGAAGAAACCATTGAGAAGACTCAATCTTTTTCTAAGTAGAAGCAAGCTTATAATTGAAACAAAAAGAGGTGCATTTGGCACCTCTTTTTGTTGTGGTTTGAATTATGGATCTATGAGACATCTGGATTTTTGAGCATAGCTTTATAGATGAGCTCTGTTAATTGCTGGGCACCTTCTGGAAGCAGATGAACACCATCTTTTGTAAAGTATTCTGGATGTTTAGTTCCTAAGGTATGCCAATCAACAAGCACAACGTTTTTATATTCTTTGGCTGCATTTTCTAATTTCTCATTTACTTCTGTTTCCCATTGTCGTGGCACCCGTGTGTTGACCAGGTATACATCTGCTTTTGCGAACTGTTTAAGTAGTTCATCTAGCTGTTCTTCTGTAAAGTAACCATTTGTACCAAGTTGAATAATCACTGCACTAGAAGGTTCATTATATTGAGTATACTTCTTTGTGACGTTTAAAGCTTCTGATAGCTGTCGACCAACTTTGCCATCAATTACAATATTAGGATAAGTTTCTTGCAGTGGATCGGCTAAGTTTAGCATAACTGAATCACCAATTGAGAGAACTTGAGTATAGTGAGGTTCATTTGTTGGTAATTCTTTTTGTTTCAGATGATGATCTTTGGATACTGGATTTGCTGCAGTTTTAATATGAATAGCTGCAGGTTGTTTGCTTTCTGTTTTTTTAGGTTCTAAAATTCCGGTAACACCAAGCGCAAATAATAAGAAGGCCATAGCAAATACGATAGGCACAGCGGCTTTCAGATGAGAACGAAAGGTAGCCGGTGATTTGAATGTTGGGAGTGCTTGCCTAAAGAAGGTTTTAAAACCTCCTTTTCGTATAGGTTGCTCAATCATTCGATAAGAAACTTCCGCAATAAGACATGTTGCTATAACCTGTAAGCTGATATGTACATAATTGAACTGCCCAAATTCAGTAGCAGGCGTTGTTAATATAATGATAGGATAGTGCCATAAATAAATGCCATACGACCGTGTACCAACCCACCGTAACGGCTTAAAAGATAACAGTTTGCCAGTTATGCTGCTAGGGTGTGAAATCGTTGCGACGAGGACAGCAGCATTTAAACTAACTAAAAGCATACCTCCGCGATACATTGACGGGGCAAATTCAGTTAGTAATGAAGTGCATAGAAACACTAACAGTAAGCTTGTAAGGCCCGTAACATTTAAAATAAACTTTCCTGTGTTTGGGACGTTTTTAGAAGATAAGCGATAGAGTGGCCAAACGAATGCTAAGCAACAACCAATTAGCAGTTCGAATGATCTTGTATCTGTGCCGTAATATACACGACTAGGATCCATACCTGGTTTATATAAAGCTCCCATTAATAATGCAGATACTATCGCTCCACAGCTTATCACTATAAGAATAGTCTTTTTCTTCTTTATAAAACGTAGTCCAATTAGTAATAAAAGTGGCCATATAATATAAAATTGTTCTTCAATTGCCAGTGACCATAAATTTTTTATCGGAGAAGGCGATTGGAAGCTATCAAAATATGAAACATCTTGAAAAATAAACCACCAGTTGCTTACATAGAGTAATCCCGCTATGGCATCTCCTTGCAAAGTAGATAAAAGAGATGGCTTGAATAAAACGGTCCAAGCAACTACGCATACAACCATGAAAAAAGCTGCAGGAAAAAGCCTTCGTATTCGGCTTGTGAAAAACGAAGGAAGGAGCAGCTTTTGATGCTCTTCATATTGTTTCAGTAAAATAGATGTAATTAAGTAGCCTGATAAAACAAAGAAAATGGACACGCCTAAGAAGCCACCGCTTGCCCAACTAAAGCCATAATGATATGCAAATACAAATAAAACAGCTAGCGCTCGAAGTCCATCTAACCCATGAACGTATCGATGCTGTAGCTGAGTGTTAGCCATATTAAAGACTCCTTTACAATCTAAATTGTCATGTGTATGTAAATAATATTTTTATGAATCCTGAAAGATAACCTTTGAAAATTTCAGAACAAACCACAAGATATATGGTACAAAGAATTATTTTACCCGTAAAGTATTTTTTACCATATCGTCATAAAATTCCACACTTTTAGCAAGAAAATATTTTTTGACGTAAAAGAACCGGACGTACCTTTGGTAAATCCGGTTCGTACTTTTAAATTTTATAGAGGAGAGCGCACGGCTCTGTCTGCATTTATTCTACCATACACCCAGTTTGTTCCTGTACCTATTATTGGGTCACAAGTATTTTGAATGACTGTACGAATTTGAGACGCGCTACGTCCTTGAGCTGCTAATAATGCTGCTAACCCAGCTACGTGTGGAGCTGCCATAGACGTACCGCTTAAATAAGAGTAAGTGCTTGTAGGGTAAGTGGATAGAATGCTAGAGCCTGGTGCTGCAACTTGTACCCAAGTTCCAAAGTTTGAAAAAACAGAGCGTTGATCAGAGGAAGTTGTGGAAGCAACTGCAATTACGTTTGCGTAAGCTGCAGGGTAAGTGAGGGCGTTGCTACCGTTGTTGCCGGCTGCTCCAATAACAACAACCCCTTGGCTAGCCGCGTAGTTAACAGCCCCTTCAAGCGTAATGGTGTCTTGAGGAGATCCTAAACTCAAATTAATAACTTGTACTCCTTGGTTGACCGCATAAATAATGCCATCGGCAACTTGACTTAGTAATCCGCTACCACTGTTTGAAAGCACTTTTACTGGCTGAATTGATGCTAAAGGAGCCATACCAGCAATGCCAGCTCCATTATTGGTTGTTGCTGCAGCAATGCCAGCTACATGAGTGCCGTGACCATTAAAGTCATTTGTGTCAGTATTATTATCAATAAAGTTATAGCCAGGAACTAACTTTGATGCAAGGTCAGGGTGGTTTGGCTGGACGCCTGTATCAAGTATGGCAATTCTAATGCCAGCATTGCTTTGAGTAACATCCCATGCAGAAGGAGCACTTACTTTTTGAGGGCCGTATTGAAAGGAATAGAACGGATCGTTTGGAATATAGGAAGCTTCAAAAACGTAGTTTGGTTCTGCGTATTCAACTTCATCGAGCTCTGAGTATATTTTCATCATCTTATTAATATTTTTAGCTGTAGTAACCACTTGAAAACCTAATGTTTCATTACAACATGAAGCTTCACATTTATATTTTTTATGAATTGAAGCAATTGTATCTTCATCAACGTTATCATTAAATTTAACAATAAATTGATCTTGGGCAAATGCTGGTTGTTTAACCTTTAAAGCTTGTACCAATTTTTTAACTACAAAAAACAAAAGTGTAATTACACCAAGTGAACCTGTAGTTAATGCAATCCATGTTAGCATAATACCAATCCTCCTAATTTTGTAACACCTTATATCATATGCGCTGCTACAAAAAGGGATTGGACAAACTACCTGATTTCAAAAAAGAGGCTGAAACACAAAGAAAAGAGTTCTTCTTAAAGGCGAATTATGACGTTTCTAACGGATTTAGGTTATAAGAACATGTTCGTTGTTCATTACGATTCATTCCATGCATTTTCGGAGCAAAGAAAAAATATCCGAACCATTGCAAGGTAATTCACAAAAGTTCGGATATTTGCTTAGCTGAAATACTTATGTTCCAGCTTTCATTGTCCCGGTTATCTATTAATTTCTTTAATAACTCGTGCAGGGTTTCCACCAACAACTGTGTTTGGAGGAACGTCTTTCGTTACAACGGCTCCTGATGCAATGACTGCATTATCACCAATAGTAACGCCTGGATTGATGATAGCGCGGCCCCCAATCCAAACGTTATTTCCAATGACCACAGGCTTTCCGTATTCTCTACCGCTGTTACGTTCAACAGGATCAAGCGGGTGAGTAGCTGTATAAATATGAACGCCTGGTGCGAGCATACAGTTATCACCGATAGTTACAGGACAGATATCTAAAATTAAGCAATCAAAGTTTGCATAAAAGTTTTCGCCTACATGAATGTTGTATCCATAGTCACAGCGGAAGATTGGTTCAATATAGATATTTTCTCCAGTGGAACCAAACAACTCTTTTATTAAACTCATACGGTAAGTATCATCTGTCTCAACTGCTTGATTAAATAATCTTGTTATCTTTCTTGCATGAGTGCGATCTTTAATCAATTCAGAATCTCCAGATATGTACATTTCTCCTGCAATCATTTTTTCTTTTTCTGTTTTCATTTTTTATTCTCCCTACCCTTTTTATTTAACGTTTTCATATCGTAGTTTAGCGTAAAATTCGGCGTTCGTTAAGTAAAGTAGCTAAGAATCCACTAGCTTTTTCTTTATTCGATCAATAACAAAAAGGCAAAGAGGCAGAACAAAGCCGATTGTGCCTGTATAAAAAGGAGAAGTAGTAAGCGTGTAAGTTCCTAAAAACGGACCGCTTGGCACAAAGATATTGGAAGAAGCTAAAAACAATAATCCGATAGGTAGGGTTAAGAAACGATATGAACTTAAGTTAAATAACTGCGCTAATCCTAAGTTTAATACAAACAACAAAATGCTAAGCTTGAAGAAAATTGAAATAAACCAAATTATAGCGACAATTACTTCAATGCGGGTTATGAAATTTGTCACATTAATTTCTTGAGCCAATAGGTAGGTAGGAGAAAGACGAGCAGAAGTTTGATTTACTCCTAAAACTAAAATGCAAAGAAAGATAATGATAATTAAAAAAATACCGCCAATCAATGTACCAATATAAACAGGTGTGCGTTTTTTATTCGTCCATTTAACATAAGGAAAAATCATTAAAAAAACAACTGTATCCAAAAAAGGAAATGTCAAAAAATGCACTGTGGAAATGAAAATAGGTCGGATACCCGTAGTCAATAATGGTTGAAAGTGATCAAAGCTAATTTGTTTAATAAGAAATAATACGAGTAAACTAAAGAGAGTAATGACCCATGGAAATAAAATTTCACCAGAACGTGCCAAAACCTCAAGTCCTAAGCGAACGCCAAACAACGATACGCTTAATACAAATACATAAATTGGAACAATTGGGGTTTCAGGCATAACTTGCGTAATGATAAAGTCACCAATATTATAAAGTGTTAAAGAACCTGCTACTAAAGGGAAAGTTAAAAAAATGATAGAAAACAATTTGCCAATCCATTTGCCGAGAATTTCTTCGGTGAACTCAGTAAATAGCATTGTTGGATATCGTCTTCCTAGTGCTATGTATAAAGGCATAATACCCAAAGCGATGATTAGCGTTAAAATACTTGTAATCCAAGCATCTTGTTTTGCAATTGAAACAATGATAGATGGGATAACTAAAATAGCACTCCCAATTATATAAAGGCTAAGTAGCACGATGAATTGTTTTTCAGAGATTTTGACATGTTTTAGCACGCTGGAAAGACCTCCTATACAAGGCATATTGTTTTTCAAGCCTTATATGCTCGTTAGTATGCCTAATTCGACGTTGCTTATGAATAATGAGAAAAAAAGTAAAGAGTTTA
>NZ_BCVD01000095.1 GCF_001591565.1 Priestia flexa NBRC 15715 | reverse complement strand
GGGGTCAGTCCCGAATGTCTCACGCTTTTTCTTTATCATCTTGCAGGCGCTCTAATACCATTTGATACGCATCGCTACCATAGTTTAAGCAGCGTTTCACGCGTGAAATTGTTGCCGTACTTGCACCTGTTTCCGTTTCAATCTTATGGTACGTATTTCCTTCACGAAGCATACGTGCTACTTCTAAGCGCTGTGCTAATGATTGAATTTCATTAACCGTACACAAATCATCAAAGAATTGATAGCACTCTTCTATATTTTCTAAAGATAAAATTGCTTCGAATAATTGATCTAATTCTTTGCCGCGAAGTTTGTTAATTTGCATGTGCTGAAAACTCCTTTACACTAAACTTTCTATTCATTATCATTTATTCATGTTGTGTTTCATAAACAAAATTCCTGTCTTTTAAACGCTCTATTACAAAATGCTTTTACACTTTTATATTTTAACGCATTATTGACGGAAAAAGTACCTTTTTATTCATTACGTCATAAATTCCTGCCGGTGTCACTCGAATATAAGGTAAATGAGTAGATGAGAAAAAAAGAAGTGAATAGATTGGGTCTTCATGCTGATAGCCTCTTACTCTTAGCTCTTGTTTTAAATGCTCCTCTTGCGTCATTAAGACTTCCATTTTTGCAGTTGACATGCTTC
Organism: Priestia flexa NBRC 15715; assembly: GCF_001591565.1. Taxonomy (GTDB): domain Bacteria; phylum Bacillota; class Bacilli; order Bacillales; family Bacillaceae_H; genus Priestia; species Priestia flexa. The sequence goes on along the minus strand of NZ_BCVD01000095.1, from coordinate 15,305 downwards.
CATTTAGAGTAAGCGGAAGCTCTGCAACGATTTTTTCACCCTCTGCAAGAGCAATGCCTCCACCCATTTCTTTCATTTTATGATAGGCGTATAGCATATCCTTTTTCGATTTTCCAATAAGAATAAAATCTCCCGTACTAGAAAACGAACTTGCTAATCCTTTAACATGCGTCGCAAAACCTTTCAACAGCGTGTTAATTCGCCATTTACCGTAGCGATCAATGAGCATGAAGAAACATTCATCATGGTTTGTATCTAAGCACTCATCCCCTACATTTAGTTGAATTGAGTAAGGCTCCATAATAACTGCGTTTTTCATATAAACACCCATAGGCATTGAAAATTGAAAGTCATCCATCTTAAGATTCCAGTTACAATCAAGCGGTTGAAATTGATACGAAGCCCAAGGGAAATATGTTTCGTTTTCTTTCTGTTCTTCTCCATTCTTTAAAACCCATTTTCCGCTTGAGAGAACGCTTACTGGTGTTGGACTTTCAGGGCCAGCGAGTAGATTAAGATTAGCTATACATCCAACGCCAATATGACCATGTAAGTGTTCAATATTATAATACCGTGCAATATTCGTAGAAACCATTTTATAGGCATCAATGATTGGCACGTGATGTTCAAGTGCTACCTTCACTAGCATATCTGAAACTCCGTCTGTATAAAAAGATGGTGGGGAACCATCCGTATTCATAGTCAAATGTTCATAATAACTGAGGTCTTCTTCATGTAGTTCATCCAAAATTTTCGGAAGGTCGGGACGAATGGAAGAATAGCGTAGCGATACATCATACCCTAATGACAGCCTTGAAAGAACATCTTTTCCACTCATAGCCTCGTGATCCGCATCTGCTCCAAGCAATTTCATCTTAACAAGCGTTCGTTCTGAAGCTCCTGGGAAATGTCCTTCAATATGCTTTCCTAGCCGCTTTGCTTCCTGGATCCAATGAAGCATAAGATCATCTCCATTTAGCAAGCGAGGCCAGCTCGTAAGCTCTCCTCCTTGTAGGACTGCATCATGATTTAACCACTTTTTAATATGGGCGTGAGAGAAAATCTCTGCTTCGTTTTCAAATTTCGTTTGAGAATCAAAGCGACACCACCAGTACATCGAATATGGTAGCGTTTTCATTTCTTCGATTAATGAAAATGCTGTTTCTGTATCTACTTGCATCATAAGCATTAAGTTATCGTTGATTAATGTGGTTGTGCCGTGCTTAGCCGCATACTGTGCAAAAGTATGGGGATTATATAATTGAAACGGATGCACATGAGGTTCAATATAGCCGGGCACAATGTACTGGTCGCGACAGTCAAACACTTCCGCAGATGAATCCAGCACAGCTGGCATTGCTTCACCAACGTACACAATGCGGTCGTTAACAATCCAAATGTTAGCTTTCATCCATTTATTTAAACGAGCATTTAAGTAGGTTGTTCCTTTTAATACAATCGTCGGGGATGTTTGATCACTCACAACCGAAAGCTGATTTCGAATTTGTCTATTTCTCCAACGATACATTCCTATCGACATGCGCTGTGCCTCCTTTTGGTTATACTGAATAGATTCCATTTACAAAATAACTTTTATTAATTTATGAGAAAAGGTGATGAAACATGAGACCAAATATTGGAATCATTAATGCTTTAATTCGACTTACGGTTGGCTTTACCCTGCTTTCTTTGGCAACCTCTCGTTTAACAAGACGCCCTTACCGGGATTCTTATTTATGGTTAGCTTTTTTGGCAGCAATGAAAATTGGTGAAGGAATTACGCGCTTTTGCCCTTTAGTATTTGCTTATGACAAATACCAAGAAGACCAACATGACTACACAGAGCGCCCACCGATTAACCCAAGTTAAAATGACCTAAATAAAAAGAAGAGCGAATGCTCTTCTTTTAGTTCTTTGATGCTTTTTCAAGGGCACGATATCCAATATCTTTTCGATAGAAGAAACCTTTTGCTACATCAATATGATTCATTTGTTTGTATACTTCTTCTTGTGCTTGTGAAAGTGTATCTCCTTTAGCTCCTACTAAAAGAACACGTCCTCCATTTGATACATATGTTTGGCCATCTAAAGCTGTTCCAGCATGGAAAACAAGCGCTTCTTTGTTGATCTTTTCTAAGCCGTAAATTGGATTTCCTTTTTCATAAGATTCAGGATAACCAGCAGCTGCTAACACAATCCCCATAACGGCTTGATTATCCCACTCAATTTCAACGTCTTCGTTGTTTAAAATGCGAAGTAAAACATCAACTAAATCGCTTTTCATTCGCGGTAATACAACCTGTGTTTCAGGGTCACCAAATCGAGCATTAAATTCAATAACCTTTGGACCTTGCGCTGTTTGAATGAGTCCAGCATATAAAATACCCGTATACTCACAGCCTTCTTCAGCTAACCCTTCTGCCATTGGTAATAAAATTGTTTGAACCGCTTTTTCTACTTCAGCCTCACTGATTTGAGGAACCGGAGAATAAGCACCCATTCCACCAGTATTCGGGCCTTTATCCCCGTCAAACGCACGCTTATGATCTTGTGCAATGACCATTGGATATACCTTTGTACCACGTACGAATGCCATTAATGAAAATTCTTCACCGTCTAAAAATTCCTCAACTACAACAGTGGCGCTAGCTTCCTGGAACTTTTGATCAACCAAGAAGTCATGAAGTGTTTCTACAGCTTCTTCAACAGTTAAAGCGACAGTTACCCCCTTACCAGCAGCTAAGCCATCTGCTTTAATAACAATGGGTGCACCTTGTTTTTCTACATACGCTTTTGCCTCTTCGTAAGACGTAAATGTTTCATATGCAGCGGTAGGAATCTCATACTTTTTCATTAATTCTTTCGCAAAGCTTTTGCTTCCTTCAATCATAGCTGCTTTTTTACGAGGCCCAAAAATCGGCAGACCCTCAGCCTCGAAGCGATCTACAATCCCTTCAATTAGAGGATTTTCAGGGCCTACAATTGTTAGTTTGATATCTCTTTGTTTTGCAAAAGCCACTAGCTCATCATGATTGCTTTCATCGATTGAGACAAGCGTTGCCACGTCACTCATACCTGGATTACCGGGAGCTACAAATACTTCATTTACAAGTGGGCTTTTGGACGCTTTCCATGCAATTGTATGTTCTCTTCCACCTTTTCCGATAACTAAAACATTCACGTTCTTCACCTCATTAATGTTTAAAATGTCTTAAGCCTGTAAATACCATTGTAATGCCGTACTCATCTGCTTTTGCAATCGACTCTTCATCACGAATTGAACCACCTGGTTGAATAATTGCTGTAACACCAGCTTTAGCTGCTGCTTCAACTGTATCTCCCATTGGGAAGAAAGCATCTGATCCTAAAGCTGATCCTTGTGCTTTTTCACCCGCTTGCTCAATTGCAATTTTCGCTGCCCCAACGCGGTTCATTTGTCCAGCGCCTACTCCGACTGTCATATCGTCTTTTGCAAGTACAATCGCATTTGACTTTACATTTTTCACAACTTTCCATGCTAATTTCAAATCTGCCCATTCTTTTTCTGTTGGCTCACGCTTTGTTGGAACAGAAACCGTAGCATCGTCAAAACCAAATACATCTTCGTCCTGAACAAGCACGCCGCCTTTTACAGATGTTAAGAAGGATTCTTTTTGTGCATTTTCATCAAGCTCTACTGTTAGTAGACGTAAATTTTTCTTCGCTGTTAATACATCAATTGCTTCCTGATCAAATGAAGGAGCAATAATGATTTCTAAGAAGATTTCTTTTAATTGAATAGCTGTTTCGCGATCAATTGGACGGTTTGCTGCTACAATACCACCGAATATTGATGTTGGATCTGCTTCGTAAGCTTTTTGATAAGCTTGAGCAATCGTTTCACCCACACCTACTCCACATGGGTTCATATGTTTGATGGCCACAACAGCTGGCTCCGAAAATTCTTTTACAATCTGAAGTGCTGCGTTCGCATCATTAATATTGTTATAAGATAACTCTTTTCCATGCAGCTGCGTAGCCGTTGCAATTGAACCTTTTTGCGTTAATGGTTTTTTATAGAAAGCCGCTTCCTGATGTGGATTTTCTCCGTAGCGTAATCCTTGAACACGCTCATACGTTACTGTTAGCTTTTCAGGAGTCTTTTCACCCGTAATATTTGTTAGGTATTCAGCAATTAACGCATCATAAGCTGCCGTATGACGGAATACTTTCGCTGCTAGGCGCTGGTTTGTTTCAAACGAAACGTTTCCATTTGATTTTAATTCTTCTACTACGGTCGCATAGTCAGTTGGATCGACAACAACTGATACCGAACGATAGTTTTTAGCAGCTGAACGAAGCATTGTTGGTCCACCAATATCAATGTTTTCAATTGCTTCAGCAAGCGTTACATCGTCTTTTTCAATTGTCTTTTTAAACGGGTATAAGTTTACAACTACAAAGTCGATTGGTGAGATATTGTGCTCTTTCATTTGTGCCTGGTGCTCTTCGTTATCGCGTAACGCTAATAAAGCGCCATGAACATTGGGATGTAGCGTTTTTAAACGGCCATCTAAAATCTCAGGAAAACCTGTTACTTCAGAGATACCAATTACATCAATGCCGTTTTCTTCTAGCGTACGCTTTGTACCGCCAGTCGAAATAATTTCCACTCCTAATTCCTTCAGTTCTTTAGCAAATGAAACAATACCTTCTTTGTCAGATACGCTAATAAGCGCGCGTTTTACTGTCATTTTGTAAACTCCTCCTGATTCGATCTCTCTTTTTATAACTTTCTTACACTATCACTCTACCATAGTAAAGCATTAAAACTTTTTTGACAACCCAGTCTATTATTTAACCACAAGCTGTTGAAACAGCTTGTTGAGTACTTGAGGATAAAACGTATGCTCAATCTCATGGATACGAGCTTCAACAGTCTCTCTTGTGTCTTCCTCATTTACACGAATTGCTTGCTGGTCAATAATCGGCCCCGTATCCATTCCTTCGTCTACAAAATGTACGGTAATACCAATAACCTTTACACCAGCATCAAATGCTTGCCCAATGGCATCCATGCCTGGGAACGCTGGTAATAATGAGGGATGAATATTAACAATTCGATTTTTATATGGTTGAAGTAATGTTGGACCAACTAAGCGCATGTAACCTGCTAATACTAGAAAATCTATGCTATTAGCCTGTAATTCGTTTAGAATTGCTTGTTCATAAGCTGCTTTATCAGGAAAGTCTTTAGGTGAGCAAACAAAGCACGGAATACCACATGCTTTTGCTCGCTCGATTACATACGCTTCTGGCTTATTACAAACCACAAGCTTAATCGTCGCCTTTAATTGACCCGATTGCGTTGCTTCGTATAGAGATTGAAAGTTGCTGCCGTTTCCTGAAGCAAAGACTGCAATATTCATCATCCAAGCACGCCTCCACTAAACTCTACCCCATTGCCTTCTGTCACGCGTCCAATCACAAACGCTTTTTCCCCTTTGCTTTCAATCGCATTGATGACCGCGTTCATTTCTTCTGGCTCTACCGCTAATACAAACCCAATTCCCATATTAAAAACTTCAAACATTTCTTTACGCTCTAAGCCACCATACTCTTGAAGGAAATCAAAGATTTTTGGAATTGGCCAAGAACCGTAGTCAATTTCTACTCCTAAACCATCTGGAAGCATGCGAGGAATGTTTTCAATAAACCCTCCGCCTGTAATATGGGCCATGCCTGCTACTTTTGCTGCTTCTAACGCTTGAAGCACAGGCTTTACATAAATTTTAGTTGGTGTTAAAAGCTCAAGGCCAAGAGCTTGATCAAATCCTTCATATACCTTTTGAAGATCCAGCTTTTGATCATCAACGATTTTCCGAACCAGTGAATAGCCATTGCTATGAATACCGCTTGATGAAATACCTACTAGTAGCTGTCCTGGCTTTACGTTCTCTCCAGTAATAATTTCCGATTTCTCAACCGCTCCAACTGTAAATCCAGCTAAGTCATATTCATCTTCCTCATATAACCCAGGCATTTCCGCTGTTTCACCGCCAATTAATGCACAATTTGACTGCTCGCATCCATCCGCAATTCCTTTTACAATTGCTTCGATTTTTTCAGGGACTGCTTTCCCACATGCAATATAATCCAGGAAATAAAGAGGCTCTGCACCTTGTACAACCACATCGTTTACACACATCGCTACAGCATCAATCCCGATAGTGTCGTGCTTATCCATTTGAAAAGCTAATTTTAATTTTGTACCAACACCGTCTGTTCCTGATACTAAAACAGGCTCTTTTAAGTTTAAGGAAGATAGATCAAACATTCCTCCAAATCCACCCACTGTGCCCATAATACCTTTACGCTCTGTTCGTGCAACGTGCTTTTTAATACGTGAAACGGCCTCGTAGCCTGCTTCTAAGTCAACTCCAGCTTGCTTATATGAATATGACATATTGTCACTCCTTTTTTACATTGAAACTAACAAGTTACTTTCTCATGTGGGTGTACGGTATCAGGATAAATTTCTGTTGGATATTTTCCTGTGAAACAAGCCATACACTGTCCACCATTTTCATAATCTCGACCGATTGCTTCAATTAATCCTTCATTGCTTAAGAACTCCAAAGAGTCCGCTTCAATTAATTCACAAATTTCTTGTACAGAGCGAGTTGCTGCAATTAGCTCGGATGAAGAAGATGTATCAATTCCATAGAAGCATGGATTTTTGATTGGAGGTGCACTAATACGAACGTGAACTTCTTTCGCTCCTGCTTCTCGTAGCATGCGAACGATACGGCGACTTGTCGTTCCTCGAACGATTGAGTCATCAACCATGACAACACGCTTACCTTCTACAATCTTACGCACCGGAGACAGCTTCATTTTCACGCCTTGTTCGCGCAGCTCCTGTGATGGTTGAATAAACGTACGGCCAACATAGCGATTCTTAATTAATCCTAACTCATACGGAATACCTGATTGCTCAGCAAATCCAATGGCCGCTGAAATACTAGAATCCGGAACACCAGTTACAACATCTGCTTCGATTGGAGATTCCATCGCTAGCTGTTTTCCTAGGTTTTTACGTGCTGAATGCACATTAATACCATCAATGTTACTGTCTGGACGTGAGAAATAAATGTATTCCATACTGCAAATTGCACGATTTACATTTAACGTAAAGCGCTCAGATTTTATTCCTTCATCATCAATAATTAACAATTCTCCAGGTTCTACATCACGTTCGTGAACTGCTCCTACAATATCAAATGCACATGTTTCTGATGCCACGACATAAGCATCTCCTAGACGACCAAGTGATAGTGGACGTAAGCCATTTGGATCTAAAGCAACCATCATGGCATCTTCAGTTAAAATAACAAACGCATACGCACCCTTTACCATGGAGAGTGCATTTTTTACTTTGTCTTTCATATCACTATAGCCACTACGCTTAATTAAATGTGCTAACACTTCTGTATCAGAGGTGGATTGAAAAATGCTGCCTTGATTTTCAAGTTGGTGCTTTAGCGCATTGGCATTTACTAAGTTACCGTTGTGAGCTAATGCAATGCTTCCGTTATGAGAGCGGAAGTGAAGGGGCTGAACGTTTTCAAACCCTCCACCTCCTGCTGTTGCATAGCGCACGTGACCGATTGCTGCTTTTCCTTGAAGCTGATTAAGTTCACCGTGGCCGAATACTTCATTTACAAGGCCAACGCCTTTTGCCACGCTGACTTTTTCTCCATTTGTAACGGCAATTCCAGCTCCTTCTTGACCGCGGTGCTGAAGGCTGTGAAGGCCATAGTAAGCGATTTGACTTGCATTTTCATGACCCCATATGCCGAATACGCCACATTCTTCGTTTAAACCTTTTATTTCAGCAAGCATGGAATAGCTCCTTTCCAAGCTTTCGTTAAGTCTTGAACAAATTGTTGTACAACTGCATTTCCTTCATGCTTAATTGTTAATTCTCCGTTTTCAGTTACGCGTCCCACTAGCTTAGCATCCGCAACAATACTCTCGAAAGCCTGTTGATTTTGTGGTGCTACTGTCACAATAAAGCGTGATTGTGTTTCACTAAATAACTCTGCTGTTAGGTCACCGTTCACCGTAACTTCTACTCCAAGCCCGCTACCATTCATTACTTTCTCTGCTAGGGCTACCGCAAAACCACCTTCTGCAATATCATGTGCAGATTGTACAGTTCCTTGACGGATTGCTTGAAGAAGCTGATCTTGACGTGCTTTTTCTACTGATAAGTCTAGAGCAGGCGATTGGCCAAATACCTTACCGCTTTCAATTACTTTTTGAAGCTCAGTCCCAGCAAATTCTGCTTTTGCTTCGCCAATTACATAAATTAAGTCTTCTGCTTGTTTGGCATACTGAGTTGTAATATGCTTCACATCGTCAATTAGTCCAACCATTCCAATAACAGGTGTTGGGTAAATTGCTTCACCTTTTGTTTCGTTATAAAGAGACACGTTACCACCGATTACTGGTGTTGAAAGCTGACGGCAAGCGTCGCTCATTCCGTCCGTTGCTTTTTCAATTTGCCAGAAAATTTCCGGCTTTTCTGGATTTCCAAAGTTTAAGCAGTCGGTAATTGCTAAAGGCTGTGCACCTGAACATACAAGATTGCGAGCTGCTTCGGCTACGGCAATGCGTCCACCTACTTCAGGATCTAGATAAAGATAGCGAGAGTTACAGTCGGTTGTCATTGCTAATGCTTTATTTGTATCTCGCACGCGTACAACGGCTGCATCAGAACCAGGTGATACAACTGTATTTGTACGCACTTGATAGTCATATTGATTATAAACCCACTCTTTGTTTGCAATCGTTGGTTGTTGTAAAAGCTTCACTAGCATATCACTATGATTGTCTACTGTTGGTGCGTAAGCAGGTTGAGCTTGAAACTCACGGTAATAAGCTGGCTCTGCTGATGGTTTGTGATACACAGGTGCATCTTCTGCTAACGCATCAACTGGCACATCCGCTACCACTTCACCTTTATGAGTTAAACGAAGGCGTTTGTCATCTGTTACGTGACCAACTGATACTGCTTCTAAACCGTAGCGCTCTACGATATCTACAATCTCTTGCTCACGGCCTTTTTCAACAACGATTAGCATACGTTCTTGTGATTCAGAAAGCATCATCTCGTAAGGAGTCATACCTGTTTCACGCTGAGGTACAAGATCAAGATTCATTTCGATACCAGAACCTGCTTTACTCGCCATCTCTGCTGATGAACTCGTTAAACCAGCCGCTCCCATATCTTGAATACCAACTAATGCATCACATTTAATTAACTCTAAGCATGCTTCAAGAAGAAGCTTTTCCATAAATGGATCTCCCACTTGAACTGCTGGACGTTTTTCATCTGATTGATCTGAAAGTTCCTCTGATGCAAATGTTGCTCCATGGATACCATCGCGGCCCGTTTTAGCACCGACATACATCACCGTATTGCCAACACCTTTTGCTTGGCCTTTTTGGATGTCTTCGTGGTTAATTAAACCTACACACATTGCATTAACTAATGGGTTTCCTTCATAAGAGTCTTCAAACTGAATCTCTCCACCCACTGTTGGGATCCCAACGCAGTTACCGTAACCTGCAATCCCTGCTACTACTTCCTCAAACAAATGACGAACTTTTGGAGACGTCAGCTCTCCGAATCGTAAAGAGTTTAACAGCGCAATTGGTCTTGCTCCCATTGAAAAGACGTCACGGATAATTCCACCTACACCAGTTGCTGCTCCTTGGTAAGGTTCAATGGCTGATGGATGATTGTGACTTTCAATTTTAAATACAACTGCTTGATTATCGCCGATATCAACAATCCCTGCGCCTTCACCTGGTCCTTGAAGTACTTTTTCACCAGTAACAGGGAATTTCTTCAAAACAGGCTTAGAGTTTTTGTAGCTGCAGTGCTCTGACCACATAACAGAGAATAACCCTGTTTCTGTGTAGTTAGGCGTACGACCTAATAATTGCTCTACATTTGCAAACTCTTCATCTGTTAATCCCATATCTCGATATAGCTTTTGCTCTTTAATTTGCTCTACATTTGGTTCAAGAAGTAACGACATTTTGTTCCCTCCACTGCTTTACGATTGATTGAAATAATTTTAGTCCATCTGCGCTACCTAGAATATCACTAACTGCTCTTTCTGGGTGGGGCATCATTCCTAATACATTTCCTGCTTCATTTGAAATTCCTGCGATGTTTTGAAGACTTCCATTTGGGTTATCTTCGTATTGGAAAAGGATTTGATTGTTTTCAACCAATTGTTGTAACATTTGTTCATCGCAATAGTAATTACCTTCACCATGTGCTACTGGAATTGCAATGATTTCGTCTTTGCCATAAGCATTTGTAAACATAGTTTCATTGTTAGCTACTTTTAAGTTAACGGTTTTACAGATAAATTTTAAATTTTCATTGCGACGCATAGCTCCTGGTAAAAGACCTGCTTCTAAAAGAATTTGGAACCCGTTGCAAACGCCTAATACAGGTTTTCCAGCCGCTGCTGCCTTTTTCACTTCATCCATTACGTTCGAAAAGCGTGCAATTGCACCTGAACGTAAGTAATCTCCGTATGAGAAGCCACCTGGTAACAGGATACCGTCATATTCGTCTAAAGACTTAGCATCGTGCCAAACATATTCTACTTCCTCACCAAGTTCATCTTTAATTGCATGATACATATCTACGTCACAGTTTGATCCTGGGAACACAATTACAGCAAATTTCACTGTACGACAACCTCCTCAACCTCGTAACGATAGTCTTCAATTACTGTATTCACTAAAAGCTTTTCACACATTTCTTTCACTCGCTCATCTAATGCATCTGTGCTATCAATTGTTAGCTCTAAGAACTTACCGATACGAACTTCTTGTACTTCTTCATAAGACATACGGTGTAATGAATTTTTAACGGCTACGCCTTGTGGATCTAGTACACTTTCTCTTAATGTGACAAATACTTTTACTTTATACATGGTTGGGTTATCCTCCGATTCGCTGTAAGATTTTTTCGTATGCTTCTGTTAAACCGCCTAAATCTCTGCGGAAAACATCTTTATCTAATTTTTCGTTTGTATGAACATCCCAGAAACGGCAAGTGTCAGGTGAAATTTCATCAGCCAAGATGATATCTCCTTGAGACGTACGACCAAACTCTAATTTAAAATCAACTAAGAAAATGTCTCTCTCTTTAAAGAAAGAAGATAATACTTTATTAATTTGAAGTGCTTGTGCTTTTAAGCTATCAATCTCTTCTTGAGTTGCAGCTTGTAGGAAAATGGCATGTTCGTCAAGGATTAACGGGTCTCCTAACGCATCATCTTTGTAATAAAGCTCTACAATTGGATTTTCAAATCGAATACCTTCTTCAACCCCAATGCGCTTAGCTAAACTACCGGCTGTTGCGTTTCGAACCACTACTTCAAGCGGAACGATTTCAACCTGCTTTACTGCTTGCTCATAGTCAGATAGTTGTTTTACAAAATGTGTCTGAATTCCTTTTTCATGAAGCATTGAAAATAGCAAACTACTAATTTGGTTATTTAACTTTGCTTTTCCTTCAATCTCAGCTTTCTTTTCACCGTTAAATGCTGTTGCTTCATTTTTGTAAGCAACCCACAGTACATCTTGTTCATTTGTTGCATAAATCTTCTTTGCTTTTCCTTCGTAAAGTAGCCCTTGCTTTTCCATGCTGACACCTCTATATCCAGAATATTCTGATACCCATTTTTGCAGAAAGGCAAGGACTTACCTTGCCTTTTTTATTAAAGACCTAAACGTTCAAAAATCATATCTACACTTTTCAGATGATGCGTATGATCGAAGCAGTCATCAATTTCTTCTGCTGTTAAATGTTTTGTAATGCGCTCTTCTCCTTCGATTAGAGAGCGGAACGGGACTTGTGTTTCCCAAGCTTCCATCGCTTTAGGCTGAACTAGATCATATGCTTCTTCACGAACCATACCTTTGTTAATTAACGTTAGTAACACGCGCTGTGAATAAATTAAGCCGAGCGTACGATCCATATTGCGCTTCATGTTGTCTGGGAATACCGTTAAGTTTTTCACGATGTTTGCAAAACGATTTAACATGTAGTTCAGTGCAATTGTTGCATCTGGTAAGATAACGCGCTCTGCAGAAGAATGTGAGATATCACGTTCGTGCCAAAGTGGTACGTTATCATAAGCTGTTACCATGTATCCTCGAATTAGTCGTGCTAACCCCGTCACGTTTTCTGAACCAATTGGGTTACGCTTATGCGGCATAGCTGATGATCCCTTTTGACCTTTTGCGAAGTATTCTTCTACTTCACGTGTTTCACTCTTCTGAAGGCCACGAACTTCTACTGCAAACTTCTCAATTGAAGTTGCAATTAACGCTAGTACAGACATATAGTGTGCATGACGATCACGTTGTAGAGTTTGTGTAGAGATAGGAGCTGGCGAAATACCAAGTTTTTCACATACATACTTTTCAACAAACGGGTCGATGTTAGCAAACGTTCCAACTGCTCCAGACATTTTCCCAAACTCTACTTCAGCAGCTGCTCGCTTCAAACGCTCTAAGTTACGCTTCATTTCTTCGTACCATAACCCCATCTTTAAGCCAAATGTTGTTGGCTCTGCGTGGACACCGTGCGTACGACCCATCATAACCGTATATTTATGTTCTTGTGCTTTTTCTTTTAATACCTCAATAAAGCGCTCAACGTCGTTTACTAAAATATCGTTTGCTTGTTTAAGTAGGTAAGATAAAGCTGTGTCCACAACATCTGTAGAAGTTAAACCATAGTGTACCCACTTACGCTCTTCGCCAAGTGTTTCTGATACCGCACGAGTAAACGCAACAACGTCATGTCGTGTTTCAAGTTCAATTTCATTGATTCGATTAATATCAAAAGATGCATTTTCACGAATTAGCTTTACATCTTCTTTTGGAATGTGTCCTAATTCAGACCATGCTTCACAAGCTAAAATTTCAACTTCTAGCCAAGCTTTAAATTTATTCTCTTCAGTCCAAATTGCTGCCATCTCTGGTCTTGTATAACGTTCAATCATATTGTTAATTCCTCCGTTCTTTCCCATATTCCCAATGATTCGGCTTTTTCTACCGCCTCATCTATCTTATCAGCTAATACAGTAATATGTCCCATTTTTCGTTTATGTTTCGGAACTTTTTTTCCGTACAAATGAAGGTGCATATCGTCTAAATATTCGATTTTTGCCATTGTTTCTTCAATATGCTCTCCTAATAGGTTAACCATAACAGCAGGTTTTAACAATGTTGATTGAACTAGCGGCCAGTTACAAATCGCTCGAACGTGCTGCTGAAATTGCGATAAGCTGCAAGCATTGATTGAATAATGTCCGGAATTATGTGGTCTTGGTGCTAATTCATTAATATAGAGATTGCCTTCTTTTGTTAAGAACATCTCAACAGCAAGAGTCCCAACTAAGTTTAGGCCTTTTGCAATTTCTTTTGCATATTCAATTGCCGTTTGCTCTTGGCTAGCTGTAATACGTGCTGGCACAATGGTTTGGTGTAAAATATGATCTTTATGAATGTTCTCAGCAACTGGTAAGCATACAATGTCGCCTCTCATATTTCGGTGAACGATTACAGAAACTTCTTTATCTAAGTTCATCCATTGTTCTACGATACATTCAGACTGTGATAATAATCCTTCTGCTTCAACTACGTCATGACTGCTTTTTAAAAGAACTTGCCCTTTGCCGTCATAGCCTCCTCTACACGTTTTTACTACGCAAGGATAGCTAATCGTCTCGACAGCCTTTAACACCTCTTCTTTATTCTTCACAATGGCATACTGAGGTACGTTTAGATTTAGATTAGTAATCATTTCTTTTTCTAAACGACGATTTTGAGTAACTGCTAATAAACGACTTCCTTGTGGCACATAACATTTCGTTTCTAACCACTTCATCATCTCAACATCAACGTTCTCAAATTCATATGTGATTACATCTGAAACTTCTGCAAGTCGTTCAATTGCCTTTCGATCGTCATAGGCACCAATCACTTTAATATCAGCTACTTGACCACATGGAGAGTCTTCTGTAGGTTCTAAAACAGCTATATAGTAACCCATTTCCTTAGCAGCTAGGGCAATCATTCTCCCTAGCTGGCCTCCGCCAACAATCCCTATTGTTTTTCCTGGACGTATAAGAACATTAGACAAGTTGATCACTGCTTTCTAATACGGATAATCGAATTGATTCTCTTCTCTCATCTAGCTGTTTACTAATGCCCGAATCTGATGTACCTAAAATTTGAGCTGCAAGCAAGCCTGCATTTGTTGCTCCTGCTTTGCCGATTGCTACTGTTGCGACCGGAACACCTCCGGGCATTTGAACGATGGACAGCAATGAATCTAAGCCATTCAAGTTACTTGATTTAACCGGTACACCAATCACAGGCAATACTGTTTTTGCAGCAATCATACCTGGTAAATGTGCTGCTCCCCCTGCTCCTGCGATAATAACTTGAATTCCTCTTTCCTTTGCTGTTTCGGCGTATTCAAACATATAATCTGGAGTTCTATGTGCCGATACAACTTTCTTTTCGTAAGCAATATCTAATTCTTCTAAGATGTCACAAGCATGTTGCATTGTAGACCAATCTGACTGACTTCCCATGACAACAGCAACTTTTACATTCATAGATAAAAGCTCCTTTTTTAATTTATAAAAAAAGCCTAGAATGATGTGATTTCCAAAAGGAAAGTCACAATCACTCTAGGCTTTATTAATTCGTACCTTTACTATAAGTTGCAGGATACGAATAGTTAATCCTAATTGATTGTTCTTTCCTCATAGTCCAATAATTTACGGTTATTGGGTAGAAACTCTCAGGCCATATTCCTGAATATTATATGAGGTTTCGTTTCTCTTATTTGCAACTTAATGATAACAGCCAACCATGAAAAAAGTCAACTCAAAAATCGAATATTTAACTTTTAATTTTTAATAATGTTCGTGTTTAAAGTGATTTTCCTTCAAATATGATTTGTTGCTTTACAGGAACATGCTCTTTAACCCCATTCTTGACCGTTTCTTCAAAGATAGGCTTTTCTATTCTTCTCACTGGCATATAGCCATCTTTTTTCATACGATCTAAACAATCAGCAATCGTTTCATTTTCACCTACTTCATACATAGCTTTTTTCTTTTTCTTCTCACTCATAGTAAAATCTCCTTTTTATTCGAGAATATAGAAAAAAGGCTAGTCATTTGACTAGCCTTTTTTCGCTGTTG
>NZ_BCVD01000094.1 GCF_001591565.1 Priestia flexa NBRC 15715 | reverse complement strand
AGGTTTTTCATTGGCTGAATTATTTATGTCCCATCCTCTTTTTATTTCGGGAGCTGATATTACATCATGCCGCCCATTCATTTTCAAATATAAATGGAAGAATTGAGAAATATCAAGGTAAAAAAATATCTTTAACGGAAATGAACTGATGCAGCTTCATAAGGAAATTGAAAATGAATTAGAAATGAAAATTACGGACCTCATAAAAAAATGCAAGAGTTGAAGGTGGATTCTCTTCAAATCGGGACACACACCCTTAGCCCCTTTTCCAAACCCATCAGCGAAAAGGTATGGTTAGCCGCTTGGGGGAAAATGAAAATAAAAGTTAATTATCAGCTTTATTTTGAGGCATTACAAAACACTAAAAATAATTATTAAATTATCATGAAAAGAGGTTGACCCCCTTGGCCGGAGTCAACCTTAGATTACCATTTAAAATTTACCTAATCGACTCTTGTCTTACTAAAGGATTCAACCCAGCAGTTTCCATATAATCTTTTCCCCAGTTATACATAGCATCGAGAATCGGCATCAAGCTTCTTCCTTGTTCAGTAAGGGAGTATTCTACTTTTGGAGGAACCACGGGATAGACTTTGCGCTTTACAATCAAATCTTCTTCCAGTTCTCGCAATTGATTAACTAGCATTCTCTGCGTGATCCCTGGCATAAGAGCTTTCAGTTCGCCAAATCGCTTCGTTCCCTCTTTTCCTAGATGCCATAGTATAAGCATCTTCCATTTACCACCGATAACGGAAAGAGTTAATTCTTTTTCACAATTAAACATCTTATCCTGCATTCGTGACATTTCACTTCACCTCCATATTTATTATAACCAACAGTATGCTTTTTTCACTATATAAAATAAAAGTACACACTTGTAATATCCTTCCATACGTTATATATTAGCAGTGAATATATAATTCTAGTCTGCTGTTCAAGAAAGGCGTTAAAGAATGATGGAACAATTTAAAGCATTGATGGCAGATAAATATATAATCGTTTTCTTACTCATGTTTATTAGGGGATCTTATATGATTGGAAAAGTTAAACATATTTTCTTGATAGGAAGATGCATTACAAAAATAGAAGCAGAAGTTAAATAGGGAATTCATACCGTTTGAGATTCCCTATTTAACTTTTCTAAAAAACATATTCCTAAAAAAATTTTCTATCCTTTTAATAGTTATTTCGGAAACTAGTGAGATTTCTCAACACGAGCCCTTAAAATGTCTTCTGTTGTAATTTCAAGTAATTTTTCCAGGAACCTTATTTTTCCTATTATATTTTCCTCCGTTTTAACGTTTTCCATTTTCTTATCAGCTATCAAATCATTAAGAACTTTTCTGAAAGCATTGCTTTTTATTAGCCACTCTCCAATCAGTTCCTTTGTTGCAGATCTTTCAAACTCATTTTTCACAGCAAATAAACTTTCTATTTCTGTTTCTACTATAGTAATAGCATTTAAATCAGAATTCATACGCATCTTAAAATATCTCTTTTCACTATTATAATAATTTTCATTTCTTAACCGAAAATACTCTACACCTATAGTGATTTCGTAAAAAGAAGCTGTCTCTGTAACATATTGAATGTCTTTCACTTCAACATTTTTCAATAGATCTAGATAAGTTTCTATACCATGCTGAGTATTTATGATTTTTGCATTCAATACATTCATGAACTTCACATCCTTTTCTATCATCATATTCCTTGTTTTCATTACCCTTTCACAAATAATGAGCTATTTTTCTTCACCTATTTTTATTGACTCTTTTTCCATTAAATGTGACAGATGTAATTCTGTTAGTTTTTTTCAACAACATGTCCACCAAATTCGTTTCTTAGTGCAGCTACCACTTTACCTGTAAAAGTATCGCTTTCTAATGAACGGTAACGCATCAAAAGAGACATTGCGATAACAGGAGTAGCTGCTTGTAAATCTAAAGCTGTTTCAACTGTCCATTTCCCTTCACCAGAAGAGTGCATAATCCCTTTGATTTCATCTAGCTTTGCATCTTTTGAAAATGCACGTTCAGTCAACTCCATGAGCCATGAACGAATAACTGAGCCGTTATTCCACACTCTAGCCACTTTTTCGTAGTCAAAATCGAACTTGCTTTTTTCTAATACCTCGAATCCTTCACCAATTGCTGCCATCATACCGTATTCAATTCCATTGTGAACCATTTTCAAGAAATGACCGCTCCCTGCTTTACCAGCATAGATAAATCCGTTTTCGACAGCTGTATCCTTGAAAATAGGTTCCACGATGCTCCAGGCTTCAGGGTCTCCACCAATCATATAACATGCTCCATTACGAGCACCTTCCATTCCACCAGAAGTACCGGCATCCATAAAGTGAATTCCTACTTCCTTTAGCTGGTTATATCGGCGAATGGACTCCTTATAGTGAGAATTTCCAGCTTCAATTACGATATCTCCAGTGCTCAACAATGGTGTCATTTCATCAATTACTGAATCTACCACAGCATGCGGAACCATAATCCATACAACTCTTGGTTTTTCTAATGATTCAACAAGTTCTTTTAAATCAGATGCACCTTGAGCACCGTATTTATTCATTTCTTCAACGGCACTTCCATTTACATCGAAAGCTACTACTTCGTGCTTGTTATCAATTAAATTTTGACCTAAGTTTAATCCCATTTTTCCTAAACCAATTAATCCGACTTTCATGTTCATTTCCTCCTTAATAATCTAAAAACATTCTTCATCTTTTATTACTACCACCATTTATATCCTTCATCTTCCAATAATCGGTAGGAAGCATCTGGTCCCATTGACCCTGATGGATATAATTGAAGGGGAACTGTATTTTCCTCAAAAGCCTCTAAGATAGGCTGTACCCATTTCCAAGACAACTCCACTTCTTTCCAATGTGCAAAGAATGTTGAGTCGCCACGCATTGCATCGTAAATTAAAAGCTCATACGCTTCAGGAACATCTGCTTGCTTAGCAGAAAAATCAACATTGACTGGTTCGATTTTTCCATTGTTTAATGGGTTTTTACTATTTAATTGTAATGAAACCCTTTCGTTTGGATTGATTTCAATCACTAAAAGATTTGGCGCAGTTTCTTCTTCTTGAGTCCTATACAAATCCTTTAAAGTATTTTTGAATTCAATCACAATTCGGGTGGATTTCTCTGTCATTCTTTTTCCTGTACGGATATAGAAAGGAACCCCTCTCCAAAAATTATCATCCACACATAGACGGACAGCCACAAATGTGTCATTTACAGAAGAAGGAGCAACTTCAGGTTCTCTTGTATACCCAACAACTGGTTTACCTTGGATTTCACCAGGACCATATTGACCTCGAATCACATGATTCACCACATCCTCTTTCTTTAATGGACGAAGTGATTCTATTACTTTTCTCTTTTCATTGCGGATCTCTTCTGCACTAATTTGTTTTGGCAGCTGCATTGCTGTCATCATCAACAATTGCAGCATATGATTTTGAAACATGTCGCGAATAGCCCCAGCTTGATCATAATAAGCAGCTCTCTCTTCAACCCCAACTGTTTCGCTTGCAGTAATTTGCACATTTGCAATGTATTGGTTGTTCCATAATGCTTGAAGCACTGGATTTGCAAATCCTAACGCTTCCAGGTTTTGTACCATCGGCTTTCCAAGATAGTGGTCGATGCGGAAAATTTCTTCTTCATCAAATGTTTTACTTAGTTTATCGTTTAATTCTTGAGCCGATTTTAAGTCATGTCCAAACGGCTTTTCGATAATTAGACGTTTCCAACCTTTAGTAGAACCAAGACCACTATCTTTAATGTTGAAAGCAATCACATCAAAAAACTCTGGAGCAACAGATAGGTAGAACATTCGATTTTCTGGAATATTCAATTCTTCTTCACGTTGTTTAACGAGTTCAAGTAATCCTTTATATCCTTCAGCCTTTATAGCATCTACATGGCTATACCGAAATGCACGGATAAACAATTCAAGGTTTGAATCATCATTTAGTGATCGTCTAGAAAATGTTTTTAAGGAATCTTCCACATGGTTTTGGAAATCAGTATCTGATAAATCTCCTCTGCCCACCCCAATAATTGAGATGGGAAAAGGTAATTTTTGATCCAAAAATAAATTATATAGAGCTGGGAAGATTTTTCTTTTTGCTAAGTCCCCTGTCGCCCCAAATAAGACAAATGTCATTGCCTCCATTTTACATACCTCCAAAATTAAAAATTCCACTTATTCCTTTCTTAAAAAACTACTATAACTCTTGATAGCCAATCCCTGGCTTAGCCATATTTTTATTTGAACCTGCTTGGACCGTAATAATGATGTCCCTAAAATTCGAATGACCACATTTTGGACAATAACCATTATTCGATATGAAGGTTAGGCATCTTGAACAAACTTTGTGATGCTTTGCATGTAACCCGAACATATTATTCAACCTTTCAATGTAGTTAACTAAATGCGGAAGATGAGATGACTAATCAATAACCACAGTATTTTGTGAATCCAATGTTGCAACAAGATGTAAGTATAAAGCCTATATTTTTTTAATGGAAGTACGCACTTTTTATTTAAATAGTGATAAAGAAATAACATAATAACAAAATGTATACTAAAGAAAATAAACTCATCTATTTTTGTGTTAAATAAATTAAAAAGCCAGGGTGAGCATCCTCTCCCTGGCCACAAATAAACTTGTTGAGAACATTATTCTTTATGTGTTGAAGCTTTTGGCGTAGGCGTAATAAGCGAGCTATCTAAACTGGTTGTCTCACAATCATAAGAAGCCTCCATAATTGCATTAGGATTAACTGACAATATAACTCTTTTTAATTCCGAATAAATAGGTAATACTCATATTTAATTCTTTGATTATCCTTTCACCAATTTCGTCCGATTTTTCTGTAATGACAGTTTTCCCATGATTACATCCATCATTAATCATTTTTGCAACAATATAGTACACGGCAAGTGACAGCATGGCTTTTTCTAGTGAAAAGACAAAAGCGGCAATATTAATAATTACAACATTAACAGCTAATAAGAATGTGCCGAAATGGTGCAGTTTCTTTTAAAATTAATAGTAAGACTATATAACCGGTTTTTCTTATAGTATACTTTTTAACACTATGTAAAATAAAAGTGCGTACTTTCATTGTTGTTATATACGTTGTATACTTGCAATTATTCAGCGAGAGGACATGATATCCCTTATTGCTGGCAGGTACAGATAATGCACTATAAGGATAATATTACTGTAAAAGTTTATTACCCTTTGGAGATATTATCATTTTACAAAAATAAAATAATTATAGGAGTGAATATAGATGGAATTACAATTAGCATTAGATTTAGTCAACATCCCAGAAGCAATTGAGCTGGTAAAACAAGTAGAGGAACATATTGATATCGTTGAAATCGGTACGCCGGTTGTAATCAATGAAGGTCTTCATGCTGTAAAGGCAGTAAAAGAAGCATTTCCTAACTTAAAAGTATTAGCAGACCTGAAAATTATGGATGCTGCTGGATATGAAGTGATGAAAGCTTCTGAAGCAGGTGCAGATATCATCACTATTCTTGGAGCTGCTGAAGATATGTCAATCAAAGGTGCTGTTGAAGAAGCGAAGAAACAAGGTAAAAAAATCCTTGTTGATATGATTGCTGTAAAAGACCTTGCTGGACGTGCAAAAGAAGTAGACGCTATGGGCGTTGATTATATTTGTGTTCATACTGGCTACGATCTTCAAGCAGTTGGAAAGAACTCTTTTGAAGATTTACAAACCATCAAAGGTGTTGTAAAAAATGCTAAAACTGCAATCGCAGGTGGTATTAAATTAAATACACTTCCAGAAGTCATCAAAGTACAACCAGACCTTGTCATTGTAGGTGGCGGGATTACTGGACAAGCTGATATAAAAGCTGCTGCTGCCAAAATGCAACAAATGATTAATCAAGGGTAATTCAGATCATGAATACAACTCAATACCTAGCTTAGCTGAAAACATAAAAGAGTTAAATTGCTCCGTAGATTTAATTTCGAATGGTGAAGCTGAAAAATTAGTTAACGGGATACTTGAATCAAAAAAAAATCTTTGTTGCAGGCGCAGGTAGATCTGGATTCATGGCCAAATCATTCCCCATGCGAATGATGCACATGGGGATAGATGCCTATGTGATTGGCGAAACCGTAACCCCTAACTTTGAAAAAGATGATATTTTGATCATCGAATCAGGTTCAGGAGAAACAAAAGGTTTAGATACCAATAAGATGTACTGTAGACACGCTAACTTAGAATAAATATATTATTCCTCGAGTTCTAAATAGGAAAGACCGCAAGCTATTTCCATGCAAGATTGCGGTCTTTCTGTTGGAAGGAACTACTTCAATTTGTAAAAATTTCAGGAGTGATAAAATGATTTCTTTAAATGGAAAAACTGCAATAGTTACTGGCGCAGGAAGAGGCATTGGACGTGCTATTACTATCGCCTTAGCAAAAGAAGGCGTTAATTTAGGCCTAATCGGCTTAAATATGTCTAACCTAGAAAAGGTAGCTGCTGAACTAGCGGAATATGATGTGAAAGTTTCTGCAGCAACAGCAGATGTTACCGATCTTGAATCCGTTACTCATGCTGTTGAACATATCAAATCAGACTTAGGTCCAATTGATATCCTAATCAACAATGCAGGTGTTGCTAAATTTGGTGGATTCCTTGATTTAACACCAGAAGAATGGGAAAAAATCATCCAAGTCAATTTAATGGGTGTGTATAATGTAACAAGAGCAGTATTACCAGAAATGATCGAAAGAAAAACAGGAGATATCATCAATATCTCTTCATCTGCTGGCCAAAAAGGTGCTCCTGTTACAAGTGCTTACAGTGCTTCTAAATTCGCTGTTTTAGGGCTAACAGAATCACTTATGCTAGAAGTAAGAAAACATAATGTCCGTGTTACTGCTTTAACACCAAGTACGGTCGTTACAGATTTAGCCATTGATACAAATCTTGTTAAAGGCAATGAAGAAAACATGATGCACCCAGAAGACCTTGCAGAATTAGTCGTGGCTAGTTTAAAATTTAATCCAAGAGTATTCGTTAAAACAGCTGGATTATGGTCAACAAATCCATCATAAAACGAAGCAGATCCGGTGGGGTCTGCTTCTTTAGTTCGTACAAAATACTCTTATATATATCAGTGATACAAGGACATTACTTTCTCTAAATCAACAATTAACTGGTTAACTTCATTCTGTGCTAAGCGTACAAGCATTTGATCGTATAAAGTAATAATTTGTCCATCCTCTTCATGCTGATGTTTTTTTAAATAATGATAAATATTATTTAACTGGTCTTCATTAAGAACCGACTCTGTTTCGAAATTCTTAACTTTCTGTAAGGAAAATTCATTGATAGTCGAATCAAATTCACCTGCAATAATGTTCCCTTTCACGAACATCCTCTCACTCCTCAAAATCAGTATAGGATAGTTTTCCCACATAATATGTTAAATAAATCTTTACTCTTCAAATTTCAAGAACATGAGGGCTTTTCAAATGTTTGATTTATACCTTAGCATCAAAGATTAAAGGCTTCTTTTTTCTTTTTTATTAACGGAACTCATATCAGTATTCAGATGGATGGTATTCATGCTTGTGGAAGGATGATTTTTCGGAAAGCATTGACTGACTCAAGGACTGATAAAAAATAATCCTACTGAGGAATTCAAAATACCTAAACAGCAGAAGAGTATATTGTTTTTCTTGAAAAAGAAGAGCTTGCCCACTTTCTAAAATTAGCCTATACAGGATTGCGAATAGGTGCCTTATTAGCTTTAAAATGGGGGGATTTTAACGAAAAGCAAGGTACTATCCGAGTTACTAAAACTCTTTATAACCCTACCAATCATTTTGAAAAATATCAGCTTTTAACGCCAAAGACAAAGGGTGCTGTCCGTACTATAAAGATTGATGAAATGTTGATAAACATGTTAAGGAAGCACAGCTTAAAAGGCTTCTGAAAAAAGCTAAAATAGAAAAGAACATTACTCCACACTTCATTATTGATTGAAGCTGGAGTTGGCATTAAAGAAATACAACAGCGGCTTGGACATACAGATATTAATACGACAATGAATATCTATGCTCATATGACCGCCAATATGGAAGAAAAGGCCTCCCAACAGTTTAGCAAACTGATGAAAGACCTTCTCCTATAGTTAGCTTTTTGTCATAGGTTGCCGTGTTTTTTATAAAACAAGAACAAAACCGAGGACAAGAAAACCATATTATCATTTTAGACGTTGATATAACAAGGTTTTAAACCCTTAATTACATCATGCCGCCCATTCCACCCATGCCGCCCATGTCAGGCATTGCAGGTGCACCGCCTTCTTCTGGCTTGTCAGCAACAACTGCTTCAGTTGTTAAGAACATAGCCGCTACAGAAGAAGCGTTTTGAAGCGCTGAACGCGTTACTTTTGTTGGGTCAACGATACCAGAATCAAGCATGTTTACCCACTCACCAGTTGCAGCGTTGAATCCAGTTCCAACCGCTTCGCCTTTTAGACGCTCAACGATTACTGATCCTTCTAGACCTGCGTTGTGAGCGATTTGACGTACAGGCTCTTCAATCGCACGTAATACGATGTTGATACCTGTTGCAACGTCGCCTTCAGCTTCGATTCCAGCAACTTTATTGTAGATATTCAATAATGCAGTACCACCACCAGCTACGATACCTTCTTCAACCGCAGCACGAGTAGAGTTTAATGCATCTTCAATACGTAGTTTACGCTCTTTTAATTCTGTTTCAGTAGCCGCACCAACTTTAATTACAGCAACACCACCAGCAAGCTTCGCTAGGCGCTCTTGTAATTTTTCGCGGTCGAACTCTGAAGTTGTTTCTTCAAGCTGAGCTTTAATTTGGTTAACGCGAGCTAAAATTTCTTCTGCGTTACCTGCGCCGTTTACAACTGTTGTGTTTTCTTTTGTTACCACAACTTTAGAAGCGCGACCTAATTGCTCAATGCTTGCAGATTTCAAGTCAAGACCAAGCTCTTCAGTGATTACTTCACCACCAGTTAAAATCGCAACGTCTTGAAGCATTGCTTTACGACGGTCACCAAAGCCAGGAGCTTTAACTGCTACCGCTGTGAATGTACCGCGAAGTTTGTTCACAACTAATGTTGCTAGTGCTTCACCTTCTACATCTTCAGCAATGATTAATAGTGGCTTACCTTGTTGAACAACTTGCTCTAACACCGGTAAGATTTCTTGAATGTTACCAATTTTCTTATCTGTGATTAAGATATACGGATCTTCTAATACAGCTTCCATTTTATCTGAATCAGTTACCATGTATGGAGATGCATATCCACGGTCAAACTGCATACCTTCTACAACTTCTAATTCAGTTGTGAAGCCTTTAGATTCTTCAAGCGTGATAACGCCGTCGTTACCAACGCGCTCCATTGCTTCAGCGATTAATTGACCTACTTCTTCGTCAGCCGCTGAGATAGCCGCTACTTGCGCAATTGAATCTTTACCTTGGATTGGTTTAGAAATTGCTTTTAACTCTTCAATCGCTACTGCTACTGCTTTTTCCATCCCTTTACGGATACCCATTGGGTTCGCACCAGCCGTTACGTTCTTAAGACCTTCACGAATCATTGCTTGTGCTAAAACTGTTGCAGTTGTCGTACCGTCACCAGCAACGTCGTTTGTTTTGCTAGCAACTTCTGCTACTAATTTTGCACCCATGTTTTCGAATGCATCTTCTAATTCAATTTCTTTCGCAATTGTTACACCGTCATTTGTAATTAATGGAGAACCGAATTTTTTCTCTAGTACTACGTTACGCCCTTTTGGTCCAAGCGTTACTTTTACAGCATTCGCTAATGTATCCACACCACGTAGCATTGAGCGGCGTGCTTCTTCGCTAAACTTAATGTCTTTTGCCATTTGACTCATCCTCCTAATTGTTTAAAAATAATCTATTCTACATTGTTAAAAGTCGTTATGAATAATTAGCCGATTACAGCTAAAATGTCGCTTTCGCGTAAAAGTAAGTATTCAGTACCTTCGTATTTCACTTCAGTACCAGCATATTTTGAGAAGATAATACGATCGCCTGCAGCTACCTCTAATGCTACACGCTCACCGCTTTCTAATACTCGACCTGTACCAACAGCAACAACTTTACCCTCTTGTGGTTTCTCTTTAGCGCTGTCTGGTAATACGATACCGCTTGCTGTTTTTTCCTCAGATTTTACAAGTTCAATCACTACGCGATCACCTAATGGCTTTAACAAGTGAAACAACCTCCTCAAATAATATGTTTTTACATTTTATTAGCACTCAACCTCACCGAGTGCTAACACATTTATTATATTAAAACAAAGTAGCTTTTTTTTGCAAGTATTAAACACAAAAAAATTTAAAAAATCCTTTTTCAACTCATACTACTCATACCTACATAAAAAGAAGGCATTCTTTTATCTCTCATATAATATGTATGTTACAATACGAACAAGAAGAAACATATCAAAAAGCTTCCCTACATGTTCTTCGACAATGATACATAAAAAACCTTTTAAAGGAGTATGGAAGATTGGAAAAGCGCTATGGTTATATCGTACTGACTTATATCATCATGCAGTTTTCTAGCATTTTAGGCATTCCCTTATTATTATCCCTCGGACTGTTTAATGACGAACCCGTTGGAGTAGCTAAACAGCTTGCGATGACTTATTGGACAATTATCAGCTTTAGCTTGGCTTTAGTAATTGTACTTTTGTTGTTAAAGCGTGAAATGTCAATGAGACATGAACATGCTGGCTTACCAACAGCTATATTCTGGTCAATCTTTGGCATCTTTTTAGCAATGGCTTCTCAATCTGTGGCTGCCATGATTGAAATGAACTTATTGGGTATTGAACCTGGTTCTGAAAATACGGAAATGATCTTGAATTTAGTGAAAGTTACGCCTTTATTAATTGTTGTCACATCCGTTATTGGACCAATTTTAGAAGAAATTATCTTCCGAAAAATCATCTTTGGTTCTCTATATCGTAAATATAATTTCTTTATTTCAGCCTTTATTAGTTCACTTATATTTGCAGCAGTCCACTGGGATTTCGAACATTTATTAGTTTACACGGCTATGGGATTTGTATTCGCGTTTTTATATGCAAGAACGAAGCTGATTATTGTTCCAATTATAGCTCATGTCTTGATGAACACGATTGTTGTGTTAGTTCAAACGATTTTTGCTGATGAAATTATTGAAATTCAAAAACAGGCTGAACAGCTACAGTTTATTATTAAAGGACTTGGTTTATGAATAACATCCCTCTAACCAGAGGATTTATCTACTTAATTATGGGAATCCTCTTTACGTATTTAGCTATTTTAAGCGTCGATACGACCGTATGGACCTTACCAACTATCTTGTTTGCCTTAGTCGCTGCTTTTGATTTTCGCTTTGCGATTCGAACCTTTTCATTGCACCGCAAGATTAAAAAGCTTCAGGAGCAATATAAAAAGTCAAATAGCAACGATTCTCAGAAATAAAAAGGCCCCTTACAACAGGGGCTTTTTTTTGTTATTCAGAAGAAATTCCAACGGCTTCTTCATATTGTTGTCTATGTTTCAGCATTTTACGATAGGAAATGCGAGAAATAATAATGCTAATTTCATAAAGGATGAATAAAGGAATTGTAACCATTAGGTGTGATAACAATTCTGGAGGTGTAATAAAAGCCGCTATGACTAATAACACAAAATAAGCGTACTTCCGGATACTACTTAAGAACTGTGGCGTCACAATACCTAGTCTTGTTAAAAACATAATGACAACGGGTAATTGAAACAATAGACCAAATGGTAGCGTAAGCTGAAATAAAAATGAAAAATATTCATTGATACCAATAACTTGGTTAACATCTAGCTTATCCGCTATTCGAATCATAAACTCTACTACAAAAGGAAAGAGAACAAAGTAAGCAAACGAAATACCAGTAAGAAATAGGATAATTGAAATTGGAATGTATCCAAGAGTTACTTTTCGCTCTTTATCATACAAGCCTGGACTTATAAATGCCCATAATTGATAGAGCGCAATAGGAGCAGAAACAACACATCCAATTACAAACGCAAACTGCATATAAATCTTAACCGGATCGGTCAATTTAAATGCGTTCATTGTTAGCGAGCTTGCCTCGTCTGCTGATTGTAGATAAATAATGACGCGATCCGCTAAGAAAAAACCGCCAATTGTAGCAATAAAAAAGAAAAAGACGACGATTAAAATCCTTTTTCGCAGTTCACCAATGTGATCATATACAGACATTTCTTGTTCGTTCATATGTCAATCATTCCTCTATTGATTTCGTTCTTTCTTCTTACCCTCGTCTTCGGTATCTTCCATTATTCCTTTAGTGGCACTTTTAAACTCCC
This sequence comes from Priestia flexa NBRC 15715, assembly GCF_001591565.1. Taxonomy (GTDB): domain Bacteria; phylum Bacillota; class Bacilli; order Bacillales; family Bacillaceae_H; genus Priestia; species Priestia flexa. The sequence goes on along the minus strand of NZ_BCVD01000094.1, from coordinate 3,655 downwards.
TTAACGTGTGGCCTACAGCTCGACCAAGCTCGGGAAGCTTCTTTGGTCCAAAAACTAAAAGTGCAAAAATTACAATTAAAATCACACTACCTGCACCTAATCCCATGGTTTCCCCTCCTTTATTACATATATATTCTATTATATATTATTTTCAGGGTAATTTTTCAAAAAGTAAACCAGCGACTGAAGCTCTACGGCTAAATCAATGTGATGCAGACGAATAGAGCTTGGCACATTTAAACGGGCAGGGGTGAAATTTAAAATACCTTTGATTCCGCATTTGACTAAGCGGTCCGTAATTTGCTGTGCCACTGTAGCTGGAACCGTTAGGATCGCAACAGAAATATCTTCTGTCATATGTTCTTCAAGCTTATCTAAATGATAAACGGGTACGTCTCCAACGTGAGTGCCCACCTTTTCTTCAATAACATCAAAAGCAAATTCAATTTTTGTATTGTTATTCTTAATGAAATTGTAGTTTAAAAAAGCTGTTCCAAGATTACCAACACCAATCAGAGCAACTTTGGTTACTTCATCTTGATCTAATGTTTTGCGAAAAAAACTTAGTAAATAATTGACGTTATAGCCATATCCCTTTTTACCCAAGGCTCCAAAATAGGAAAAATCGCGACGAATTGTAGCGGAGTCTACTTTCACCGCTTCGCTTAATTCTGCTGACGATACACGTTGCTTACCAGAAGCATGTAGATTTTTAATAAAACGATAGTATAGCGGCAACCGCTTTGCTGTAGCTTGTGGTATTTTTAAGTTTTCTGTATTCATCTTGTGCCCCCTTAATTACGATAGATATAATGGCTATCGTTCATATCTCCGCTTGACTTAGCAAGATTCTCTTTTTAAATTAGATAGCGCTTCCATTAAGTGAACCTTCTATTCACTCATGAACAGTAGTCTATAGTTTATTTTAACACAGTCTATGTGGTAATAATGAATTCTACACATAATTTTGTGGAAATGCTTATGACATGCACCTATTCATACTTCTGTCTTAAAAATATGTTAAAATACACTATGTCGAAATGAGTAGAGGTGAAACGATGATTATTCTACAGTTAAACGGAATTACGAAATATTACGGGGCAGACCCGATTTTATCAAATATAAAACTTGAAGTTCAATCTAAAGACCGCATTGCACTAGTTGGTCGAAACGGAGCGGGAAAATCAACGCTTCTAAAAATTATTTCTGGTGAACTTTCCTACGACAGTGGAGAGATTATGAAGCCAAAAGAAACAACGATTGACTACATGGGACAGGATACAGTGTTAGAATCCACTTTATCTATTTGGGACGAAATGTTAACCGTCTTCAAGCCATTGCAAAAAATGGAGAAAGAACTAAGAAAGCTTGAAGAAAAAATGGGAGACCCTTCTTATCAGCAGGATTCCAACAACTATGAAAAGCTTTTAAAGGAATACGATCAGCTTCAAATTTCCTTTAAAGATCTAGGCGGATACCAATACGAAGCTGACATTCGTTCAATCCTGCACGGGTTTCGCTTTTCAAACTTTGATTACTCCACCCCTATTTCTACACTAAGCGGTGGGCAAAAAACACGACTGGCTCTAGCTAAGCTGTTATTAACTAAACCTGATTTGCTAATTTTAGATGAGCCTACCAACCATCTTGACATTGAAACATTGGCTTGGTTAGAGCAATTTTTACAAAATTACGATGGCGCTATCCTAATTGTCTCCCATGATCGCTACTTCCTTGATAAAGTGGTTACACAAGTCTATGAAGTAAGTCAAAAAACCACCTATAAATATCCTGGTAACTACTCAAATTATTTAACACAAAAAGCCGAACGCTATGAGCGTGAGATGAAGCAATTTGAAAAACAGCAGGATGAAGTAGCAAAGCTTAATGATTTCATTCAAAAAAATATTGCTAGGGCTTCAACAACAAAGCGAGCTCAAAGCAGACGTAAACAGTTAGAACGCATGGAGCTAATGGATCGGCCAAACGATGGTGAAAAAGGTGCAAGCTTTTCCTTTGATATTGAACGGCAAAGCGGAAATGAAGTATTAAAAGTTGACAACCTTTCCATTGGATATGAAGAAAATCAGTTTATTGTAAAAAACATTAACCTTCGTGCTACTCGTCAAGATAGCATTGCCCTAGTAGGTCCAAACGGGATTGGTAAATCTACTCTGTTAAAAGGCTTAATGAATAAACTTCCTTTTGTTTCAGGAGAAATCCAATTCGGTTCTAATGTAACAGTAGGCTATTATGATCAAGAACAGGCAAACTTGACGTCTAACAAAGCCGTACTCAATGAATTATGGGACGACTACCCTACTACTACCGAAAAAGAAATTCGAACTGTGCTCGGTAATTTTTTATTTTCAGGCGACGATGTCTTAAAGGTTGTTTCCACACTAAGCGGTGGAGAAAAAGCAAGACTCGCCTTAGCAAAACTGATGATGCAAAAAGCAAACTTTTTAATTCTAGATGAGCCTACTAACCACCTTGATCTAGATAGTAAACAAGTATTGGAGAATGCATTAATCTCTTATCCAGGTACACTTTTATTTGTTTCCCATGACCGTTACTTTATCAACAGAGTTACCAACAAGGTTATCGAATTGTCTCCAGAGGGAACAACAGAGTTTTTAGGGGACTATGACTACTACGTTGAGAAAAAAGCAGAAATGGAAGAAAGAAAAGAGCTTGAAGCAGCAAATATGGCTCAGGAACTATCTGTAGGGAAAAGTGACAAAGCGTCATATATACAAGATAAGGAACAAAAAAAGCTTCTAAGGCAGCGAAAAAGAAGAATTGAAGAGATTGAAGAACGAATTGCTGAAGTGGAAGCAAAATTAGAGCAAAATGAAGAGCTTTTATGCGACCCAGTAATTTACCAAGATCATGAAAAATCTCAGCTTTTAAACAATGAGAACCAAACTTTTCAACAAGAGTTATCCACATTAATGGAAGAGTGGGAAGAACTTCAGCTAAGTATTGAGGAAAGCTAACAGTTTATACACAAAAGAAGCCCATACACCTTTTGGTGATGGGCTTTAATATATGCATTATCCACAGTTAATTCTAAATTGATTGAAAATTGTGGATAACCACTATATTATCCACAACCCTCTATTCTAGCACTAACCCAGGATTCGCATTTAATGCCATGGTCGCTCTTCTATCTTTACGATATAAAACGCTGGCTGCTGCTCCAATCATAGCAGCATTATCCGTACATAAAGAGAGTGGTGGAATAACTAACTCTACATTAGAGTACTTTTCGAATCGTTGCTGTAGAGCCTCTCGTAACCCTTTATTTGCGGCTACCCCACCGGCTAACAGCAGTTGATTTACGTTATATTCTTGAACAGCTTTTTCTGTTTTTGTTACCAAAACATCAACTACGCTAGCTTGAAAACTAGCTGCTAATGTTTGTGGATTAATATCTTCACCTTTTTGTTTCGCGTTATGCACAGTGTTGATAACTGCTGATTTTAAACCACTAAAACTAAAATCATATGAGCCATCTTCCAACCAGGCACGCGGTAGATCAATTAAGGGTTCACCCTCTTGAGCTAGACGATCGATATGAGGACCGCCTGGATATGGTAACTGTAGCGTACGTGCTACTTTATCGTATGCTTCACCAGCTGCATCATCTCTT
>NZ_BCVD01000093.1 GCF_001591565.1 Priestia flexa NBRC 15715 | reverse complement strand
AACCCAGATGCCCGCAACTTGCCCTAAAGCAGTCAGCGTAGCAGTACCGCTGCCAATTGCAGTAGCAAATAGTTGAGAAATGGATCCTACAAGCGAAATTCCTGAAAAGCCGGAGCCATCTAAGCCGGTAATCGCACCGATGGTCATGACGGTCACAGCAGCAATCTGTTCATTTAAAGGAACAACGGAAGAAATGGCTACGCCAAGGTCATTTACAATTCCGTGAGAACCCTTTGGTAAAAAGTCTCCGATAATACTCGTGAATCCCGCGTCACCTAAGTAGAAGAAGGCAGCAATAGGAATGACCGGGCCAAATACTTTAAATCCAAACTGAAATCCTTCAATTAGGTAAGACGTTGTTTTTTCTAACCCTTTGTTTTGGTGTCCGATGATGGAGATAATCATTAAGATAAAAAGCGAAGTGCCTCCAATTAAAGCCGTTGCATCCCCGCCTTGCAAGTTAAACGTAAACATTGCCCACACATTTAAGGCAAATAGTATTGGAATTAAAAGTGCAAGGATTCTTTTCAAAACAAGAGGCATCTGCACCTTTTCGGTATTTTCAGCTGCTTCAATAAGAGGAGAAGCTTGAACTGGAAGTGTACCGTTCTTTAAATCTCTCTTTAAAAAGATAAAAGCCGTAACGGTTGTGACAACGCCCATTGTAATCACTAATGGAACGCTTGCTTGAATAACATCTGAAACGGGTAATCCTGCTGCATCCGCAGTGAGCTTTGGTGCTGCTTGAATGACAAAATCCCCAGAAAGAGCAATCCCGTGACCAAATAGATTCATGGCCATTGCGACACCAAGCGCTGGTAACCCGGCTCTTAATGCAACAGGTAATAAGACGGCGCCTAACAGTGCAATGGCTGGAGAAGGCCAGAAAAAGAAGGAAATGATCATCATGACAAGTCCAATGACCCAATAAGCGAGAGTAGGTGTCTTAATGAAGCGAGCAAAAGGAGAAATCATCATGTCATTGACGCCCGTTGTAATAAGCGCTTTACTCATGGAAACGATAATTGAAATGATTAAAATAGTAGGCAGCAACTCTGTAATAGCATAGATAAAACTGGAAAACACGCCGCTAATCGATCCTGTTAGAGAAGAAGTAGCAGTGAATGAAAGAAGAAAGATACCGATAATACAAATGATCGTAGTATCCCGTCTAATAATCATGAATCCTAAGATAAGTAAAATAAAAGAGATGTATATCCAATGAAGAGAAACGAGGTCCATTCCCATAAAAAATCCCCCTATAGTTCAGTGTATAGTATCATATGAATGGGTGTTTTCATATGACACTGACCTAGTAGAGAGATTGGGGTATTTTAGTGCATAACATGATAGCTTGTGACGTAAGAAGGTCTTAGAAAAATAGCTGGCTGTTTATCTACTCCTTCTGATGTTCCGCGCTTTTTATGAGCTTGGTTATAGGCTTGAGACGCTTGCCAATCCGTAAAGGCTTTTTCTTCTTCCCAGGCAGTTAAAATAATATAGGTATCGTTGCTTAATGGACGCAAAACGCGAATCGCAGCAAAGCCGGGCTCTTTTTCAATTAAGCGGGCACGTTGATTAAATCTACTTTCAAATAAAGGACGTCCTTCATCTGTAACCGCAATGTTGTTCATCACCACATATTTTCCATCTGCAATCGAGCCTACGTAATCTAGCACTTCATAATTGTGACCTTCTTTAAATATTGTTTCACCAGTTGTTTCATGTAAAAGGCAGCCTTGGTCGCCTTCTTTATGAAGTAAATACAATTTTTCTTCGGGGTGTTGTTCTTTTAAGTGCTGTAAAAATTCAACAGTTCCATATGTAATAAAGAAATTCATTTTTGAACACTCCTTCTTAATTGGAAAATGCATACATTTTAAAGAGATTAATCATACTAAAATTATAAAATGTTAAACAAAAAAATACAAAAATAGATGCTCGTCCTTTAAGATGATATTGACAGGCTCATGCTTTCTTCATATGACCGCCGTACTACATACGCTATTATGCAATGAAAAGAAGAGAGGTGGTAGCATGTACAAACGAGCACTTTATATATTCTCTATCGTAGCGGGTATTTTATTATTTGCTCTGATTGGGTATATTATGATTTTGTTTTTTGGGAGCTATGTAATTGATGAGAAAAAATTCGTCATGAATTCGGCTACAAAGTTGGTTGACCAAAACGGTGATGAGATTACGAAGCTATATGTAGAAAATCGCGATCCGGTTTCAATAGAAGAGGTGCCAAAACATGTGCAAAACGCATTTGTTGCAGTTGAAGATGTCCGTTTTTATGAGCACCACGGCATCGATGTAAAAGCAATTGGGCGAGCGCTATATAAAGATATTTTAGCAGGTAGTAAAGTAGAAGGTGGAAGCACACTGACGCAGCAGCTAGCTAAAAATATTTTTTTGACAAATGATAAGTCATGGCTTCGTAAAACAAAAGAAGTAATGGTAGCTATTAACTTAGAGCAGCGCTATAGTAAACAAAAAATTTTAGAAATGTATTTAAACCAAATTTATTTTGGACACGGTGCTTACGGGATTCAAGCTGCATCTCAACTGTACTTTAACAAAGATGTATCAGAGCTTACCGTAGAAGAAGGAGCTCTTCTAGCTGCACTCCCCAAAGGTCCAAATTCGTATTCTCCTATTCTTCATCCAGAAAAGAGTATTGAACGGCGAAATGTGGTTTTAAACTCGATGCAAAAAGCGGATTTTTTAAGTGCAGAAGAGGTGGTACGACTGCAAGGACGTACGCTTAGTTTAGACGTACAGCAAAAAACGAAAAATCCTGCTTATTTAACCTATATTGATATGGTGATTGAAGAAGCAGCGGAAAAACATCATATTTCAAGCGATGATTTATTAAGAGGCGGATATACGGTAACTGTTCCGATGAACAGGGACTATCAGGAAACAGCTTATGAATTGTTTCAACAAGCTGCTTATTTTCCAGGAGTGGATGAACAAGCCCAAGGTGCTTTTGTATTAATGAATCATCGTACGGGCGGCGTTTTATCCGTAATGGGTGGACGAGACTACGTTCAAAAAGGATTAAATCGTGTAAAAGTAAAGCGTCAACCAGGTTCAACGATGAAGCCTTTAGCGGTTTATGGACCTGCTTTGCAGGAAAGCCTTTATAAACCGTATTCTCTCTTAAGTGATAAGAAGCAAAACTTTGGGCAATATAAGCCCCAAAATATTAACGGGCAGTATGCAGGAAAAGTTACAATGTATGACGCAATTAAAGACTCCAAGAATATTCCAGCGGTTTGGACCTTAAACAAGCTAGGAATTTCGACTGCAAAAGCCTATTTAACAAAGCTGGACATAGAAACGGAAGACAAGGGTCTATCAATTGCATTAGGAGGATTAACAGAAGGAGTTACGCCTCTTCAGCTAGCATCTGCCTATAGTACGTTTGCTCAAGACGGTGAAAAGAAAGAACCGTACTTTATTTCAGAAATTAAAGACCAAAACGGTGACGTGATTGCTAAGGCAGAGCAGGGTACTACAAACGTATTTTCAAACCAAAACGCATGGTATATGACGAAAATGCTAGAAGCTGTTGTCAAAGATGGAACAGCATCGGTAGGTAAGTACGAAGGAGCGCTGGCTGGGAAGACGGGATCCACTTCTTATGCTGGGGTGAAAGGAGCAACGCGTGATGCTTGGTTTGTTGGCTATACGCCAAGTGTAGTGGGAGCCGTTTGGATGGGATATGATCGTACGGATAACCAGCATTACCTTACAAAAGGTAGCTCTTATCCAAGTCAATTGTTCAAAGATATTTTGACAGAGGCAAAGCAAGAAACAGGTAAAGTATTTAAAAAACCAAAAGGCGTCAAAGATTTACCTGACCCAATTAGGCTGCCAATTATTAACTCGCTCCAGCAAGAGTTAACATTTCAACCATTTGGACTGCTGACGGTTAATCTAACGTGGGAACCTTCAGAAGATAAGCGCGTTGTCTACTATGTTTATGAAAAGCAAGGTAGTGAACGAAACGTAATTGGAAAAGTGAAAGGTAAAGGCTCATATGAAGTAGAACGCATAAATCTATTTAAATCACCAACGTACTACATCGTTCCCTATAATTCGCAAACGAAAGAAGAAGGAATGCCTTCTAATGAGGTAACACCAACATTATTTAGCGATTAAATTGTTATAGTTAGTCGATTTTTTGACATTTTGAGCAGGTGTCTATACAACGGATACAGAAATGAGTATAGTGACAAGTAGAGAAAAGAGATAAACCGCAGTTTTTATCAAACTGCGGTTAGTATTGAGGACAAGTTAGATTAGGAAAAACAAATAGTACTTGAGACGAACAGATAGAGAAAGGTGGAAGCCATGAGTCAACAACTGATGAATGATACATTTTTAAAAGCATGCCGAGGAGAAAAGACGGATCATGTACCAGTTTGGTATATGCGTCAAGCAGGCCGTTCTCAGCCGGAATACCGTGCTTTAAAAGAAAAGTATTCATTGTTTGAAATTACGCATCAGCCTGAATTAGGAGCTTATGTGACGCGCTTACCAGTTGAGCAGTACGGAGTCGATGCAGCTATTTTATATAAAGATATTATGACACCGCTTCCTGCAATTGGAGTGGATGTTGAGATTAAAACAGGTATTGGTCCTGTGATTTCAAACCCAATTCGTTCAATGCAAGATGTTGAAAACTTAGGGTATATTACGCCTGAAGAAGATGTAGCCTATGTATTAGATACAATCAAGCTTTTAACAACGGAGCAGCTGAACGTTCCTTTAATTGGATTTGCTGGTGCACCTTTTACAGTAGCTAGCTATATGATTGAAGGCGGACCTTCTAAAAACTACAATAAGACAAAAGCATTTATGTATACGGAGCCAAAAGCTTGGTTTGCATTAATGGATAAGTTAGCGGATATGACAATTACATATGTAAAAGCACAAATAGATGCTGGAGCAAGAGCTATTCAAATCTTTGATTCATGGGTTGGCGCGTTAAATGTAGCAGACTATCGCTACTTTATTAAACCAGTAATGAATCGCATTTTTACAGAGCTAAAAGAAAAGAATGTGCCGCTTATCATGTTTGGCGTAGGAGCAAGTCACTTAGCAAAAGAATGGCACGACCTTCCGCTAGATGTAGTAGGTCTCGATTGGCGTATGCAAGTTCAGGAAGCACGAGAGCTTGGCCTAACTAAAACGCTACAAGGTAATTTAGATCCAGCAATTTTACTAGCTCCTTGGGAAGTTATTGAAGAACGTGCAAAAACTATCCTTGATCAAGGAATGCAGCAAGACGGCTATATCTTTAACTTAGGACACGGTGTATTTCCACAGGTTAATCCTGAGACGTTAAAAAGGCTTACTGCTTTTATTCATGAATATTCAATAAATAGACAATAAATTGTCAAAAAAAACGGAGCCTTATTTTTTGTCTTTTTATTTTTGTTCGTGAGAAAATGTAGAAACAGACGAATTCTAACAAAGAGGTGTAAATCATGAGTAAAAAAGTCATGGGGTTACTCGTAATGGCTTACGGTACCCCATATAAAGAAGAAGATATTGAAAGATATTACACGCATATTAGAAGAGGAAGAAAGCCATCTGCTGAAGCGCTTGAAGACTTAAAACAGCGCTATGAAGCAATAGGTGGTATTTCACCTTTAGCGAAAATCACCGAAGAGCAAATGCGATGTCTTGAGCAGCATTTAAATGAAATTCAAGATGAAATTGAGTTTAAGGCTTACCTTGGTCTTAAGCACATTGAACCATTTGTTGAAGAAGCAGTAGAACAAATGCATAAAGATGGGATTAAAGAAGCGGTTAGCATTGTGCTTGCTCCACATTTCTCAACGTTCAGTGTGAAATCTTACAATGGTCGTGCAAAAGAAACGGCTGAAAAGCTAGGTGGCCTGGTTATTCATTCAATTGAAAGCTGGTATAAAGAGCCTAAGTTCATTAATTATTGGGTCGAGAAAGTTAAACAAACGTTTGATTTAATGTCAGACGATGAAAAACAAAAAGCTGTACTTATCGTGTCAGCTCACAGTCTTCCAGAGAAAATCATTGCAGCTGGAGACCCTTACCCGAAGCAACTACAGGAAACGGCAGACCTTATTGCTGAAGGTGCGGGAGTTAGCAATTACGAAGTTGGCTGGCAAAGTGAAGGAAATACGCCAGATCCGTGGATTGGTCCAGACGTACAGGACTTAACACGTGATTTGTATGAGCATAAAGGATACCGTTCTTTCGTATATACACCTGTAGGATTTATTGCGGATCATCTTGAAGTGTTGTACGATAATGATTATGAATGCAAGGTTGTGACGGATGAATTAGGTGCAAACTACTATCGTCCGGAAATGCCAAATGCTAAGCCAGAATTTATTGATGCATTAGCAACAGTGGTGTTAAAGAAATTAAATAACGAATCTGAAAATCAATAAAAATAGAAGAAGCGAGCTATGACCCTAGCCGCTTCTCTTTCTATTGAATTTTAATGAAAAGGCGATGATTACATGACGGAAGCAAACAAAAAGATTGTTATCATCGGTGGTGGAATAACAGGTCTTTCAGCTGCCTATTACTTACAAAAAGTAATTAAAGAGAAAGGCTTGCCGTATGAATTTCAATTAATTGAAGCAACCCATCGATTAGGAGGGAAAATTCAAACCGTAACCCGTGATGGTTTTACAATTGAAAGAGGTCCCGATTCCTTTTTAGCACGTAAATTACCGGGCTCTAAGCTGGTAAAAGAAGTAGGATTAGGGGATGATCTTGTTCATAACTCAACCGGCCAGTCTTACGTATTGGTGAAAGAAAACCTTCATCCAATGCCAGAAGGTGCCGTGATGGGCGTGCCAACAAAGATTTCTCCTTTTGTGACAACGGGTCTATTTTCTCCGATTGGTAAACTGCGCGCCGCTGCCGATTTTGTTATTCCCAAAACAAAGCAAGAAGGTGACCAATCACTGGGCATGTTTTTTAGAAGACGCTTAGGCGATGAGGTTGTTGAAAACTTAATTGAGCCTTTGCTTTCCGGCATCTATGCAGGAGACATTGACCGTTTAAGCTTAAAATCAACGTTTCCACAGTTTTTACATGCAGAGCAGCGACATCGAAGTTTAATTGTCGGTATGAAGAAGTTTAAAGAACTTCAGCCTAAGCAAGCGGAGGATGCTAATGCAAAAAAGCAAGGTGCTTTTTTAACGTTGAAAAAGGGCCTGCAGTCGCTTGTTGATGCAATTGAAGAGCAGCTTAATCCGTTGGCGGTCGTCAAAGGAGTTAAAGTTGAAAAAGTAAACCGTATGGGTGAACGATATGATTTAACATTGAGCAATGGAAAAGAGATTACTGCCGATGCAGTCATTATCACTTCTCCTCATTTCGCTGCTCAATCGATGTTGTCGCACTATCCAATATTTGAACCACTTCGTGAGATGCCGTCTACTTCTGTTGCTACAGTAGCGATGGCTTTTCCGAAAGAAGCAGTGAAAGAAGATATTAACGGTACCGGATTTGTTGTATCTCGCAACAGCGATTATACAATTACGGCTTGTACGTGGACTCATAAAAAGTGGCCTCATTCCACTCCAGACGGTAAAGTACTACTACGCTGCTATGTGGGAAGAGCAGGAGATGAGGCAATTGTCGATCAGTCCGACGAAGAAATTGTTCAAGTGGTATTAGAGGATTTAAATCGCATTATGCAGATTACGGAAAAACCAGAATTCTATGTGGTGACGCGATGGAAAAAAGCAATGCCTCAATACACGGTTGGACATCAAGAGCGTTTAGAAGAAATCAATCAAGCCATTGAAGAACAGCTGAAAGGTTTATATCTAGCGGGAAGCTCTTATGAAGGACTTGGGTTACCAGACTGCATCGAACAAGGTGAGAATGCAGCGAAGCAAGTCTTGAAATATTTTCAAGCAGAAAAAGCGGAGCAGAAGTAAACCTGCTTCGCTTTTTCTGTAAAAATTCTCATGGAGTTGCGTCGGCTGACAGGTTTATGCTATAGTTACAACGTACGAATTGACCGTAATGTTCATTTGGTCAAAAAAGAGGGGTGTATCAATTGGCAATTGATCGAAAGCAATCGGTGCTAGACGCAGCGTCAAAATCGTTTTCACTGTTTGGCTATAAGGCAACGACAATGGACCAAGTCGCTAAAATGGCGAATGTTGGAAAAGGAACTATCTATACGTTTTTTAAAAACAAAGAAGAGCTTTTTGATGAAATTGTGTCTAGAATGATTCGAGATATGCTGCAACAAGCAGAGTCAGCAATCTCTTCTGAGCGCACGTTTTTTGAAAATGCTCAAGCTGCTATTTATCGCATGCTCCAATTTCGAACAGAGCATCAGCTTATGCTCAAGCTCGTTCAGGAACAGGAAATGGGTACGTCAGCTGTAAAAGACGTGTTGGTACAGGTTGAAAACGAAATTTTGACGTATATAAAAAATAGAATTGAAGCAGCCATTGCAAAAGGTGAAATTCAAAACTGTGACCCAGAAGTGACGGCGTTTTTACTCGTGAAAATGTACATTGCGTTAGTTTATGATTGGGAAAAACAGCATAAGCCGCTATCTGAGCAGCAAATTGGTGAACTAATTGAACTGTACTTTTTGAGAGGGTTATTTACTAAATAAACAAAAGCCGGACTTCATTGAAGTCCGGCTTTTTCGTTAATCATTTGTTTGGTTATGTTCTTCTTGTTGCTTTTCTTTCTCACCTAGCTCTTGTTCACCTTTCTTCTTTAAGTCGAAGTAAGCGCGTAGAGCCGCTTGACCTAACTGTCTATTTAACGCATGTCCAGGGCCTTTTACGTAAGAAGATGGTACAACAACCGCCATTGCAACCTCTGGATTATCGTAAGGTGCGTAGGCAATTAAGTTAGAGTTACGAACGGCTACCCCTTGGTTGTAAGTCTCAGCTGTTCCTGTTTTGCCGGCAGGCTTATAGGGCTCTGAACTAAACTCATTTTTTGCAGTTCCGCTTGTCATTACACGGCGGAATCCAGCTTTCACAGCATTGATTTCCTCTTGGCTCATTGTAATGCGGTTTAATACTTCCGGTTCAACGGATTTTTGTACACTGCCTTTCAGCTCCGTATCAAGCTCAGGCTCGCGAATTTCTTTCACAAGCTGAGGCTTTAAACGATACCCGTTGTTAGCGATAGTAGACGTATACTGAACGAGCTGTAGAGGCGTATACGTGTCATACTGACCGATTGCCAAATCGAGCGCTTTACCAGGTAAAGAATAGTCACTTCCAATCATCCCTGTAGTTTCGTTGTCTAGCTCAATACCTGTTGAGACGCCTAGACCAAACTGGCTGTAGTATGAACGAAGCTGATCCCACGTTTTTCGAGGAATATTAAGACCACCATGCGGTACATAGTTTTCTCCAGCCATGCTTAAAACGGTTTTATACATGTATACGTTAGAAGACTGTTCTAACGCGCGACCGATGCCAGCAGATCCAATTGGGTGAGAAGACTGTTTCTTGCCACCGCCTTTAAAGTACATCGGTGAGTCATAAAATACAGTGCCTAAGTTAATAGCTCCTGAATCCAACCCTGCTAAAATGGTTGCACCTTTAACGGTTGACCCCATTTCATAAGCAGTTGTAATATTGCCAAGCGCAAAATCTTTTACTTCTCGTTTTCCGCTGCTTTCATTATAAACAAGCTGTTTCCCGCCCATAGCTAAGATTTCACCAGTGTGTGGATCCATCATAATGATGAAAGCACGGTCTAACAGACTTGTTCCAGGTTTTGCTGCTTTTGCTTTTAGCAATCCGTTAGTCAGAATTTCTTCAATTTGTTTTTGAAGCTCCATATCAATGGTTAAGACTAAGTCGCTACCACGTTGACCTTCCGATACAATTTTTTCTTCTAAAATGTTTCCAGAGCGGTCAGTTACGTGCTGAATGCGGGCTTTTTGTCCACGCAGTACGTTTTCATACTGCTTTTCTAAGTAACTTTTTCCGACGCGATCATTTCGGCTATAGCCGTGTGATAAGTAGTATTGTAAATTCTCACGCGGCAGTCCTTCATCAGCGGACGTAATGTTACCGAGTAGCGTACTTAAGAGACTGTCATATGTATACATACGGTCCCAATAGGTTGTCACATCAACGCCAGGTAAAGTAGAGAGCTGTTCGCTAATAACGGCCATTTCTTGGTCGTTTAATCCACTTTTTATAATTTGAGGCGTTAACTCATAGCCAGTTTCCATTTTACTTTTAATCGCGATGACTTCTAAATCATCTTTTAAGGTATTGAGTTCTTTCTTAGTGATGCGCTTTAGCTGTAGAGGATAAAGGTCTTCTTCTTTCAATTTTCCTTGTTCTACTTTCTTCAAGTCGCTATCCGTAATCTTTTTCTTTGCTTCTTCTGGATTTGTTGCAATCCAATAGTCTTTCAAGTCACGCTCAGTGAGCTTAACGATATTTTTATCATCGCTTTTTTGGTCCTCATCGCCAAATACATTTGTTGTGACAGGAAGATCAATTATTTTAGCTAATGATTTCGCAATCTTTAGCTTTTCTTCTTGTTTTACGCCTTTTAAGCGGGTGTAAGTAACCGCGTTTAAAGGTTTATTGTCCACGATAACACGATCGTATCGATCGAGCATTTTTCCTCTTGGTACAGGCGTATTAACCGTGACGTCCTCGGTTTTTTCGACTTCGCGTTTATAGCTTTCACCATGAACGATTTGGACGATTCCAAGGCGCAAAATGAGAACAGAAAATAGGATAAATACAATAAAGAATAATATATTGACGCGTAAAGAGACATGATTTCTTTTTCTTTTCTTTTGTTTCATATAAACACCTTCACTTATTGAAAATAGAGCTATCAATCTACTATCTTACATCTTAACATAATTATGTCTAAATTTGTTATTAGGTGGAATAGTTCTAAGAAATTAATCGCATCCAATTTTTCGCATTATCACAATCTGGGAAAAAAGGTTTGGGTTATTAGTCGTTTGAAATAGAGTTGGAGAGTGAAGAGCGCACGCAATCAGTAGTGATTTTCACTTAGGATTGTTCGATTTCCACGGGGCTAGTGTTGAACTTCCTCGTCACTGCGTTCCTGCGGGATTTCAATCTGTCTCGCTAATCCCGTAGGAGTCTCACATCCTTCGTTCCAATCACAGGCTTCTTGAGTAGGAAGAAACCCTTTTACTTGTTGGGTTTGGAATAGAGAAGGAACGCGCAACGAGTCTTGATTTTTCTTCAAATTGCTTGTTTTCCATTGATAGAAGAGTTAGAGAATATGGCCAACAGTTCTTGTGACTTGAACAGGTCATCAATATTTTCCACTCTTTTGTTCAATATTGTCTCCTATTCAAATTACCTATAATCGTTACAATGGAATTAGGGTCCTGACAATCAAGGGGGTATATAAAATGAAAATGAAAAGGCTTACATTGTTATCTGGGGTATTAGCTTCATCATTGTTATTTGCAACTGCATGCTCGAATTCTGGTTCAGAGTCAACAACAAAATCAAGCGGTGGTTCAGGGGACGAAGTCGTAATTGATATGTTCCAGTTTAAAGTGGAAATTGCTGAACAGTTAAAAGAAGTAACGGATGCATATACAAAAGAAAACCCAAACGTTACGTTTAATATTCAGACAGTTGGCGGAGGCGCAGATTATAGTGCAGCTTTAAAAGCGCAGTTTGCTTCTGGTAACGAGCCAGACTTGTTTAATAACGGCGGGTTCCAAGAAGCACAAACATGGCTAGAAAAGCTAGAAGACCTTTCTGATCAACCTTGGGTTGATGATTTGTATGACGTTGCAAAAGAACCAATGACAGTTGATGGAAAGATTTATGGTCAGCCTTTAAACCTTGAAGGATATGGTTTTATTTACAATAAAGATTTATTCAAAAAAGCTGGTATAAAAGAGTTGCCAACTACATTACCAGAGTTAGAAGCAGCGTCTAAGCAGCTAAAAGCAAAAGGAATTACGCCATTTTCAAATGGATACGGTGAGTGGTGGGTATTAGGAAATCACCTGTTTAATATTCCGGTAGCTCAGCAGGATGATCCTGATGCTTTCATTAAAGGGTTAAATGAGGGTACTGCAAAGTTTGAAGGTAACGAAACGTTTAAGCAATTTATGAATTTATTTGACTTAACGCTAAAATATGGAAATGATAATCCGTTAACAACGGATTATAATACGCAAGTAACGCAGTTTGCTGCGGGCGAAACAGCGATGATGCAGCAAGGAAACTGGACTGTAAACATGATTACAAAAATCAATCCAGATATGGAAATGGGCTTTATCCCAATGCCAATTAGCGACGATAAAGAGAAAAATGATAAGTTAGCAGTTGGTGTACCAAATAACTGGGTAGTTAATAAGAACGCTCCAGAAGCTGATAAAGAAGAAGCAAAAAAATTCTTAAACTGGCTGGTAACATCTGAAACAGGCCAAAAATTCTTAGTAGAAGAATTTAAGTTTATCCCAGCATTTAAGAGCATTGATGGAAAAGGAATCGATTCTTTATCAGACGATATCTTAAAATACTCTGATGAAGGCAAAACATTATCATGGAACTGGTTTAAGTATCCAGACGGCGCTGTACAAGAAATTGGAGCAGCAATGCAGTCTTATGCAGGAGATCAAATTTCAGAAGATGAGTTCTTGAAAAAGTTAGATGGAATTTGGGCGAAAATGAAAAAATAAATGTAAAATGGAAGCCTTCTATATGGTATAGGATAGACATATAGAAGGCTTCTTTGTGATGAAGCTGTAAAAAAAAAAGTAGATTGAAAGCGCTTTTATTGTATAATGATAGCAATGCAATATAATTTATCGAATAGTAAGAAGAAGGAGGGGTGTGATGAAGGGGTGGAGCATTCGCAAAAAGCTTATTTTGTTTTTACTCATTGCGACTGTTGTACCGTTTATTATCTCAAACGTGTTCACTTATCAATATACAAAAGAAACTGTGAAAAACCGCTTTATTTCGACGAACTACCAAGTAGTCAAAAGCGGTAGTGAGGATCTGAGCACATACTTGCAGGAAATTTCTGATATTACACCGCGTTTATACGGCTATTATCCATTTATTAAAGTATTACAAGAAGGTGTAAATAATGATTTAGGGGCAAGTCAATTAGAAGTGCGAAGAACGCTATCTTATTTATTTAATACGCGACCAGAAATTAGGCAGCTTCATTTATATATTGAAAATGGACAAGATTCTTATACGGTATACAATTCTAAAATTAGCAGTCGGAAAAAGTATGAAGATATTTATTCACATTCTTATTATGCCAGGTTAAAAGAAAAACAGCAGTTTCTATCAATTGAACCTACTCATAAAGTATACAGCTACAACAATTTATCGACCATTTTAGACTCTGATCCGAAGCAAGTCATTAGCTTTCATCACATGATCAATGAAGTACCTTCTAACAACTTGTTAGGCTTTCTGTCAATAGACATTGACTTGTCTAAAATTAAATCTACTTCGGATAGCTTATACAATAAAGAAGAAGAAGACTTTTATTTAATTAATGATGATGGGATGATCATGTATTCATCAAATCAAAAAGCAATTGGAACAACACAAAAATATAAGTGGATTCACCAATTGAAAAACAAGGAATCTCATAGCGTAGAATGGGAAGATTCAAAGTTTTCTGGAGTACTCGTTTATGACAAACTAGCAGCTCCATTTGATGGATGGCATATCGTAAAGCGAATTCCTTATAGTGTTTTATATGAAGATGCAAGGAGAACCGCTCTAATAAATGTTTTAATTGGATTACCGTTTTTATTAATGATTATTATTGCTACATTGATTGTATCAGTACGATTTACAGAGCCGATTCGAATTTTAATTCAAAATATGAAAGAAGTTGAGAAAGGCTCCTTTGTGGTTCGGTTTAAAACATTAGGAAACGATGAATTTGGTATGTTAGGTCAGCATTTTAAATCCATGGTCGAAACGATTAATGATTTAATTAAGCGAAAGTACCGCTTGGAAATTGAAAATAAATCAACGCAGCTCAAAGTGTTACAGTCCCAAGTGAATCCTCACTTTTTATACAATGCATTTCAATCGATTGGCACGCTTGCATTGAAACATAAAGCGGTCGAAGTCTATAAGCTATTAACGCTTCTTTCAAATATGATGAGGTACAGTATGAATATGAAAGAAGATATTGTAACTCTTACTGAGGAAGTGAATCATGCTGAAGCATTTTTAGCCTTGCAAAAACAACGCTTTGGCTCTAAGTTTTCGTATGAATTTCAGATTGACGAAAGGTTAAAGAGGACATTGGTTCCAAAGATGATTTTACAGCCGCTTGTAGAGAATTCGTTTAAGCACGGATTTGAAACAAGAGTAGGAGATGGAAAGCTAACGATTTCAGCGTCTTTAATAAAAGAAAGCTTTATTCAAATTTGCGTAAGGGACAATGGAAAAGGAATGAATGACAAAGCATTAGCATCCTTACATGAAAGCTTAGCGATGTCTAATCAGCATACAGGAGAGCATATAGGCTTGCAAAATATTGCAGACCGCTTATTGATCTACTATGAAAATGCAGCAAAAATGGAAGTTGAAAGTAAAGAAAATGAATATTTTACAGTAACAATGATTTTACCACTTGAGCTAAACAAAGGAGATGATCATAATGAAAGTCCTGATTGTTGATGATGAAGAACACGTTCGTGAAGGAATTAAGCTCTTAGGCGACTGGGACACGCATCACATTGAAAGCATTATTGAAGCTGAAAACGGTGAGCAAGCGATTGCGCTTATAAGAGAACAAAAACCACAAATCGTTTTTACAGACATGAAGATGCCGAATATGGGTGGGATTGCCCTGTTGGAATGGATGAAAGAACATACTCCTCATACGAAAACCATTGTTGTAACGGGTTATGATGATTACCATTACATGAGGAAAGCCATTCACTTTGGGTCAACCGACTACATTTTAAAGCCTGTCGACCCTTCAATCTTAAATGACACGTTAACTAGAGCAGTTAATGAATGGCATAAAGAAGAGAACGAGCGCAAACAGCATAATAACAGCTATCAGTTAATTAATGAGATGAAGCCTATGTACCGAGACCGTAAGCTGACACAAATTATTAATAACTATGTGCTGCAGGATGCGGTGTATGAAGAGCTTGGCTTTCACTCAAACAGTGAGTATGAAGTAGCTATTATTCGAGTTGACGAAGCGACAATCCAAGCATTTGGTGGAGATCGTGACTTAGCTTATTTTTCAATTTTAAACGTGGCTAATGAGCTTTTAGTTGAAAAGGAGAATGGGGTCGCTTTTCGTTATTTATCGCAAAAGGGCGAAATCGTAATGATTTTCTGGGACCATTTCTCTGAAATCAAGCAGCTTTTGAACAAGCTACACAAAGAGATTTTCTTAGCATTCAACGTATGTTGTCCACTTGCTAAGGGGCGTCATGTTGAATCCGTTTCAGTATTGCTAGAATCCTATCAAACAGCAAAAGATGCTTTGTTAGCGAGCAACGTGCTAGCTGACAGTTGCGTTGAGTTCTATGAGAGTGCGGGTAGTTTAAAGAGAGGTAGTGTATTGTTAAATTTGATGGACTACAATACAAAGATTGTAGAAGGAATGCAAATAGGCAAAATAGATGCATTTACAACGATTTTTGATGAAGTGAAGAATGCTGTGAAGCAGGCCAATTATTTATCTTTAAAGGAGTTGTTGCATATTGAAAAAGAGTATCAGCTTCTTAGTGAACACTGGTTAAAAAAATACGAGATTTCATACAATGCGCAAAGTCACTATGAGAAGGTGCTGGCCGCTTTTTTTGATGTGAAAGGCAGATTTGACTTCGATAGATATATGAATCGAAAGCAAAGAGAGATTGTACGCTTTTTAAATATTGTGAAGCGAGATAAGCAAAAAAACAACCGCGATATTATTTATGAAATTGAGCAGTTTTTACAGATGAATTATGATCGAGACGTTAAGCTTCAGGAAATTGCAGAACGCTTCTATTTAAGCAGAGAGTACATTTCAAGAAAGTTCAAACAAGAATTTCAGGAAAACATTTCTGACTATATTGTAAAAGTTCGAATGAGCAAAGCAAAGTCCTTATTAAAAAATGAGCAGCTGAAAATCTATGAAGTAGCAAATATGATTGGGTATCAAGATGATAAATACTTTCGTAAAGTGTTTAAAAAATTAGAAGGATTAACTCCAAATGAATACCGCCAACTATCCGTTTAAAAAAAGAGGCTGGGACATAAG
>NZ_BCVD01000092.1 GCF_001591565.1 Priestia flexa NBRC 15715 | reverse complement strand
AATAGTATGGAGCCAGGTAAATGGGAGGTATCTTATTTTTATCTTAGAGATCAAGTGAGTAACTATAAAAGAATAGGAGGCCCACTTGAAGGTGCAAGCTTCACCTTCCAAGGTGAAGACAACGTCAAGCCTACATTCAAATCCATTCAAGTAGATCAGGAAACAATTGAAGCTAATTCATATAATCGTATTACTGTAAAAGCAGCGGATGACACATTAGTAAAAAGTGTTGTTGTCAAGTATGCAAATCCGAATTCAAAAACAATTGAATCAGTAGAGTTGAGTAAAGGAGAAGACCAAGAAACGTTCAGTGGAGACGGGTGGTTTGGTGAATCCGGTGATTGGAAAGCAGCTTCTGTTGATATTACAGATATAAATGGGAATACGCTGACAGTTACAAAAGGGTTAGAAAATGGAACGTTTAAAGTTCTGCCTCCAATTGAATCGATAGGTCATCGTATTGTAACGGGAAATGAAACGTGGTATAGCGAAGTTATTAATGATGATGTATATATTGGACCGAACGCGGTATTAACCGTAAATGGAAATGTAATGATTAACGGAAATGTATATGTACTTGGAGGACTTAGAAGCTACGGTGGTCTAAGGGTGACTGGTACGGTACACGCAAAGCGCTTCTTATTTAGTTCAGGCTATTATTCATATTTAAATAATGGTGACGTAATCGTAAGTGGCAGCAATTCGCTATATGGTATGACAGCATCAAACTATCCGTTAGAAGATGTTCCATTCAAGCTAAACAACACACCACTTAATGCCAAAGACAATAAAGTGAATTTAGAAGGAAGCACCGTACCAGTTGTAGACGTTTATTTAAATAATAAACCTCTGTCTTTAAATTCCAACGGTACATTCCGATTAAATGGCTATGATGTAACAAATCAGAAAGAGTTAACGTTTAAATTTGTGGATGTATTTGGTCATACCACTACTAAAACGTATAAAGTATATGGAACTGAACCTGTTCAGACACCAAAAGTAAACGAGATTAGCGATAAAGATGTGAAAATTACTGGCGTAGCTGGTTCAGAAGTAAAGGTAACCGCTAAGCTTGGAACAAAAACGTATACAGGAACTGCAAATGCAAAAGGCCAATTTACAATTTCGATTCCAAAACAAAAAGCAGGCACAAGTATAAAAATCAAAGCAAAAGATGAGGCTGGAAATAGTAGTGTTGAGGTTTCTCTGACTGTAAAAGACAAGACGCCTCCTGCTTTACCAACGGTTCAACCAGTTACAAATGAAGATACGGTTATTTCAGGAACCTCAGAAGCTGGTAGCTTAGTTTATATCAAGTCAGGATCTACTGTCCTAGCTCGCAAGGTAGCGGATAGTAAGGGACATTATGAAGTGAAAATTCCTTTACAAAAAGCTGGTACAAAATTATCAGTTATTGCAAAAGATAATGCTGGGAATTATAGCAAATATGCATACGTAACGGTAAGTGAAGTAGATCGAACGGCACCTGAAAAGCCAGCTGTAAATCCAGTTACGGATCAAGATACAATGGTTACCGGAACATCAGAGCCCGGATCGACGGCTACTGTAAAGATAGGAAGTAAAGTATATAGTTCAGTTGTTCAAAAAGACAGTAGTTTCAAAGTGACAATTGATAAACAAAAAGCAAATACTTCAATTACAATTACTGCGACAGATGCAGCAAACAATACAAGTGAACCTACGGTTGTCAAAGTGGAAGATCGTACGCGACCAGATGCGCCTACTCTAAACGCAGTAACGAATGAAGATGTAAAAGTAACGGGTAAGGCTGAACCGAATAGCTTAGTCTATGTAAAGAAAGGTTCATCAATTATTGGACGCGGCAAAACTAACGCTAGAGGTCAATTTTCAGTTGCAATACCTAAACAAAAGGAAAAGCTGAAAATCAGCGTTGTAGTAAAAGATACAGCAGGTAACTATAGCCCCTATGCTTATACGACAGTTGTTAAGAAGGAAGCTACTCCACCAGCTGCACCAAATGTAAATGAAGTTAGTGATTTGGATACAAAAGTAAGTGGAACAGGACAGCCAAATACAATTATTACGGTAAAAGCATCAGCTAAAGAATATAAGGGTACAACCAGAGCAGACGGGCACTTTGAAGTAACGATTGATAAACAAAAAGCAGGAACCAACTTGATTATTACATCCACTAATCAAGAAGGAGCAAGCAGTGCAGAAGTAAAAAAAATAGTTGAAGATAAAACCCCTCCTGCTATATTTACTATCAATGAAATTACGAATGAAGATGCCAAGATAACAGGTAAGGCTGAAGCGGGAAGTACGGTATACGCTAAAGTTGGCTCAACAATTATTGGTAAGAGATTAGCAGATGTGAATGGGAACTTTACAGTTATTATTCCGAAGCAAAAAGTGAGCACAAAAATAAACCTAGTGGCACGAGACAGCGCTGGAAACTATAGCAAATACACATCGAAAATAGTTAGTCAAAAAAGACCGCAGGCGCCTAATGTCAACATGATTAAAGCAATAGATAAAAAAGTCACGGGAACGGCAGAAGGGAATAGCCTTGTATATGTGAAAGTTGGTTCAACCATCATTGGACGAGGGAAAACCAATACAACAGGGCACTTTACGGTTGCAGTGCCAGCGCAAACTTCTGGTACAAAAGTAAGTGTTGTGATTAAAAACAGCAAAGGTTTGTATAGTTCTTATACATCAAAGGTAGTACAATAAGATATAAAAGAAGCGAATTAATCTAGAAAAGGTTAATTCGTTTTCTTCTGTAATAGAGTTAAAAAAGGTTAAAATAACCTTATATGTAACATTATAGAAAATGTAAGAGGGGAAAGTATCTATGTCTTTATCAGAATATATCATTGAAAATGAGAAAGTCTTCAAAGGAGCTCATGACATAAAATATTTATTTATACCAGCAAGTAAACCTTCCAGTCACTTAGCCGTGACTTTTTCAGGCTTTAATGGAAAAGAGCAAGAAGGTAAGCCTGCATTTTACAACTATGTGAGATATCTTCAAGAGATTGATTGTCATAGGCTATTTATCTTAGATAACTGTATGGGTCACCCAGCATACTATTTGGGTCAACATAAAAAACTAGACTATGAGGTATCAGTAGCAGCACTAATTTTTAAGATAGCAAATGAGAATAAAATTAGAAAAGAAAACATCATTACCTGCGGATCAAGTAAAGGTGGAACGGCAGCATTTTACTTTGCCATGAGATATGACTTTGGTCACTTTATAGCAGGAGGATTTCAGTTTAAAGTTGGAGATTATTTATACGGCGTAAACAACTATACGCGTGATACAGTACTAAAATTAATTACTGGCGGCAATTCGGAAGGTCACCGTGATTATTTAAACCAATTTTATATTGATATTGTGAGTAATTATACGTATAAAACGAAGCCTCACATTCATGTTGGAAGTGGAGACTCTCACTATAACCAACATGTAAAACCGTTCGTGAAAATACTTAAGGAGCGAGAGATCCCTTATGATCTAGATGTTCAAGCATATAAAGGCCACTCAGAAATGGGACCTTATTTTGCTACTTATCTATTAGATGAACTGTCAGCTATTACAGGTGAAATCTTCATTAAAGACACTTCAATTGAAACAGAAAGCGAAAATATCATTTCCGTTTCGTGTCAAGTGCCTGAAAGCTTTATAAAGAATAAGACCGCTCACTTTGCTTATTATGTGTATAAAGATGGTCACTCTGGGCCAATCGAAAAAACAAAGTATTCTAATAGTTCAACATTAAAGTATCAAGTAACCGAACCTGGTAAATATACAGTAAAGGTATTCGTTAAAAAAGGAGAAACGAGACTTTCAAAAGGTACAAGTTGGGTTACAGTTTAAAGAAGAGAAATCTGTTTTTATACTTAGGTGTAAAAACAGATTTTCATTTTGAGTGATAATCAAAAAAAATGTAAGATAAGCAAGAATAAAGGAATGAAATTATTTATTTGTCCAACTTTTGATGATAAACTGTATTAGGCATATTTGCCTGTTGTCTTTTACTGAGAGTTGGAAACGGAGGAACATAATCATATGTCTATAGACGTTAAAGATAGAAATAAACATACAAAAAAAGTAGGGGAAAATCAAAAAGTAATAGAGAGTGCAAAAGAAGCTTTACTTATTCAAAAACTTGTTCGAGAAAAGGAAGAGCTAGAGCGAGAATTTACGGAAATACTTGAGTTTATGTTAGCAGATATGAAAAAGCAAGATGAATTATTTAGAAGTGAACATCCAGAATTATTAATAGAAGATAACGAAGAAGGATTGTATAAAGATAAGTATGAACAAGCCATTAAAGATATGAAACTACTAGAAAACGGTCAAAAAGAAAGCAGAGAGCTTGTTTTATTACTGAAAAAAAATGTTCAAGATTTAGAGAATGAAAAGAAAACTCTTCAGCATAGTGAGTTTGTTAGTAAACAAGACCTTGAGACATTAAAAAGTAAACAAAGTGATTTGTTGCAGAAGTTAGCAACCCTCGAATTAAATCATGTTGAATCTGTTCAATATAAAGAACAAATTCAGGCAAAGTATAAATCTGTTCAAAGTCAATTAGAAGCTTCTGAAGAAGAACTAAAACAAGAAGAACAGAAAAGAAAGATACTTGAAGCTGAAAATGCGAGATTAAAAGAAGAAAAAGAGCAGCTTAGTAAGCAATACGAAGAATTGAAAGTTTATTCTGAAAAAACAGAAGAAAGAATGTTGAAACTAGAAAATTCTAAGCTTGGGAGAATGACAATAGCTTATTGGTCTTTCAGAAAAAAATTATCTAGAAAATAATCATTGTGTTGACAACAATAGTGGAGGACAAAATGAATAATCGGTTTTTACCTTTGTATAATGAGTACAAGAAACAGCTTAAAACATTGAATTTTATAGTAAACCCTAACAATACAAATTCGGCTTATTCACTAAGCTTAAAGAATACTAAATGGTACACCAATAATATTGGGACTGCTCTCTTGACTAAAGAAAACTTTTTATATATCGAACATTCACAAAGTAAACGAGACGCATTTTATGTATCCTATCTAGAACAAAACGGTAGCTTTAGTACCCCTCCCTCTTATACTACAGGTTTAAAAAAGAAACAAAAATACCTTGTAAACTTCCATGGTAGAACAGATAAAGATGTTACGGTAGATTTATTTTTTATTGCATATGAAAAAGGTAAAAAAACATCTACTCAATTCCTTTCACTGAACAGTACTGAAGTTATCGAGTTAGACGGTGATGCAGACGATTATCGAATTGCTATTCGCGTGGTCGGGAAAGGTAGCACCGTTATCCAACAAATTCAGCTAATTCAAATAGATCAAGTCAAAGGCTTGATTCAACCACCTTCAGAGAAAAAAGAAGCTGAATTTAACGTAGAAGATTATATGTGGAAAGATCTTTTACAAATGAAGAATTTCACACCCAAAGATTGGTACGTGCCAAAAGTAAATCATCTAAAGAATCTTAGCATAAAAAATGGTCGAGTTAGAGTTGATTTTGATTTAGAAGAAGAGCAGCATCAATATATTTCATGTTATGAACAAAATATTAGTTTTGGACAAAAACCAACTGTTTTTCCAATAAAAATTGATTCAAATAATCGATATAAAGTTACTTTTAAAGGTGAAAAGAAAGACACGGCCATTGCGCAACTTTTTGTTATTTTTTATTCAAATACAGGAAGTAAAGAGCAAGTAGAGATTGTTAATTTAAACGAAGAGCGACTGATTAAAGTTCTTCCAAAAGCTAAGTTTTGTCGAATGGCAGTACGCTTCTCAGGAACTGGGTTTGTTGAAATACATGATGTAACTTGTCAAAGTAAAAAGGAAACTGGATTTTTACCAATAAAACATTTACGTTCACTTGGCTATGATGTCCCGAATACGCTTAAAGATGTAAAGCTAGGTGTTATTTGTGATGAGTTTACGATGCAATGCTTAGAGCCTGAATGTGATGTAATTACGTTTAGTCCAGATAACTGGAAAGCTACATTCGCAACAAACAAACCACATGCTTTATTTGTTGAATCAGCTTGGCACGGAAACAACGGAAAGTGGACAAGGAAAGTGTCTAGCAATAATAAAACCAATATTCTAGATCTGCTTGAAGTTGTTAATTGGTGTAAAGAAAATCATATTCCAACAATCTTTTGGAATAAAGAAGATCCGGTACATTTCAATTCATTTATTCAAACGGCTAAACACTTTGATTATATCTTTACTACAGATGAAAATTCAGTGGAAAACTATAAACAAAATCTGCATCATGATCAAGTTTTTGCACTGCCATTTGCAGCACAGCCAGCTATTCATAATCCTATTGAGCTATACGAGAGAGAGAATGGAATTAGCTTTGCTGGATCGTACTATGCAAATAAATATATTGAACGTCAATATGACATGAATATGTTACTAGAATCAGCGGCTAAGTACGGACTGACTATTTATGATCGCAACTATGGCAATGAGTTAACGGAATTTTATTTTCCTGAACACCTAAGACAATACACAAAGCAAAGCTTAAAAGCATCTGAAATTCATAAAGCCTACAAAGGGTATAAAGTAGCTCTTAACGTAAATAGCGTAGTTGATTCACCTACAATGTTCTCTAGAAGGGTTTTTGAATGTTTAGCATCGAATACTCCTGTTGTGAGTACATATTCAAAAGGAATTGAAAATTTATTTGATGATCTTGTATTTATGAGCAGCGAAAAAGAAGATTTTGAGCTTGAATTTCAAAGACTGCTAACGGATGAGAAATATTACAGAGAAAGAGCTCATCAAGGTTTACGAGAAGTTTTACAATATCACACTTACGAGAGTCGATTAAACTATGTCTTAGGAAAAGCGGGGTTTGAATTAGAGGATTCTCATCCAGCTATTGGAGTTTGGAGTCAGGTTGAAAGCTTAGCCGAACTACAATATGTCATTAACATGTTTAGTAATCAGGCCTATAAATCAAAAGAACTGAAAGTGATTTTGAAAAAGCCTTTTAGTTATAAACAAGTTGCAAAGGATTTAAAGGCTAACAATATTGAAGTCCTTAAAGCCTATGAAAAGCCAGAATTTAAGGATATTAAATATGTAGCTTATTTTAAGCCTAGCAATTTTTATGGTAAAAACTACTTGTTAGATTTGTATTATGCTACGAAATATTCTAATAGTGACGTTATTGGCAAACGCACACATTACCAAACTGCACAACTTGCCGTGGTAAATGATAGAAGTGAGCATTCCTATACAGATTGTTTAGATTTAGATGCTGCTATCATTAGCCTAAAAGCATGGATGCATATTGGTAAAGAAGAGATTTCAACTGAAAGTAATTTAAAGTTCTTGTTTAAAAAAGGGTATCGGTTATTTGCAGCAGATCGCTTTAATTTTGTAAAAGACTTATCTTATTTAGATTATGAAAATGTCCATTCTAACATAGATACATCAGTAAATATTTAATGATGGAGCGTAGGAAATGAGAAAAACATTATTACAACCAGCAGAAGTTTATGTATATAAAGACGATTGGATCCATTCTCGCAAAGATGGCTTTGAATTTGAGATTGCAAGAAAAGAGTCATTTCTTTCTCTCAAAGTTCAAAAAAAAGACAGTGAGTATAACTATACATTTCTAACTTCTGATAGAAACGCAATACCAATAAAATATGATTCGAAATTTGTCTACACAGCCACAATTAAAGGGAACGTGTCAGACAGCTTAGATGTTCAGTTAATTGTTAAGGGAACAGGTGAAGGGAAGCAGATTACTAGCCAGTATACTGGAATGGATGTTGAAAAAATTCTTTCTTTTCCTGCTAATATAAATAACCTCGAGCTAATGCTTAGAGTGTCTGGTACGGGAGAAGCCAACATAGAAGAAGTGAGCATCTCATGTTACGATGCACCTTTAAAAGACATAGAGCAATCTATTTATGATTTGAATGAAGAAGCGGACTACTTGGTGTTAACAAACGTATATCCTGAGAAAAATAACCTATACCGTAATATGTTTGTTCATAGACGTGCTGAGCTCTATCAAGAGAACGGTGCCTCTGTTGATATATTCCGTTTGAATGCTAAGGAAACGTCTTTAGCATATTACAAATTTAATAATACCTTTGTTTTATCGGGTGGCAAAGAAGAACTAACGAACGTGCTGAATGCAAAGAAATATAAAAAGATTTTAATTCATTTTGTTGATCATCATATGATTGAATCAATTGAAGCTAGTCAAGCTGCAAAGACGCCAATTCTTATTTGGATTCATGGAGTTGAAACGGAAAAATGGTATCGCAGGTGGTTTAATTTTAGTGGAGATGCTGCAGCGCTAGAAAAAACGTTAGCCTCAATTAAAGAAAATAAAAAGCGCACAGACTTTATGAAGTCGGTCTATGAAAGCAAAACGTTAAATATTAAGTTTATCTTTGTATCGAAGTGGTTTAAAGAAGCAGTGGCGGAAGCAGATACGAATGCTTTTGTTGAAGACTATTCAATCATTCATAACGTTGTCGATGACAAAATGTTTGACTACGTTCCAAAAGATGCAAATCAGCGTAAAAAAATACTAAGCATTCGTCCGTTTGCGTCTCATAAGTATGCCAATGATCTATCAGTAAAAGCGATTTTAGCTCTGTCCCAAAAGGATTATTTTGAAGAATTCGAGTTTAATATTTATGGTCATGGCGTGTTGTTTGACAAAACATTAGAGCCGATTAAACATTTTTCGAATGTTCATATTCATAATTACTTCTTACCACAAACAGAGATTGCTAAATTGCACAAAGAGCACGGAATTTTCTTGTGCCCAACGCGCCTGGACTCACAGGGAGTATCAATGTGTGAAGCGATGAGCAGCGGGTTAATTCCAATTACAAACGGCGTAACGGCAATACCTGAGTTTGTCGATGATGAGTGCGGCTGCTTAGCTGGAAGAGAAGATTCTCAAGGTCTAGCAGATGCCATTGATTTCCTATATCATCACCCTGAAGAATTTCAAAAGAAATCTCATGAAGCCGCAAAGCGCATGAGGAAACAATGCAGTATCGAAAAAGTCATTAATGAAGAGCTAGCTGAAATTTATCATTAAAACAGAGTAAACTGTACAAGATTGACAGTACAGAAGAGCTATATTATATTTTAGTAGCTTTTGTAAAGTAGTCTAATGGAAATAGGAGTGTTACGTTACGTGAATAAAAAGATTGATATACTGGGGAGCTGTGTGTCCAGAGATCCCTTTGCAATGTTTGAACATCAATATGAAATTAATAATTACTTCGCAAGAACAAACGTTATTTCATTAGCTTCTAAGCCGATGAAGATTTCAATCTATAAAATTTTACTGGATTCGAATTTTCAAAAACGAAGCGTTTATAATGATTTAAATAAGCAATTTTTTAAGTATTTAGAAGAAGTTCAGTCCAACGTTCTCATTATTGATTTATTGTCTGAGCGCTTACGCTTAATGAAGCGTGGAGAAACATATTTTACGCTATCTGATGAATTTAATAAATCGAATTTAATGCAAGAATTAAAAGGCAAAGCAATTGTACAGAAAACAGACGAAATGTGGGAAGCAGCTGCCAAGCAATTAGTAGCAAAGCTTAATGAAAGCAAGTATGATCAAGTCATTATTCACAAAGCCTTCTGGCAGGAACGTTACATAGATGCAAACGGTGATATCCAAAGCTTTGAAAATATAGATGAGATTCATGAAAATAACAAAAATCTCGATTTTATGTACAAGTATCTAGGTGAAAATGTAAGCAAAGCATCCTATTTGGAAATTACAGATGAAGAAATATTTGCGGATGAAAATCATAAATGGGGACTGTCTCCTCGTCACTATGAAACATCTTATTATGAAAAGTTTTTAAGTGAGCTAAAACACCTTTTAGCATAATAAAAATAGCCAATGAAAAAGCGTAGCGAGGATGTCCTCACTACGCTTTTTTCTGTTGCTTGAATCGATAAAGTAAATATAAAAATAGTGCCCCGCCGAATGAATCCACTAACACATCGACCATGCGTCCATCTCGTCCAACGATAAACGCTTGGTGCACCTCATCCGTAAAGGCAAATAAAGCAAGCAAAATCCAAGCTTTTATGTACCGAGTCTTAGATTCTCGTAAATTCCAATAGAACAATAGGGCGAGTATTCCAAAGAACGTGATGTGCGCAATTTTTCGTAAAATGAATTCTGTATTAAAGCCGTAGGAATAAGCAGTGAAAAATTCACTGCTAGGGTTTAGAACAGATCCAATCGTAGCATTGTGATCCCATACAGAAGGGTTATTCCACGTACCAGGATCGGTTACTTGCAAATGAGGCGTGTGTGAAAAATAAGCAATCGCAAGCATAAATAAAAGGGCAATCAGTTTCTTTACCATATGTAATCCTTCTTCTAACTAGTTTTAATTTATATCCTAGGAGAAAATGGGAGATAAAGCAAGTGTAAAGGATATTCGATATAAATTTACAAAAAAATCAAAAAAGGGTATGGTATTTTTATGCTATTGAAATGTATAATAAACATATTAATTAGGTATTTAGGTTTAATTAAGAGAAAAACTTCTAGATAAACATCTTACATAGGCATCATTTCATCTTGTCTTCCATCTGTATTAAGAGTAAATTCTAATATATTCCTCATTTTGAAGACTTTAAAACTATCAAATGGATTATCCTGCAACAGAACAGCACAAAAAAAGGACTTTTCGAGGAATGAAAGTCCTATATTAAGCATTTAGTATAAAAGTCGACAATAACCGACAAAAACCTTCGTTTAAAACTATAAATTGTTATGTTAACATTACTTTTTGAACAAGACTAATGAATTATTAAACTGATAATTTAAGTAAGAAAAAAGGTGATATCTCCTAACCTTTATCAATGGAGATACTCGGCTGTGCTGTGGGTGTCATATAAGAAAGGCACCTTAGACGCGTTCGTTGTCATTAGCATGGTGTGAGGTAGGGTTAGATGCCCTGTTTTTTATAAATGTTTACGCAAGGGTTGAGATGAATACAACCTTTTCTTAAGCATTTATATCTATATTTATTGGTTACTAAAACATGAAAAGAGGAGTTATGCTATGAAAAAAGTACGCAAGGCCATTATTCCGGCAGCGGGTCTTGGGACACGCTTCTTACCAGCAACAAAAGCAATGCCAAAAGAAATGCTTCCTATTGTGGACAAGCCTACCATCCAGTACATAATTGAAGAAGCAATCCAGTCTGGTATTGAAGACATTATTATCGTAACGGGAAAAGGTAAGCGTGCCATTGAAGATCATTTCGACTATGCGCCAGAGCTGGAAAATAACTTAGTAGAAAAAGAGAAATTTGAGTTATTAGAAAAAGTTCGTCAATCATCAAACGTTGATATCCATTATATTCGTCAAAAAGAGCCAAAAGGTTTAGGTCATGCTGTGTGGTGCGCTCGCAACTTTATCGGTAATGAGCCGTTCGCAGTCCTACTAGGAGATGATATTGTCCAAGCTGAGACGCCATCACTACGCCAATTAATGAACGAATATGAAAATACATTGTCATCGGTTATTGGTGTTCAAACAGTAGGTGACGATCAAACGCATCGTTACGGAATCGTTGATCCAATTTCAAACGAAGGGCGTCGCTACCAAGTTAATACATTTGTAGAAAAGCCAGCTCCAGGCACAGCACCATCAAATCTAGCTATTATGGGACGCTATGTATTTACCCCTGAAATCTTTATGTTCTTAGAGCAGCAGGAAATTGGTGCAGGCGGAGAAATTCAGTTAACAGACGCAATTCAGAAGCTAAATGAAATTCAGCGTGTGTTTGCGTATGATTTTGAAGGTAAACGTTTTGACGTTGGAGAGAAGTTAGGGTTTATTGAAACGACGCTTGAGTTTGCTTTGCAACATGAAGATTTAAAATATCCTTTAATGGATTTTTTAAAGGGTTTATTAGAAAAGGAAAGTGTAAAATAGTATGAATAGTACAGCTACTAAACCTAAACTATCTTCAAATGAAAAAACACATGGATCACAACGTGGACGAACAGCCTTTTATTTATTTTCAAAGAGAATAGTTGATATTTTAGGAGCGGTTATTGCTTTAGTAATAACCCTTCCCGTTTTTTTATTGATTAGTCTTTTATATTTGTTTGGTAATAACAAAGGTCCGGTATTTTTCTCCCAAAAAAGGATAGGAAAATATGGAAAAGAATTCAAAATGTATAAATTTCGCTCAATGATTGTTAATGCAGAAGAAGTATTGAAAAAAGATAAATCATTGTATAAGAAATATATTCAAAATAGTTATAAGCTAGAAGCTCATGAAGATCCACGTATCACTAAGGTAGGGAAATTTTTGCGGGTAACTAGCTTAGATGAGTTGCCACAATTGATAAATGTATTAAAGGGAGACATGAGTTTAGTAGGGCCACGTCCAGTAATTAAAGAAGAATTGAAGGAGTATGAGTATAGATTAAAAGATTTTCTTAATGTGAAACCCGGAGTTACTGGCTACTGGCAAATTTGTGGCAGGAGTGAAGTAGGGTATCCAGAACGGGCAGACATAGAATTTTACTATATTGATAAAAGAGGAGTGAAATTAGATTGTGAAATAATTTTCAAAACAATTATATTAGTATTATCTAGAAAAGGTGCTTACTAATTGTTTAGAGCACTTTTTCTAATTTAAGATGAAGATACAATTATTGGAGGAAAGATGAAAAAAATAATTTTTATCAGTCATACATTTATAGGAGGGCCTTTTGTTGTCGGTTCTCATCATTTAGCACGCACTTTTTCAGAAAATGGACATCAAGTAATTCATATCAGTACACCATTTACACCGCTACATTATTTTAAAAAAAATGAAGTGAATAGGATGAAAAAAGAACGGGTAGGGAAAGTTTTACAACTCAATGATAATTTGATAGATTATATTCCTTTCACCTTCTCACCACCTTGGAGTATACTGAAATATTTATATGGTATCACTAACAAAAATTTATTTATGTCTTTGGCAAAGAATAATATTCAAAAAGTTGTTGCTAAATTCTTTGGAAGCTTAGATGTAGATTACTTAATAATAGATCAACCTACTATGGTAGGAATAGAAGAGATGTTTAATGTAGAAAAGATAATCTACCGTCCAACAGATTTATACGCAGATATGTTAAATGATTCAAGTATAATTAATGCTGAAAAAAAAATTATTAATAAAGCTAATGGTCTTATAGCGACATCGAAGCCTGTGCTAGATCACATTAGGTCATTTGATGATAGCCTCCCTTATATGTTAGTAGAAAATGGTGTAGACTTTAAACATTTTGCAGAACCACAATTGAAACCTGAATTTTATGAAACACTTGAGGGTATAAAAGCAGTATATGCGGGAGCTATTGATGATAGACTAGATTTGGAATCGATAGTAAAACTAGCTAAAGAAAATTTTAATATTAATGTAATAGTAATTGGGCCAATTGAAGACTATGAGATTTTACAAAGATACTCTAATTTGAAAAATCTTCATTTTCTTGGGCCCATAAAGTATAAAGAATTACCTGCATATTTACAACATAGTGACATAGCACTGTTACCACTATCAAATCATAAGGCTAATAATGGTAGAAGTCCGATGAAGCTATATGAATACTTAGCAACTGGATTACCAGTTGTCACAAAAAAAACAGAAGAGCTATTGCATAGAAATGAAGAATACGTTTTCTTTTATGAAGATATAAGCATTGAGGTTAGAAAACTTATTTCAATGCAATTATTAAAAGAACAAGTAAAAGCGGGTGTTGAAAAATATAGTTGGAATTCCAAAGCTGATAATATTATTAATTTCATTAGTGATCTTTAAAGATTACTATCATTAAAAGTCAGGTGGAAAGATATAGTGAATATTAATTTACATAAGCTTGTAAATAGATTATTAATTTTATGGATTATATTATATGTCTTTGAAGGTGTACTCAGATATGCTTTAGGTATATTTAATCTATCTTTTTTGATATACGGTAAAAACTTTATAATATATTTTATAATCCTAATATATTTAATGAGTGTATTGAAGTCGTACAGAGTTAATTTAGTGTTTTTTATCTTAGTAGCCACTATTTTATATGGTGTATTTGTAGGTTTTGTGAATGGATTGATGGTTAATCAAATACTTTTTGCTACAAGTACATACACTAATTTACTTGCAGGATTCATAATAGCTTATTTTTTTGTGGACAATATAAATATTTTCTTAAGGTTATTTCGCATAATTGTTCCAATTACTTTAATAGGTTTAACATTAGACTATTTTTTTACATTGCCTTGGCAAGGGTATACTTATGATATAGCCGGAATAAATGTAGAAGGCAATAGAGAATGGTATGCTGGTGGAGCAACTAATGGTATTGCTAGACTGTCAGGATTTCAAAGAAGCTCTTCCGAGTCTGCAATTATATTAATCTCACTAATGACATTTCACATATTAAACTTACTACATCGAAATATAAAACAAAAAGATTTATTATTATATGTATTTGATATATGTTTATTTTTTGCGGCTATAGTAGGGGTAATATATACAGTTTCAAAATCAGCATATATATTTATCTTTGCAATGATAATAGCAACTATGTTTCTAGAAGTTTATAAAAAAGTAAATCAAAGAGATAAGTTATTCGTTGCAATACTTACAAAATCATTTGTAATACTACTGTTTTTATATGGTATTATCCCCATTTTATTATCACTTTCTGGGAAGGTATCTATACAAAGTTTGTCAGGTGTTGCTAATTTAGTATTTGGTTCTTTTTTAGAAAGAGTCCTAGTTGTTTGGCCTCAAGCTTTTCAATTATTAGGTACCAATGTGAATAACATATTGGGGCGTGGTATAGGTGGAATAGGTGTTGCGCAAAAATATTTCGAACCAGATCTTTATAATGCTGCAGATAGTTTATATGTTTATATCATTGTTACTTTTGGAATAATAGGATATTCTGTAATTATTTATATACTATTGAAAATTTTGTTTATGAACTTAGAAAAAAAATATAATAGCTATTTAATTCTCGTATCAATAGTCATTTTTTCATATGGTGCTACAGTTAATATAATAGAAACTGTAGGTTTATCTGTTGTTACTGGAATGTTATTGGGTTTTTATTACAAAAATAAATTTGAGGACAAGAAAAATTATGAAAAATTTATTAGTGGACGCTAGAATGATAAAAAGCTCTGGTATAGGAACTTATTTAGAAAATATTCTCTTGCGTATAATACCTATGAAAAAGAATTTTAATGTCACTCTATTAGGAGATAAAAAGATATTATCAGAAATGTTTCCTGATACTAATATAATTCATTGTACATGCTCCATTTATAGTGTTAGAGAACAGATAGAGCTAAATAGAAAAATTACAAAAGAATACGATTTGTTGTGGTCACCTCATTATAATATTCCTTTTCTAACTTCTACTAAAACATTAGTGACAGTACACGATTTTTTTCATCTTGATATGCCACAGTTCGTAAGTGGTATTAATAAAAAGTTGTATTCAAAATTTATGTTTAAAATATTAGCTAGAAAAGCAAGTAAAGTTATTACAGTATCAGAGTTTAGTAAATCAAGAGCCCTTATCCATTTAGGTAGAAATGCTGATTGTAAAGTAAATGTTGTATATAATGGTGTAGGCGA
This sequence comes from Priestia flexa NBRC 15715, assembly GCF_001591565.1. Classification (GTDB taxonomy): domain Bacteria; phylum Bacillota; class Bacilli; order Bacillales; family Bacillaceae_H; genus Priestia; species Priestia flexa. Next base: position 586 of record NZ_BCVD01000092.1, on the reverse strand, counting down.
AGATTGGTTTGAATTTAGAGGTGAAAAGAAGTTCAATAAACCTTACATATTATATGTAGGGAATGTTAAACCTCATAAAAATCTACGAAGCTTGATTAAAGCTTATGAGATTTTACAAGAGGATATAAAGGAAGATTTAGTTATAGTTGGAAAAAAAGAAGGTTTTATTACTGGTGATGATAGTATATCGGACATTAGCGAGGAATTAGCAAACAAAATAACTTTTACAGGGTATGTTGGCGACGAAGAGTTAAAAGCGTGGGTAAAAGGTGCCAAGGCATTAATTTTCCCATCATTATATGAAGGCTTTGGTTTGCCTCCATTAGAAGCTATGGCGTGTGGTACACCAGTGCTTACCTCTCATGCAGCTTCATTACCTGAAGTTTGCGAGCAAGCTGCTATATATTTTGATCCTTATGATGTAGAGGATATGGCAAAAAAAATAAAAGAAACTTTACAAGATGAAGAAACATTACAAGTGTTGTCAAAAAAAGGATTAGCACAAGCTACGAAATTCACTTGGGAAAAAAGTGTTGCTCAACACCTGAAGGTTATTGAAAGTTTATTATAATTAAAGAGCTAATCT
>NZ_BCVD01000091.1 GCF_001591565.1 Priestia flexa NBRC 15715 | reverse complement strand
TTTTTATTGGCTTTTTCCATTGTGACTATGGATAGCGTTTAACAGCTGGTGAAGCATTTGTTTTAAATTTGCTAGCTCTTCAGGAGAGTAATCTGTCATATTAAATACTTCATCTGGAATTTGACAAGCTTTATCTCGAAGTGAAGCGCCTTTTTCTGTTAAGCTTACTAACACAACGCGCTCATCTTCCTGAGAGCGTTCACGGATTACAAGCCCTTGCTCTTGCATACGTTTCAGCATCGGAGTTAGCGTACCAGAATCTAGGTATAAGAGTTCTCCCATTTTCTTTACGCTGACTCTTCCATGCTCCCATAGGACAAGAAGAGCTAAGTACTGTGGGTACGTAACGCCAATTTTATCTAAAAGAGGCTTATACACTTTTGTAATTTCACGTGACGTAGCATAAATAGAAAAACAAAGCTGATTTTCTAACTTTAATCTTGAAAATAAATCGGTCATTTTAAACTCCTTCAATATAATTGTTCACTATGTAATTATATACAATTTATCAAAGAGATTCAAAACAAACAAATGTAAATTTTGACATAGTTTGTCAAAATACCTTAAATAAAAAAGCGCTTTTTCCATATACTAAGAAAAAAAGGGAGCTGTGCTCATGTATTTTGCGAAAAAAGGTATGGAAGAACAGGTTACTCAGATGATGGATACAAATGTTTATGCGTGCCAGTCTGACTCGTGTAACGGATGGATGAGAGAAGATTTTGTGACGTCAGATTATAATTGCCCAATGTGTGGAAATGAAATGTCTCAAGAAGTAAGAGAGCTACCTAAAATCAAGAAGGATTTTCAATTTTATAATCGTTAAACAAAGAGCGTTTAAAAAAGAAGCTACAATAGCTTCTTTTTACTTTTTATTATGTTTGCGGCGTCTTTTAAAATAAAAGTAAAGGCCTCCTAATAATAAAACAACTAATAATAATACGCTCGTTGGAAAATATAAGGTGCCAATATTCATAGTGATAACCTCCAGTATAGCAATCTAAATAGTTGAAACGTCTACGTTGTTGTCTTAGAATTCTTATTCCCTTTAAGGTGAGGGTTAAACACTAAAATAAAAAAGAAGCCCCGTAGGCTTCTTTTAGTTTAATACTTTAACTGTAACTGTTTTACGGCCCCACTTCATCGCGTCGCTTTGAGATGGAATAAAAACGTCAATACGATTCCCTTTAATAGCACCACCCGTATCGCCTGCAATTGCTTCTCCGTATCCATCTACGTATACGCGTGACCCAAGAGGAATAATAGATGGATCAACAGCAATTACTTTTTGATTTGGATTTGCACGTAGGTCAATACCTGTCTTTGTAATACCACTACAGCCAGTACAAAAAGCTGTGTAAGCCGTAGCAACAACCTGAAATTCTTTTTTTACTTCTTGATTTTCAGAAGGGTTTGGTGTTTGTGGCTTAGAAGATACAGGATTCGATACCTCAGGGGCAGCTGGTGCTGGAGCAACAGATCCATTTACTTTAAGCGTTTGATTAATGTAAATTGTGTTTGCTGACAAGCCGTTTAGCTCCTGTAATCTTGAAACTGAAACACCGTGCCTTTGGGCAATGCTCCACAACGTATCGCCTGGCTTTACTTTATATGTACTAACAGGAGCTTGTTGTTCTGGTTGTTCTATTTTTTCATCTGCCGGTGCTGTTACAGCGCTGGAGCCATTTACAGTTAACACTTGGTTCACGTAAATAACATTGGATGATAGGTTATTATACTGTTTTAATTGCTCAACCGATAAGCCGTGAGATTTTGCAATACGATAAAGCGTATCGCCTGATTGAACTTTATGTGTATTTTGAGACGTAGAGGGTGATGGTAATGCTGTATGCGTGTCAGATGAACTACTAATATGTAAGGTTTGATTTGCATAAATGATAGTGGATGATAAGTTATTCCATGCTTGTAGGTCTTTTACTGATACATTGTATTTTTTTGAAATGCTATAAAGCGTGTCTCCTGACTGAACTTTATAAGTTTCCGCGTCTGCTGATGCCATGCCTGCAATTCCCATTGAAACAAGTGCCGTTGCACCAAGTGAAAAAATATGTTTTTTCATTCTTTTTTCTCCTTTGTGACTATGAATTTATTACCATTCTATCAATCTTATGTGACAGGAATGTTTCAATAGTATAGATAGTTTGTTACAAAAAAGAAAATAAAGGAGAAAAATTGTGTGTTTTTTGTCGTTATTTGTAGATATAAAGTCCTATCAATAGTTAATGATAGAAAAAATAGGAAATCCATGTCAGATTTTGTGACTGCATAAAGTGTTGGAACATGCTAGAATAGAAAAGTTGTAGAGAACGGAACGAATGAGTTGGAGGTGAAAGGCACTGTTAGAAAAACCTTGAGACAGTGCTTAACTCAATTGAAAAAAACAGTTTCACAGTATTTAAAAGAGTGGGTTCGGGCTTTATCAATTGAAATTAGCCACTTAAAGAAAGAAGGAGGGAGAAAAGAGCAGCTAGTTAACGGTGAATACGTAGGACGATATGGAGAAGCTTTTGTGTACCGTTTTCAGATGGTACGCTTTTTTCACATAATAGATGGAACGAGCATGCGTGTAAGGGTTCAAGATGCAGAGCTTGATGGCGAGATTTTAGCTCATGAAAAGCACGAAGTATATATAAAAGTAGGGGTCTATTTAGGGGCAGATGTTCCTGTCTTGTACTTGTTCAATGAACCATGGGAGCTTTTACAGGCACTGATCGACCGGTTAGAAGAACTGAAAGACTATAAGAAAAAGCGTGCAAGAGTTAAACGTTTAATGACGGGTGCGGCGAAGGTGAATCATGAAGAATACAAAATGAAAAACGATCTTCATGAAATCTTACTGAGAGCTCATCATAATCAAACAACGTATTTATGGGGACCTCCGGGAACAGGAAAAACATACACGCTATCACGCATTATTAATAGCATGTATCGGAAGAAAAAGCGCGTATTGGTAGTGTCGCATAGCAATGCAGCTGTTGACGTATTAATGAACGAGGCGTTAGTACGTATTGAGGCTAAGCACAAGTGGAAAAAAGGAGAGGTTGTACGCTACGGGACTATGGCAAATGAGGAGCTTCAAACAAAACTTTCTACGACTCTATTAGTTGAACACGAGCATCCAGATCTTGCGAGAAAAGAGAAGGATTTACAAGAACAATATGTACGTTTAACGAGATATCCTTCTAAAGAGCGTGAGATTCAACAGGTTAAAAAGAAGCTCAATAGCGTGAAACAAGAGATGGCTGAGCTGGAAAAAGAGCTGGTACAAAAAGCAGTCATTATTGGAACAACATTAACTAAAATGGCAACGGACGCATCGGTTTATGAAAAAGAATATGATGTAGTAATTGTAGACGAAGTAAGTATGGCTTATACGCCACAAGTGGCTTTAGCAGCTTCTTTAGGTAAGCACATTGTTGTTTGTGGAGATTTCAAGCAACTTCCAGCCGTTTCTCAATCAAAGCATGCGTATGTGAAAGAAGCACTAGGACGTGATATATTTGAACAATCGGGGATTGCAGCACAAATTCATGAAGGAAACTGGCATCCACATTTAGTAATATTAAAGCAGCAACGTCGTATGCACCCAAATATTTCAGCGTTTACAAACGCTCATGTATATGGTGGTAAAGTAAGCGATCATCCATCTGTAGTACAGCGAGAAGCAGTTGCTCAACTAAAACCGTTTGTAGATAAAGCTCTTGTACTTCTGAATACAAGCGGTATTAAGACATTTGCTCAAAAAGAAAAAAATGGGGGGTCACGGTATAACTTAGTGTCTGCTTTTATTTCAAGTAGCTTGCTTATTCGCGCATTTAAAAGTGGAATTACATCATTAGGTTATGTTACCCCATATCGAGCACAAGCGCAGCTTGTAAGAGACCTAGTAAAAGGAACGATTCCTGAAGAGCATATTCTTGCTGCAACAGTTCATAAGTTTCAAGGTTCTGAAAAAGACCTTATGATTTTTGATGCGGTTGATAGTCATCCTTTTTCAAAGCCAGGCATGCTTCTTACAAATGAATTAGCAGACCGCCTTATAAACGTAGCAATTACAAGAGCAAAAGGAAAATTTATTATGATAGGTGACGTTCCTTACTTAGCTAAACGTTTGCCTAAAGAGCGCTTGCTTTTTAAGCTACTTCAATATATGAATGAACAAAATGTCATCTACCAACCGAATGAATATTTGAAAGAAATGATTCAAGATAGCCAGCTAATTTGGCATAAAGGAATGGATGTTGACAAGATAGTAATGGATATTAGACGTGCGAAAAATAAATTGTTTATCGTGTTGCCTACTATAAAAGAATGGCCAAATAGGCTTTGGGAAGCGATTAATAAATTTCAGGGAACGGTTACAATTTTGACAAAAGAACCTGGAAGGCTTAAGGTCAAAGAAGGAATTGAAGTTATACCTTCTCATCTTCCTTTTTTTATCTTTGCGATGGATGAGAAGTGTTTGTGGTGTAGCAACGAGAGTAATCAAGGAAACTCTATTCCTTTAACCGTTCGCATTGAGTGCTTAGACTTTGTCCAAATGTTCTTAAGTTATGTGGATATGACGCCCGTTTTTAGTCATTCAAGGCAAGATTGGCTGCAGATAAATAAAATAGGATATTCATTAGCAGACTACTTAAGTATATGGGATCGATGTTCGGAATGTCATAGCGTTCGAGACGCTGAAGTGACAGTAAAAGGAAAAGTTCGGTTTGTTTGTCATCACTGTGGGAATACAGGTGGTATAACGAGGAAAATTTTCCAAGATTATTTAAGGTATGTAACTGCTGAATGTAAAGCCTGCAACAAAGAGGTTGAAGTTGCTTTTCGAGAAGGTGTTTACGCTTACTGTCCGTCATGTAAAAAAGAGGCGCTACCGAAAGATTTGCTTTCTATCTAAAAGAGAAAGGGTGTGTTCACTTTGGACAACCAAGCCCCCTTAGTATTAGCAAAATCACTTGTAGAAGGGAAGATACAAAAAAGTTGGTTGATCGTGGGTTCATATCTAGAAAATGGTTCGTCCTTATTGGATACGTATCTTTTAATAACCAATGCTATGTATCAGATTGGACAATGGTGGCAAGAGAATAAAATTTCAGTTGCTGATGAACATTTGGCTACCGCGACATGTGATTATGTACTTGCTCGACTACAGTTTACGTTGAACAAAGATAAGCTTCCAAGCAAGCGTGCTTTGCTTTTTTGTGTCGAAGGAGAAGAGCACTATATCGGTCTGAAGATGTTGGCGTCTTTGCTTGAAGAATATAGGTGGGAAGTGAAAAATTTAGGAGCTAATCTTCCTTTACCATACGCTATTAACAGCATTGAAAAGTGGAAGCCAGAAGTTGTTGGAATATCTATTTCACAGGTACATTTGTTACCAAGCTTAAAGCAATATATTAACGAAATAGAAAGTTTAACCTATTCACCTACTGCGTTAGTAGGGGGGAGGTTATTGCAACATTATGATTTAACTGGATACGGTTCAACACAAACCGTATTTATTAACGAGATTGAACAATTTGAGCAGTGGCTGTTTGAAAACGCACTGAAGCAGTCTCTTGTATCGGGGGGGGAAATATGACGTCATTATCGCTTGAAGCTATTCCCGTTCCGTTATTTATTGTGGATAAAAGTGGACAAATCATTGATTTTACACCAAGCGTGACCAAAATGTTTTTACCAGTTAGCGATATAGCCGACATAATTGATAAAGACAGTATTGGATTTACTAACGATTATTTATCCTGATGTAACTGAAGCTGAAAAAGCTGAGTACTTCGATTTAAACCCAGCTGCTTTGTATAAAAATCGTATACGTGCATACCAAACATTTCTTTAAAATCAACTTTATATTCTGTGAATTTTTGATTCATGTATTTAATTTGACCTTTATGGTCCGTAATAAAGATACTTGTTGGGCTATGGGCAACAGCAAATGAAGTAATTGCGAGCTCTTCATTTTACGAATGTTTTTTTTCACTTGGTAAGAATTGTACTTTGTTGGTTCAAAGTACTGATTGATTTGTTCTTCAATTAATGAAAAAGCTTCTTTATCTCGCAAGAATTGTGTTAAGACAATTAATAAATCACGCTGAAGATCAACAATTTCAACAGGATGATCATTTAAATAATCTCGGTAATCTTCCAACGTCTCACATGGAGTCTCTAATATAGAGCCTTTCAGGGTGACAAAGTAGTGAGGAGCAGCTAAGTAAACGGTATTTTCTTGTAATGTCATACCGTTTTCGATTTGAACAATATTCATATTGGTTTTTTTGCTAAAAGCTCGGGCATAAAACTTTTATATCTTGACGATAAGTGTTGAATAACAATGAAAGCCATGCCGTTTGAAGAAGGCATATTCGCAAAGAACTGTTCAATTGCTTCTAGGCCACCAGCCGAAGCCCCAATCCCTACGACATGTATGGCTTTTGGGTTGTGTATTTCAGATAATGAGATGGTAGAAAGCGTTTTGTTCTTCATATTGTGATCTCCAAGTTCCGGTGAGATTCTGCTTTCTATATGTAAGGAGTGAATTTTACCGATGATAGTTTAAATATATTAATTAATGGTCAGCGAAAGTTTTCTTCATCTGTCACTGAGTAGAAAATCAATCATTATTTACAAACTGAAATTCCACTTGAAAATTCTTAAATACGGTAAATAAAGAAAAAAATTCTAAAATATCCATATTACGTATTTTAACAAATCTCACAAGCTGTTCCCATCCCGTTTCGTAAAATTCTTTATAAATAGTATGTAACATCCAAATAAAACATTTTCCCTAAAATAAAAACTATAAACATTAATACAGCGAAAAAAGTCGATTTTTTGGGGATTTTCTAATAGAGAAATTTGTTGAAAAATATTTTTGTATCCGGTTTCATTTCTTTTGTACTATGTGCTGACAGCGTTATTTTTACCTTGTCGACAGGTTGACAGCCATTTTGAGCATGTTACGATAGTTACCGTTGAGAGAACGCGAACAAAAATACGAACATTTGACAGGGGAGATTTGATGATCAAAACAAAAAAGATTGCTTTTCTAGGTGCAGGATCAATGGCAGAAGCAATGATTTCTGGTATGATTCATTCTAATATTGTTCCAGCGAAAAATATTGTGGTAACAAATCGCAGCAATAAAGAACGCCTTTTAGAATTGGAAAACAAATACGGTGTTCAAACTAGTAAAAGAGTTGATTTAGACACAACAGATATTGACGTGTTCATTTTAGCAATGAAACCAAAAGATGCTGAGCAAGCATTATCCTCTTTAAAACCCAATATAACTAAAGATCAAGTTGTTTTATCAGTGCTAGCTGGTATTTCAACAGCCTTTATGGAAGATCTATTGCATGAAGAACAACAAGTTGTTCGAGTGATGCCAAATACCTCAAGTATGATTCAACAATCTGCTACAGCAATATCTCCAGGACAATATACAGCAATGGATTCAGTCATTTTAACAAAAGAGCTGCTATCGTCAATTGGTCAAGTTTACGTTATTGATGAAAAACAAATGGATATTTTCACGGGCATTGCCGGTAGTGGACCAGCGTACTTTTATTTCTTAATGGAGCATATTGAAAAAGCAGCCAAAGAAGAAGGATTAGATCCAGAAGTAGCCAGAGCAATTGGAGCCCAAACCATATACGGTGCGGCAAGAATGATGATGGAGCGTGACGAAACGCCAACAGAGCTTCGTGAAAACGTAACGTCTCCAAATGGCACAACGGCAGCAGGCTTGAAAGCCCTTGAAGAACATGGTGGCGGAACGGCAATTATGCGCGCGGTAAAAGGAGCATCAGACCGTTCAAAAGAAATGAGTGAACAGCTTGAAAAGGTATCCAACGAAGCATAAACCATAACTTCATATTCTTCGTTACTATCCTCATATTTATAAATCAATAAAACAAAAGAAACGAATTAACTAGGAGTGATTTGATGAGTCCCGATGGCAAGAAGCGGGTTGTAATTAAGATTGGCAGCAGTTCTTTAACAAGTTCACACGGTGAGATTAGCCGAAAGAAATTGGAGAGGCTTGTTGACCAAGTAGTCGAGTTGAAAGATCAAGGTCATGAGGTACTGCTTGTTTCATCCGGTGCAGTAGCGGCAGGTTACAGAAAGCTTGGTTGTTTAGAAAGACCTAGCTCATTACCTGAAAAACAAGCGGCCGCATCCATTGGCCAAGGACTTTTAATGGAAGCATACTCTGAGCTGTTCTTATCTCATGGCTACGTCGCATCACAAATTTTAATTACGCGAGATGATTTCTCTGACGAAAGCAGATATAACAATGCACGTAATACCATTAACGTACTGTTAGAACGAGGAATTGTACCGATTGTCAATGAAAATGATACGGTGACTATTAACCGTCTAAAGTTTGGAGATAATGATACGCTATCTGCTAAAGTTGCAGGGTTAGTTGATTCAGATTTACTTATCATCCTATCTGATATTGACGGATTATATAGCGCAGATCCTCGTGAAAATCCAGATGCGGAGCTATTATCACACGTATCTGAAATTACGCCAGAAATTGAAGAAGGTGCTGGAGACTCTGGAAGCTCAGTTGGCACAGGTGGTATGCGCTCAAAAATTGATGCGTTTAAAATTTCAATGGCTTCAGGAATTCCTTCATTCCTAGGAAAAGCAGGCGTTCCAAACATTTTAACAGAAGCGGTGTTGGGTGAAGCATTTGGAACGTATTTCGAAGCAGGAGAAGACGCTGTTAACTTAAGTCAAAAAGAACAGTGGATTGCGTTTAACTCAGGGCCTGAAGGGGAAATAGTAATTAAAGACGAAGCAAAAACGGCGATTGTGGAAGAAAAGAAGCCGCTGCTACGAGAACACATTAAGTTTATAAAAGGTCACTTTGAAGAAGACTCCGTTGTTCGAATCTTAGATGTTGATGAGCAAGAGCTTGCATTAGGTGTTTCGAATTATTCTTCAGAAGAATTAGCTCAAAACCAAGAAATGAATGAACCCGTTGTTGACAGTGAAGGAATGGTTTGTCACGTCGAAATTCCGATTCCGGTAGGCCTTTAATTAAACAATCGAAGAACGACAAATCTATGGTATAATGATGTAACAAAAATAATCATAATATTTAAAAAAAATATTGTAAATCTTATCCAGGAGTGATTTTGTGGTACAGGTAAAGGAAGATATTTCGGTTAAGCAACAAGCGGTGTTAGCTAAAAAAGGTGCAAAGCAGCTTAGTCTATTAACAACAGAACAAAAAAACAAAGCGCTTTTAACAATTGCAGATGTACTTGAAGAGCACACGGATGACATTTTAAAAGCAAATGAAAAAGATTTAGAAAATGGAAAAGAAAAAGGCTTTGATGATGCGCTAATGGATCGTTTAGCATTATCTGTTGAACGTGTAAAAGATTTTGCAGATGGACTAAGGCAGGTATCGAAGCTTGATGATCCAACAGGAGATATTTTAACAGAGTGGACGCTTGAAAATGGTTTAAATGTTAAACAAGTTCGCGTTCCACTTGGAGTAATTGGAATGATTTACGAAGCGAGACCAAACGTAACGGTTGATGCTACAGGTCTTGCGTTAAAATCAGGTAATGCGATTGTGTTAAAAGGTGGTTCTTCTGCAATTCATTCCAACAAAGCGATTGTCGAAGTCATGCATAAAGCATTAGATAAAACAGAAATTCCTAAAGAAGCTGTCCAATTTATTGCGAGTACAAATCGTGAAGCAACGCAGCAGCTCTTCACGATGAAAGAGCATATTGACGTATTAATTCCACGCGGCGGTGCATCATTGATTCAGGCTGTTGTAAATAATGCGACGGTTCCTGTATTAGAAACAGGAGTAGGGAATTGTCATCTTTATATTGATGAACACGCAGATGTTGAAAAAGCTATTTCGATTCTAATCAATGCTAAAACGGATCGCCCAGCAGTATGTAACGCAGCTGAAACGGTATTAGTTCATGAAAAGTGGCTTGAGCAAAACAGCGACCGTTTAATTCAAGCGTTTAAAGACTTTAATATTGAAGTGTTTGGTGACGAGCGCACACTTGCTACAATTCCTGGTGCCAAAGAAGCAAAAGAAGCAGATTGGGCAGAGGAATATTTACGCCTTGCAATTGCGATGAAGGTTGTTTCAAACGTAGATGAAGCAATTGAACACATTGAAGTATATGGCACGAAGCATTCAGAGGCTGTGATTACAGAAGATGAAAATGTTGTGAAAAAGTTTATGGCGTTAGTAGACGCAGCAGCTCTTTATCATAATGCTTCGACTCGCTTTACAGACGGTGGAGCGCTTGGTTTTGGAGCGGAAATTGGAATTTCAACTCAAAAACTTCATGCAAGAGGACCAATGGGCTTGCCGGCACTAACAACAATTAAATATGTAATGAGCGGAAATGGTCAAGTACGCTAATATCATAAAAATAATTATGTAAAGAAACTCAGCAGAGATGCTGAGTTTCTTTTGTGCAATGAATAAAATATAGTTGTCAAATTCCTAAAAATATAGTATTATTGAATTTTTTTCTAAACTCTGCTATAATAAAAACACGTAATTTTTTTACTATTGTATCCTCATTTAAGCGTATATGCTTTATGTTAAACATACGCTTATAATCTTATAATAAAACTCCATCTTTGATTCGTTTCTCTCATGATAATATTAAATTCTTCAAGATAGGTCATTTACCGATATGCTCCATTTTAATAAACTCATGATGATACCCATATGAAGACGGATAATAGATTACTTTAAAAGGAGATTATGTCTATGTATAACCGAAAAAATGTTGAACCAGCTGTAATTGAAGAAACTAAAGTATGGGAATGTACGTCAGATAGTTGTAAGTGTTGGGTTCGCGATAACTTTAAGAGCGGTGACCAACCAACGTGCCCGCTTTGTAAAAGTGAAATGCAACAAGCAACGAAAGAGTTACAGGTTATTCACAATCCAAAAGTAATTGACTAATAAAATACGAGGTTTGTAGAAGCTGCTCATATTCTTTGCAACATGGATATAAGCAGCTTTTTTGATTAAGTAGGTAACCAATCATAAGATTGTGAACGTTTTTGGGCAATTACTTCATTTTTATATAAAAAAATGAAACCTTTTGATACGATGAAACGTAGTACAAGTTACGTAGAAAATTTTACGTATGTAACTAATAGTAGGGGGCAAAAATTCATGTTAAAAAAAGTATTAGCAGCTTGTGTAACGCTTACGATTATGTTTTCACCAATAGGTGGAGCATTGGTTCAAGATAGCTCAACCATTGTAAGTGCAAAAGGTTATAAATCAGGAAAGCGTTCTTTTGATAGCGGAAACAGCAATCAACCAAGCATGTTTAAGAACAACAATAATACAAACAGCAATTCTTCTGTAAATCAAAAGAACAACACAACAAATAACTCAAAATCAACGAACACAGCAAGTACTAACCGTGGTGGTTTAATGAAAGGACTATTATTCGGTGGACTTGCAGGATTACTATTTGGTAGTATGTTAGGAAATTTAGGTGCATTAGGTCCAGTAATCGGCTTCTTAATTAATGCATTAGCAATTGTAGCTCTTATTTTAATCGTCATTCGACTATTTCAAAGCATTAAACGTAACAAGCGTAAAGAACAGGAAGTGAACTCTTGGAGAAACTAAAAATCTCGGAACAGGACATTATCAATGCAATGTGTCTGTATATTGCTGATAAAAAGCAGGTGCAGCCTCAGGAAGTTGAGGTCGAATTGATGTATGATGACGACTATGGCTTTTCAGCTGAGTCATACGTAAATGATCGAAAGCAGGTCCATATTACGTTAAATATCATTGAGGCACTGCGCTTGTGGTTAGATACGCAGATGAACATTGATCCATTCTCAACAGGTTTAGAATTAGAGTTAGATGACGAAGAAGGCATCATTGCTTACGCAACGGTAAGACAAGGATGAGCAAGTCTTTGACAATATCAAAAGAAAAAAAGAAAGTATTAATTGAAGAAATTCAAACGTATTTTTTAAATGAACGTGATGAAGAAATTGGAGAGTTAGCAGCGGGCTTACTGCTTGATTTCTTCATTGATAAAATAGCTGTCGAGTTCTATAACTTAGGCGTTGAAGATTCATATCGTTATATGAGTGATCGCTTAGAGGATTTGTTTGCTATCCAAAAATAACCCTGCAATTTGCAGGGTTATTTTTTTATTTATTTAGCTGTGTGTTTGCTTTGGTAGTTTTTTTACCAAAAAACCACCAGTTTGCATTGCCTAATAACTTCATAAGAGAAGGGACAAGCAGCATCCGAACAACCGTAGCATCAATAAAGATAGCAAGCGCGATACCAACGCCCATTTGTTTGACAGGTGTAATGCCAGTAAACGCAAATGCACCTGTAATCACAATCATAATGAGAGCGGCACTTGTAATAATTTTACTAGTTGAAGCTAACCCTTCAACAGTTGCTAAGTTATTATCGCCTGTTTGTTCATACACTTCATGAATGCGTGAAATTAAGAATACCTCATAATCCATACTTAATCCAAATACTAGTCCAAACACAAATACGGGAAGGACTAAGGCAATATTAGACTCTGTTAAGCCGAAATGTCCCCCTTGGAAAAGCCAAACAAGCAATCCGAAAGTAGCTGTTAAGCTTAAAATGTTCATAATAATTGCTTTCAGTGGAATTAAGACAGAACGAAAGGCAATCATAAGGATTAAATACGTAGATACCAGAACTAACAATAAGCCGTAAGGAGCTTTTTCATATATTTCATCAAAAATTTCTTGCTCAAACTTTGGATATCCTCCTACATACAGTTCAAGATCACCTGGTGTTTTAGCAGCCCACGTCTTTACAAATTCTTTTGCTTCGTTGGAACTTTGTTTTGTATCCAATGTTACTTTTACAAGCATATAATCATTATTTACAAATGACTCAACCGCTGGCTTAGTTTGAGTCTCTAACTGTTGGTTGTTCAATAGTTGGCTAAGTTCTTTCCCTGAATCTACTTTTAATGCAGTAGGTAAAGAGTCAACCTTACTGACCAAATTATCATCTTCTATTTGATGAATAAACGGTACGGCATCATTTAGAGAACCTTGTGCTAACATATCACCATTGCTTTTTAACACAAAGAAGACATCGGTGGTTGTTTCGTCCGTAAAACGCTCATTGTAAACTTCTAAAGCCTTTTTTGAATCATAGTTATCTGGCAGGGCTTCAGAAGATGGGATTTCCAGCTGCATATCTTTAATAGGAAGAAGTGCTGTTAACAAAATAACAAGGGAGACGAGCGTCATAATGACCGGTCGTTTCATTACAAAATGAGCAAAAGAACGCCATTTTGATTGACCCGATTGATCATTTGTGCGCAGGATACGCAAGCGATTTACTTTTTCGCCAAGCATTGCTAAAATAGCTGGCAGTAATGTAACCGCTGATAAGACAGCTACAAATACAACCGCCATACCTCCTAACGCTACGTTTTGGAAAATGTCTACTTGTATGAATAACATTCCAGCAAGCCCAATAAATACGCAAAATCCGGAGAAAATGACCGAGCGCCCAGCAGTTTGAATGGTCTTTTTCACAGCGTTTTCTACGCTGTTATGTACGAGCTCTTCTTTAAAACGATTAATAAATAGAAGGGCAAAATCAATACTTAAAGCTAATCCAATCATCGGTACAACATTTAAGATAAAGATTGACAATGGTGTCACATGATGAAAGAAATAGACAATTCCCATTGTGGTAATAACCGTCACGATACCAATAATTAAAGGAATGCCAGCTGCAATAACGCCACCAAAAGCAAGTAATAAAACAATGAGTGCTACAGGGATTCCAATTGCTTCAGCTTTTGCTAAATCTTTTTGGCTAGCTGTATTCATATCCTGAACAATAACAGGTTCGCCTGTTAGCTTCACTCTAATTTCATCATTTTCAATTGGAATATCTTGAAGCTCATTAATTTCATTATCTAAATCGACAGCTGCTTTGTTGAAGTGAATAATGCCATACGCAAAGTTGCCATCAATTGTACTACTATCTAGAGAAGGAGCGTCAATCTTTAACACATAGTCCTTTGTATTAATTTTCTCTAAGTAATTGCTTGCGCTCTTAATAAGCTCTTCATATGAGACGTCATCTTTCTTTTCAAACAAAACAATCGCTTGAGATTCGCTGACGTCAAATTCATCAACAAGAAGCTGTTGGGTTTGTTTAAATTCACCCTCCATCTCAAAGCCGTTACCTCCCAAAACAGATGGGAGTTTCAGAGCAAAATAACCAAATGTAACAATCAAAACAAGCCACATAGCTAGAAAAAGTTTACGATATCGATATAAAATTGTAGATAGCTTTTCCATAATAACCTCCGTTTCTATATAACTACTAGCCTATTTTATAACAAACAATGATACAAATAGAAGTTATTTGGCACTTTTAGTAGCAAATTAATTGCTGGTTGTAAGAAATAAAAACTTGTTTATTTTCTTCATAAAAAAGGAACACTACACTATACAATTATTTGGGTAGGTGTTTTGATGAATCTAGAAAAATCCTCCGTTTGTCAAACGGAATACGGCATTTTAAAAGAAGTAATTGTTTGTCCTCCTACATATATGGAAATTAAAGAAATAATTAATGAAACACAAAAGCATTATGCTGGAGAAAATATTGATGAAACCAAAGCTAGTAAGCAGCATAAAACATTTGTAGAGTACCTTCGTACACAAGGAATTAACGTCATTGAGCTAAAAGCAGACAAAAGGTTTCCAGAACAAGTGTTTACACGAGACATTGGATATGTACTTGGCCACGCGGTTCTTGTTTCCAAAATGGGAAGCGATATTCGTGAAGGTGAAGAAGCTTATTTGACAGAATGGTTGAACAATCATAACCTATCTTATTATCAAGTAAAGGGTGACTCAATTGAAGGCGGCGATGTAATTATCGATGGAAAAGACATTTACATTGGCGTGAGTGGGAGAACGACCACGGAGGCTATTAAGCAGGTCCAAGAACAACTTCCGCATATGAATGTTATACCCATTCCTATTAAAGACGGTTATTTGCACTTGGATTGCGTTTTCAATATTATTTCTAAAACAGAAGCGTTAATTTATCCCGAGGCTCTTGATAAAAGGGAAATAGCATTATTAAAAGAACGATTTGACTTAATTGAAGTAACCGAAAAAGAGCAGTTTACATTGGGGACGAACGTATTTTCAATTGGGAATAAAACGCTTATTAGTTTACCTGTAAATAATCAAGTAAATGAAACCCTTCGTATGAGAGGGTTTGAAGTGGTTGAAATTGATATTTCTGAGATTATTAAATCAGGAGGATCGTTTCGATGTTGTACGCTACCTCTTCAAAGAGAAGAATAGAAAAAGGATTAAAGAAGAGGAAAATCGGGAATTAAAGAGTTGAGTAAGTGAAGGAATGGGGGATTCAATGCAAGGAATCGTAGGTTTTGTAAAAAAACTAATAACTGAAATTAAAGAAGATAATGCAACTGGGCTTGCGGCAGAACAAGCGTATTATTACATGCTTTCGCTGTTTCCGATGCTAATTTTACTGTTATCCATCATACCTTATTTATCCCTTGATGCAAACGATGCGATAAAGGTGTTAGAAAGTGCTATGCCAGCTGAAACAGCAGATATATTTAAAGAAAATGTTGTTCAGTTTATTAATAACCCAAATGGTGGCTTATTAACAATCGGTATTTTAGGAACAATTTGGTCAGCATCAAATGGAATGAACGCATTTATGCGAGCGATGAATGAAGCGTATAATGTAAAAGAAACTCGCTCGTTTATAAAAGTGCGTGGCTTATCGATACTGCTAACAATTGGATTGATTTTAACACTTGTAATTGCACTTATTTTACCTGTATTTGGCGGTGTTATTTTAAAAGCTTTAGTAAGCTGGGGGCTGCCAACTAGCTTTGGGACATTTTTAAGCGTTTTAAGATGGATTGTAGCGATCACAATTATGATTGCTGTGTTATCTATGTTATACCGATTAGCGCCGAATAAAAAGTTTCCTTTTGCACACGTATGGCCTGGTGCTGTGGCAGCAACGCTTCTGTGGCAGCTCACGTCTCTTGGCTTTTCATTTTATGTCAGTAATTTTGGTAACTATTCAGCTACTTATGGAAGCTTAGGAGGCGTCATTGTGCTAATGCTATGGTTATTCTTAACGGGATTAATTCTGGTAATTGGCGGTGAGATTAACGCTATATATCATCAAGATCGAACGATTTCTCCTGTTACAAAAAATGACGAAATAACGGTTAATTAGGAA
>NZ_BCVD01000090.1 GCF_001591565.1 Priestia flexa NBRC 15715 | reverse complement strand
GGAGCGGCTATTGTTTGTCTCTTAGAAGCAGTCAGTTTGTTATATCCCAAACTCTTGCTTATGCATAAATAGACGATAAAGCCGATTTGTCTTCGATTTGAGCGGGTTCTTGGGTAGAGATGTATTCAATCTGATAGCGGTTCAAGTAGTTTTTTTGCAGAATGGCACAGCCAATTTGCTTATCGGTTGTGGTGAACAAAATGATGCGCTTTTCTCCGTTGATGGTTTCGTCTTTTTGTATTTCTTGAATGGACAAGCTTGGTTCTTCTTTTTTTGCATAGGTTTCGATTTTTGCTTGAATGGTAGAATACGAGTCGGTTTCTTTAATTGATTTTTCGTTTGTATGAATAACGGCAAAGGCTGTGAGCATCCCGGCAAGTAGAAAAGGAATGATCGTTTTTTTCATGGCTGAGTAGCTCCTTTATAGAGGATCTTGGCAATGTGGAATTTTAACAGCATTGTAGCACGAAAAGCCCCCAATAAAGGCCTAGATTTAAAGAAATAGGAAAATAAAACAGATTAATGGATAACAAAGGTAGCGCTCGTGACCTTCATCCCTGTTAAGAAAGCAAGCCTTATCTCATGTGAAATCATGTTTTTAAAGAGGAAAAGTACTGCGAACTACCTATAAACAATAAATAAATGTTTCCGATAACAATAAAAAAGAGTGTTTTTTAAGGGGTGGCTGTGATGGAGGGGACATCAATTTCAGCTAAAACGCTTCATTCAAGTGTGTTAAGCTATGCCAGCGTTCAGCAATCAAAAGAAAAAAATCAGCTAGAAACAGAGTCAAAAGCGCCGAAAAGCAGTAATGAAGTAATCATTGCACAGCTTGAAAAAGCGGTGGAAGAGATTAATCAAAAGCTCGCACCTACGTTTGTTTCGGTACGTTTTCAACTTCATGAAAAGTCTCATACGTATTTCGCTCAGGTTGTAAATGCGGATACGAATGAGGTGATTCGAGAGGTACCTCCCGAAAAGCTTTTAGATATGCATGCCGAGATGGAGCGGCTGACGGGATTAATCTTTGATCAAAAAATGTAATTGGCGGTGAAAGAATGGTTCGTATTGGTGGATTAGCAAGTGGAATGGATATTGACCAAATCGTAAGTGATTTAATGAAAGCGGAGCGTATGCCGCTGGATAAAATAAAGCAAAAAAAGCAAACAACAGAATGGCAGCGTGACCAGTATCGCGAAATGAACCGATTGCTAACGGAATTTCGTGATTCGGCTTTTAACATGACGCTCCAGTCAACATATATGGTGAAAAGCTCATCTTCAGCAGATGAATCGAAAGTAACGGCTACTGCAACAACGTCAGCAGGTAACGCGTCGTATACATTATCAAACGTAACGATGGCGACGGCTGCTAAAAATATTAGCGGGGCAGTTTCAGGAACAACAAAAATTGATCCATCAAAAAGCTTATGGTCTCAGCAAAGTGCGTTTTCAGGTGGGCTAACGTGGCAGACTAAAACGATCAATCAAAGCGCGATTACGGTAGCCAGTGACACGACGAAGGTTTCGTTAGGAAAAGGAGCAATTGAAGCTTCAACCTTACCAGGACAAATTGTTGTAAAAGATAAAGATGGAAATGAAACGTCTTATAGCGTGCGCACAGACAACGCGACAGGGTTAGGAACAGACCAGGTATTTGTCGATCCAGCAACCGGTGAAATGACGTTTGGTACGCAACTTGTAAAAGATAGCACGGTACAAGGGTTTGATTATGAACAAAACTACGTATCATTTGCCATTACAACCTATGATGAAAATGGAAAAGCGATTGAAGATGATCAAAAGAATGGGAAAATGAACTTCGAGTTTGATGGTACGAAGTCATTAAATGACGTTATTTCTACGATTAACAATTCCAAGGTCGGGATTTCTGCATTTTACGATTCGGGCACAGATAAAATTATGTTCACGCGTAAAGATACCGGGAGTTTAACAGATGCAAGCGGTACGGGGCCACAAATGAAATTGGAAGGTACTTTTTTAACGCAGACGCTAAAGTTGGATCAAACGAATGAACAAAGCGGAACTGACGCAACGTTTGAAATCAACGGCTTACAAACAACGAGAAAGTCCAATACGTTCACAGTCAGCGGCGTGAGCTTTACGCTTCAAGATAACTTTACGGCCCCTGTGCGCGTAAATGTTAGCAACAACACAGATAAAGCGGTTGAATCGATTAAAGATTTTGTGACGAAGTACAATGAACTCATCGCTACACTCAATGGTAAAACTACGGAAGAGCGTTACCGCGATTACAGTCCTTTGACCGATGCTCAGCGTGAAAGCTTAACAGATAAACAAGCGGAGCAGTGGGAAGAAAAAGCCAAGAGCGGATTGTTAAAAAACGATTCAATTCTTTCAAGTGGACTAAATCAAATGCGTTCTAACTGGTATTCAGCTGTTTCAGGCATCACCGGTGAATTCAAGCAGCTAACGGATATTGGAATTACGACTAGTACGAACTATATGGACCGTGGAAAGCTTGTTATTAACGAGACAAAGTTAAAAGAAGCACTTGAGAAAGATCCGCAGTCCGTGATGGATTTATTTTCAAAAAATGGCGAAACGACAAGTGAAAAAGGGATTGTCCGCAGACTTCGTGAATCCGTTGCGGATACGGTATCTAAAATTGAGCAGCGTGCAGGCCGCTCAACGTGGACGAATACGCAGTTTGTGCTCGGTCGTAATTTACGTGACATGGATGATCAAATTAGTCGATTTGAAAGTCGTCTTGTGCAGGTAGAAGACCGCTATTGGCGCCAATTTACAGCAATGGAAAAAGCTATTCAAAACTCAAACGCACAAAGCATGCAGCTATCGCAATATTTCGCTTAAACATAGCAATACAATGAAGAAAGAGTACGAGAAGGAGTGAAGGAAATGGCAGCAAATCCTTATCAAGCGTATCAGCAAGGGGCAGTTCAAACCGCTTCACCTGGTGAACTTACGCTGATGCTTTACAACGGATGCATTAAATTTATTAAAATGGCCCGTATTGGGTTTGAACAACACAATATTGAAGCGAAAAACGAAAACTTACTTAAAGCACAAAAGATTATTCAAGAGCTAATGGTTACTTTAGATACAAGCGCTGCTGTTGGAAAAGAAATGATGGCGATGTATGACTATATGAATCAGCGCTTAATTGAAGCCAATGTTCAAAATCGCGTAGAACTCCTCGACGAAGTAGAGGGATATGCCGTTGAGTTTCGCGATACGTGGAAGCAGGTTATTCAAATGAATCGTAAGCAAACCCATGGTTCAGGTGGACAAGCGTGACGCCTCTCGACTCCGTATATGAACTGACGGCTGAGCTCTATGGCCTTGTCCAAAAGCCGCTTCTTGCAGAAGAACGTGAGAATATGATTGCGAAAGTGGAAGGCTTGCTTCAAGAGCGCAGTCAATATATTGACGAGCTTGTTCAGTCGAAAGAAAGCAAGAATGATTCGAGAGGGAACATCATCGTTAGCATGAATGCCATCATTGATTCAACATTGTTAAAATGGAAAAAAAGTGTTGAAGAGGACCTTCAAAAAACAAAGGCCAAAAAACAGCATGTTAATCGTTATGTTAACCCGTATGGAAATGAAACATTCGATGGGAGTTTTTACGATAAGCGAAACTGAATAGAAGACGTAAAAATTCGAAAAAAAAAGACTTCTCTTAAGACTTCTCTTTAGAAGAAAGTCTTTTTTTTTTAGTTCTAACATACACTTTCTTAAATTTGAAAATTTATTCGCTGAATTTTCAAAAAAAATATAGGTTTAGGAAGGGAAAGTGTCGGGTATTGTAGAAATATAGAGGTATAGCAATGATTAAAGGAGGAGTTCGAATATGATATACAACATTCGTGGCGAAAACATTGAGGTAACTCCAGCAATCAGGGAATATGTAGAGAAAAAGCTCAGCAAGTTAGAGCGCTATTTCGATGGTACACCTAATGCTGATGTAAATGTAAACTTAAAAGTATACAACAACGACCAAAAAATAGAAGTTACAATTCCAATGACTGATCTTGTATTACGTGCTGAAGAGACGCATACAGATTTATATGCCGCAGTCGACCTTGTCCTTGATAAACTTGAGCGCCAAATTCGCAAGCATAAAACGAAAGTGAACCGTAAAATGCGTGAAAAAGGTGCTGAAAAATACCTATTCGCTGCGTTAGAAGGTGACCCAAGCGTTGCCGTTGCAGCTGAAACGGATGAAGAAGAGCTAGAGCTTGTCCGTACAAAACGATTTAACTTAAAACCAATGGATAGTGAAGAAGCAATTTTACAGATGAATATGCTTGGTCATAGCTTCTTTGTCTTCACAAATGCCGACACAAATACAACTAATGTCGTTTATCGTCGAAAAGATGGGCGATATGGCCTGATTGAGCCAAACTAAATATAGTAACTTCTAAGGCAGCGAGCTTTACTCGCTGTCTTTTTTAATGATGTTTAGTTTACGTTGCTTATCCTGTTCGTTCTAGGCAGTATTTATCAAATCATCAGTTGAGTAATAATGGGTATAAGTTGCTACTTGTCTAGCCCCGATGTTACAATTTTATTCAGAATGTTTTATAATAAGGAAATAACAAGTACAAGATGTATTGATTATAAATAGAGGAGCGTTTAATATGCTTGGATTATTTAAAAAAGTGTTTGACGGAAATCAACGCCAAATCGGTCGTTTAGAACGAATGGCTGAACAGATTGATGCGTTGGGTCCTGATATGGCATCGCTGACAGATGATCAGCTTCGTGAGAAAACAGTAGACTTTAAAGAACGTTATCAAAATGGTGAATCTGTAGACGATATGCTGACAGAAGCTTTTGCAGTTGTACGTGAAGCGGCAAAGCGTGTGTTAGGCATGTATCCTTATAAAGTGCAGCTAATGGGTGGTATCTCCTTACATGAGGGGAATATCTCTGAGATGAAAACAGGGGAAGGTAAAACGTTAACTGCAACTATGCCTGTTTATTTAAATGCCATTACTGGAAAAGGCGTGCACGTTGTAACGGTCAATGAATATTTAGCGAGCCGTGATGCAACTGAAATGGGGCGTCTTTATGAGTTTTTAGGCTTAACGGTTGGCTTGAATTTAAACAGCTTAACAAAGGATGAAAAGCAGGAAGCGTACGCTGCTGACATTACGTATACAACAAATAACGAACTAGGATTCGATTATTTACGTGATAACATGGTGCTTTATAAAGAACAAATGGTACAACGTCCCCTTCATTTTGCTGTAATCGATGAAGTTGACTCCATTTTGATTGACGAAGCGCGTACACCGTTGATTATCTCTGGAACTGCTCAAAAGTCAACGGCTCTTTATATTCAAGCTAATGCATTCGTTCGCACGCTTGATAAAGAAACGGACTATACGTTTGATGTGAAGACCAAAAGTGTTCAGTTAACTGAGGACGGAATGTCTAAGGCTGAAAAAGCGTTTGGTATTGAAAACCTGTTCGATATCTCGCATGTAGCCTTAAACCACCATATTAACCAAGCGTTAAAAGCACACGTAACGATGCAAAATGACGTTGACTATGTGGTAGAAGACGGGAAAGTCGTAATCGTCGATCAGTTTACAGGTCGTTTAATGAAAGGTCGTCGCTTTAGCGATGGGCTTCACCAAGCAATTGAAGCAAAAGAAAATGTCGACATTCAAAACGAAAGCATGACGCTTGCAACAATCACGTTTCAAAACTACTTCCGTATGTATGAAAAGCTAGCGGGTATGACGGGGACAGCGAAAACGGAAGAAGAAGAATTCCGAAACATCTATAATATGCAGGTAGTTGTAATTCCAACGAATAAAGACATTGCTCGTGATGACAAAGCAGACTTAATTTATAAAACGATGGAAGGCAAGTTCAAAGCCGTTGTCGAAGATATCGCTGAGCGCCATGCGAATGGACAGCCTGTGCTTGTTGGTACAGTAGCGATTGAAACGTCTGAACTATTGTCTTCATTATTAAAGAAAAAAGGTATCAAGCACCACGTTTTAAATGCAAAGCAGCATGAGCGTGAAGCTGATATTATCGAAAACGCTGGTCAAAAAGGCGCGGTGACAATCGCAACAAACATGGCTGGACGTGGAACAGATATTAAGTTAGGCGAAGGTGTTATTGAAGCAGGCGGTTTAGCCGTAATCGGTACAGAACGTCATGAATCACGCCGTATCGATAACCAGCTGCGTGGTCGTGCTGGTCGTCAAGGAGACCCGGGGGTTTCTCAATTTTATCTTTCAATGGAAGATGAGCTGATGCGTCGCTTTGGCTCTGATAACATGATGTCCATGATGGATCGCCTTGGTATGGACGATTCACAGCCAATTCAAAGTAAAATCGTGACAAGAGCCGTTGAATCTGCGCAAAAACGAGTAGAAGGTAACAACTTCGATGCGCGTAAACAATTGCTTCAATATGATGATGTATTACGTCAGCAGCGTGAAGTAATCTACAAGCAGCGCTTTGAAGTGTTGGATTCAGAAAATCTGCGTGATATTGTAGAGCGCATGATCCAATCAACGGTTGAAAGAGTTGTCGCTACGTACACGCCAAGCGATGAGTTAGAAGAAGATTGGAATTTACAAGGTATTGTTGATTATGTAAATGCTAATATTCTAGATGAAGGGCAAATCACGGAAGAAATGTTGCGCCGTAAAGAGCCTGAAGAAATTGTAGAAATGCTTGTTGATTATGCAAAAGCGCGCTACAACGAAAAAGAAGACCAGCTTGAGCCAGAACAAATGCGTGAGTTTGAAAAAGTTGTTGTTCTTCGCGCGGTTGATTCAAAATGGATGGACCATATCGATGCGATGGATCAGTTACGTCAAGGTATTCACCTTCGTGCATACGGTCAAACAGACCCACTTCGCGAGTATCAAATGGAAGGCTTTGCGATGTTTGAAAACATGATTGCCACAATTGAAGAAGAAGTGACGAAGTATATGATGAAAGCAGAGATTAACAACAACCTTGAACGTCAAGAAGTAGCGAAAGGACAAGCTGCTGTGCATCCAAAAGAAGGGGATGCACCTGCGAAAAAAAAGCCAAAAGTCAACGCAGTTGATGTAGGTCGTAACGATACATGCATTTGCGGAAGCGGTAAGAAGTATAAAAACTGCTGCGGAAAAGAAGCATAAAAGTAAGGAAGCATTATTGGTTTAGCGACAAACTGTGTTACAATCACATACAGATAGCAACCGTCAGGAAGGAAATGGGCAGCCCCCATTTCCTTCCTGTGTGTCAAAAATAAGATAGAGGTGTTTGAACGATGGATTTAGTAGAAATTAAGCAAGAGTTAGAGAAAACAGCTAAGCGATTAGCGGACTTTAGGGGGTCTCTTTGACCTCGATAACAAGCAAGCTCGTATCGATGAGCTAGATGAAAGAATGGCTGATCCAAGCTTTTGGGATGATCAGCAAGCAGCACAAACAGTTATCAATGAAGCAAACGGCTTAAAGGATGCTGTAAATCAGTTTAATCACTTAGATGAAACGTATGAAAATTTACAAGTATCGTATGAGCTTGTAAAAGAAGAATACGATGAAGATTTAGCTACCGAGCTAGTTGACGAATTAAAACAGTTAACGTCAGGTATGAATGAATTTGAGCTACAGCTCTTATTAAGTGAGCCTTACGATAAGAACAACGCCATTCTAGAGCTTCACCCGGGTGCAGGCGGAACGGAATCTCAAGACTGGGGCTCAATGCTACTGCGTATGTACACGCGCTGGGCAGAGAAAAAAGGCTTTAAGGTTGAGACGTTAGACTATCTTCCTGGAGACGAAGCTGGAATTAAGAGCGTTACGTTACTAATTAAAGGTCATAATGCATATGGCTATTTAAAAGCAGAAAAGGGCGTACACCGTCTTGTACGTATTTCGCCGTTTGATTCATCTGGTCGTCGTCATACATCGTTCGTATCATGTGACGTCATGCCTGAGTTTAACGATGAAATCAATATTGATATTCGTACAGAGGATTTAAAAGTAGATACGTACCGTGCAAGTGGTGCGGGTGGTCAGCATATTAATACGACCGATTCAGCTGTTCGTATTACCCATCTACCAACTAACGTAGTTGTTTCTTGTCAAACAGAGCGTTCACAGATCAAAAACCGTGAGCAAGCGATGAAAATGTTAAAATCGAAGCTTTATCAGCTAGAGATTGAAAAGCAGCAGGAACAGCTAGCCGAAATTCGCGGTGAGCAAAAGGATATCGGTTGGGGAAGTCAGATTCGTTCTTATGTATTCCACCCATATTCTCTTGTAAAAGACCACCGTACAAATACTGAAATCGGAAATACACAAAGCGTAATGGACGGAGACATTGATTTATTTATTGATGCCTACTTACGTTCACATATTTAAGAGTGATAGCTACCCCTGGATTTTCGCGCAAGCGTGGAACCAGGGTTTTTTTCTGACAGCATGAGTTGCTTAAAAGTTACATACGCTATGGTAAAAGTCGTTAACTGAGGTGACTATCATGAAAAGATTGAAACGAGACGTATTTTCTGTATCCGACCGACTGCTGCAAATTGTTTATGTCATGGTTGGAGCAAGTATCGTCGCGATAGCCTTTAATATATTCCTACTTCCTAACCGTATTGCATCTGGTGGTGTAAGCGGTATCAGCACAATTTTAAATGCATTATTTAATTGGTCTCCAGCCTATGTTCAGTGGGCTTTTAACGTACCGCTTTTTCTTTTAGGAGCGTTGCTACTTGGTTGGCAATTTGGAGCCAAAACCTTAATTGGTACGGTTTTTTTACCGTTTGTTGTCTTATTAACAAGCGATATTGAGCCAGCTACAACTGATCCGCTTCTTGGAGCGTTGTTTGGTGGAATTGGTGTGGGTGTTGGGTTAGGTCTGGTGTTTCGAGGACACGCATCCACTGGAGGCACGGATTTAGCTGCGCAAATTATTCATAAGTATACATCGTTATCGCTCGGTATTTGTGTAGCTTTAATTGATGGGCTCATTGTGATTGCGGCTGCTTTCGTATTTGATCTAGAACGAGGGCTATATGCGCTAATCGGCCTTTATGTCACAAGTAAAACCATTGACCTTGTCCAAGTAGGCGTCGGGCGCTCAAAAATGGCGCTCATCATTACCAATAAAGAAAAAGAAGTGCGCCACGAAATTTTACATACAATTGACCGGGGGGTGACGCGTTTGTCAGCCTACGGGGGGTATACGGATGAAGAGCGACCAATTTTAATGGTTGTAGTTGAACAAACAGAATTCACAAAATTGAAACAAACGGTTAAAGCAATTGACCCATCTGCATTTGTCATTGTTGCAGACGCTTCAGAGGTACTAGGAGAGGGTTTTAAACGTTCATAAGTAGGTTATAATAGAGTGAAAAACTTCACAAAATGGTTAATTTTATTATGGAATGAGGAGGAATAGCCATGAAGAAATTAGCATTAGCAATCATTGCAGGAGCATCTTTTACATTGGCAGCGTGCGGTGGAGGGAATGAGTCTTCTGAAACAGCTTCTGAAGCAAGTGGGGAAGAGCTTTACCAACAAAACTGTTCGGGCTGTCATGGCCAAAACCTTGAAGGTGCAAGAGGACCAAACCTTGAGAAGACTGGTGCGAAATATTCACAAGAAGAAATTGAAGACATTATCAATAATGGAAAAGGAAGCATGCCAAAAGGCTTGGTGAACGAAGAGGAAGCGAGCAAAATTGCCGAGTGGTTAGCCGAAAAGAAATGATGCAAAACGAGGAGCAAAAAAGCTTCTCGTTTTATTTTTTTACAAAATATAGACGAGGATAGTCCTGCTGTTTTTCTAAATTTCTTTGAGAGCAGACTCCTTTTTAGGGGGATATAGGAAGGTGTATGAATCCGACTAATGTCATATTTGAAATAAAAATGTAATATTTTTAGGGCTTAAATTCTCGAAAAGTGATGTTATAATGAGAAAGCAACTGAAATGAGTCGTTTTTTTTTGATTTTTTTGTAATTCTTTGTCGAAAGACGGGGAATGAAAATAACACACTTGATTAGGTGATAACTGATGATTGAAATGCAAAATGTTTATAAAACGTATCCGAACGGTGTGAAAGCAATCAATGGGATTAGCATCAAGATTAATCAAGGTGAGTTTGCTTATATCGTAGGACCAAGCGGAGCGGGTAAATCTACATTTATTAAAATGATGTATCGCGAGGAGAAACCTTCTACGGGCGATATCATTGTCAATGGCTCAAACGTAGCCAAAATTAAAAGTCACAAGGTACCAATTTTCCGTCGTAATATTGGGGTAGTCTTCCAAGACTTTAAGCTTCTACCAAAGCTAACGGTATATGAAAATGTGGCGTTTGCTTTAGAAGTGATTGAGCAGCACCCAGAGGAAATTAAAAAGCGCGTAATGGAAGTGCTTGATCTTGTAAAGCTGAAAAATAAAATGCGAGCGTTCCCCGATGAACTATCTGGTGGAGAGCAGCAGCGTGTATCAATCGCGCGTTCTATTGTAAATAAACCAAAAGTGGTCATTGCAGATGAGCCGACAGGGAACCTAGACCCTGAAACTTCTTGGGAGATCATGGACATTTTTGAAGAAATTAATAAAAGTGGCACAACGATTTTAATGGCAACTCACAATCGTGAAATTGTAAATGCAATTCGTAAACGAGTAATTGCTATTGAAAATGGAAAAGTTGTGCGTGACGAAGTAAGAGGTGATTACGGATATGAAGGCTAGAACATTCGGTCGCCACTTACGAGAAGGAGCAAAAAGTCTTAGTCGAAACGGGTGGATGACTTTTGCATCAGCTAGTGCGGTAACAGTTACCCTACTACTAGTTGGTGTCTTTTTAACGCTTATGCTTAACCTAAATCACGTAGCCAAGTTAATTGAAAACGACGTTGAAATTCGAGTACACGTCGATCCAGCAGCTACAGATGAAGAGCAGTCGGCTATTGAAGAGAAGTTAAAAGCAATTAGCCGTGTTGATACGGTGTCATTTTCTTCTAAAGACAAAGAGCTCAAGAGCTTAATTGATAGTATGGGTGAAGAAGGGAAAGCATTTGAGCCTTTTGAACAGCAAAACCCATTAAATGACGTATTTATTGTCAAAACAAAAACACCAAACGATGTAGCTAAGGTTGCTACAGAAGTTGAAAAATACTCGAATGTTACAAATGTGCAATACGGACAAGGTGAAGTTGAAAAACTGTTTAACGTCCTAGAAGTTGCCCGTAACATTGGAATTGCTTTAATTATCGGTTTGCTTTTCACAGCAATGTTCTTAATTTCTAATACAATTAAGATTACCATCGTTGCTCGTCGTGAAGAAATTGAGATTATGAGATTAGTAGGAGCAACAAACCTATTTATTCGCTGGCCATTCTTCATTGAAGGCTTGCTGCTTGGATTATTAGGTTCAGTTGTACCAATCGGTGTCTTAATTGGTGTATACACGTTTGTATTCAACCAATCTGAGCCAAAATTCAACGGATATTTTGAGCTTTTACCAACGTTCCCATTCACGCTTCAAATTGCGCTATTACTTGCTGTAGTCGGTGGATTTATCGGCGTTTGGGGAAGTATGCTATCAGTTCGAAAATTCTTAAAAAAATAAGTTATATTATTCAGTACCACGACAAATCTAGCCTAAACGTTAGATTTGTCTTCTTACATATAAAGATGATAAGCACATAAAAAAACACGTACAAATGAGGAGAACAGACAAATGAAACGCAAAGTATTAACGGTTACAGCAGCGGCTTTTGTCGGGCTAAGCGGTGTATGGTTAAGTTCGGGGAATATCGCTTATGCAAACGGAGACATTGATAAAAAGATTAGCGATTTAAATGAAAAAAGTTCAAATGTAAACAAAAACATTAATGAAGGTAAAGAAGAAATTAAATCTTTACAAGAGCAACAGAAAAAAACAGAAGCCGAAATGAAGCGTTTAGATGAGAAGATCGGTGAGACAAACGAGAAAATTCGAAATCGCGAGTCTGAAATATCAGAAACAAAGAAAGAAATTGAAAAATTAAAAAAAGATATTGAAGAAGTAAAAGAACGTATTGAAAAGCGAAATGAATTGTTAAAAGATCGAGCTGTAGCGTTACAGGAAAGCGGTGGCTCAGTGGATTACATGCAAGTTCTACTAGGCTCACAAAACTTTGGTGACTTTATCAGCCGTGTTAGTGCAGTATCTACAATTGTAGAAGCAGACCGTGAGTTATTAATTCAACATGAGCAAGACAAAAAAGAACTTCAAACAAAAGAAACAGCTGTTCAAACAAAATTAGAATCACTTGAAAAAGCGCTAAAAGACCTTGAAACATTGTCAGCAGATCTTGAGAAGCAAGTCGATGAAAAAGATAAATTAATTGCTACGTTACAATCGCAAGAGCAATCAGTAAACGATGAAATTGTTGGCTTAGAAGAAGAAGCGGCTCTACTAGCAGATCAAAAGAAAGCAGCAGAAGGTGAAAAGGCAGCTTGGGAACAAGAGCAGCGTGAAAAAGCGAAAGCTGCAGCGGAGGCAAAGGCAAGAGCTGAAGCAGAAGCGAAGGCAAGCCAGTCACAGCCAGCAGCAAAATCGGCACCAAGCGCAGCGCCAGCTCAAAAAGCAGAAGCTGCACCAGCACCAGCTGTAACAAGCGGTTCATTCATGCGTCCAGCTAACGGACCAGTCACATCTCGATATGGTTACCGTGAAAAATTTGGTCGCATGCATTACGGAATTGATATTGGAAAACGTGGTAGTAGTGTACCAATTGTATCCGTAGCGGATGGCACAGTTATTCGAGCGTATTACTCATCATCATTCGGGAATGTTGTATTTGTACGCCATAACGTCAATGGCCAAACTTGGGTATCTGTTTATGCTCACTTAGAAAGTTATAATGTGTCTAGCGGTCAGTCAATCGGAAAAGGTCAACAGCTAGGCTACATGGGTAATACTGGTCGTTCATTCGGTGCACACTTGCACTTTGAACTTCACAAAGGAGACTGGCAAGGAAGCAGCTCTGCTGTAAACCCTGAAAATTATATTAACTTCTAATTTTGTGCATATGTTGTACAAGCCTATCATAAAATCTTAACAAAAAGGCATCACACTTGATTTGTGTGGTGCCTTTTGCTACAAATAACACATGCATCCTTTTTATTACATAGTTTCAAGGCTATCTATTATAATAAAAAGAGATGGGTCAGGGTTGAGGAGGATGAAAGAGCTTGAATCGGAAAATAGTGGCATTATTGATGGTGCTCTCTCTTGTAGTTGGAGCAGTAGGTACTTATTTTGGATTACAATATGCAAGCGCTGGAAGCGTTGGTTTATCAAGTCTCTCGTCAGCTACAGGGACAAATAATGTAGATGTAAATGGTGAATTTGACAAGATTAAGCAAGCCTATGACCTTATATCATCCCAATATTATAAGGATGTAGACGAAAAAAAATTACTAGAAGGTGCTATTCAAGGAATGGTACAGACGCTTGATGATCCCCATTCGTCCTATATGAATAAGGAAACAGCAAAGCAGTTTGAACAATCACTTGACTCATCCTTTGAAGGAATTGGTGCAGAAGTTAGCATGGTAGATGGTAAAGTCACAATCGTAGCACCATTTAAAGAATCACCAGCTGAGAAAGCTGGTTTAAAGCCCAACGATCAAATTTTAAAAATTGATGGTAAAAGCATTGAAGGATTAGAGCTTTATGATGCTGTGTTAAAAATTCGTGGTGAAAAAGGATCAACAGTTAAATTAGATATTCAGCGTCCCGGTGTAAAAGACATGATGAAAGTTGATGTGGTACGTGATGAAATTCCAATTGAAACTGTTTATTCATCTGTGAAGAAAGTAAATGACAAATCAATTGGCTACATGGAGATTACGTCATTTTCTGAATCTACCCAAGATGAATTTAAAAAGCAGCTAAAGGAACTTGAAAAGAAAAATATTGAAGGACTTGTCCTTGATGTGCGTGGAAATCCGGGTGGTTATCTCCAAAGCGTGGAGAAAATGTTAGAAGAACTTGTAACAGGTGACAAGCCGTATGTACAAATTGAAGAGCGTGACGGTGATCGTCAAACGGTTAAGTCTTCTTTAAAAGAACCAAAAGATTATCCAATTGTAGGACTGATCGATGGTGGTAGTGCATCTGCTTCAGAAATCTTAGCTGGTGCATTAAAAGAAGCTGGCGGATATGACATCGTTGGTGAAAAATCATATGGTAAAGGAACAGTTCAGCAAGCAGTGCCAATGGAAGACGGCAGTAACTTAAAGCTGACGTTCTACAAATGGTTAACGCCAGATGGCAATTGGATTAATGAAAAAGGAGTTAAGCCAACTGTTGAAGTAAAACAGCCTGACTATTACTACACAAATCCAATTCAAGTTACTAAAACATTAAAATTTGATATGACAGATGATCAAATCAAAAATGCACAGCAAATGTTAAAGGGATTAGGGTTTGAACCTGGCCGTACCGATGGATATTTCGGTAAAGAAACAGAAACGGCTGTAAAAGCGTTTCAAAAAACAAATGATCAAAAAGTGACGGGAGAAATTGACGAAGATACAGCGGCATTACTTCAGACAAAGCTGCTCGAAAAAATCAAGTCAAAAGAAGATGACCGTCAATTAGAAACAGCTCTAAAGCTTGCGAGCGAATAATGAATGAACAGAAAAACCCCCTCTCTGTAGGCTTGCAGAGAGGGGGTTTTTGTAGAAATAGTGAGCATGTTTATTCTCTTTTTCTGTTACAATAAGTGAACAAGTTGGTTTTTCATCCATATTAATAAAGGAGGAGCTCACTAATATGGAAGAACAAAAAGAATTACAGCCAAAGGTAGAGAAGAGCTTTGAACTAATCGGTAAAAAATGGACAGGATTAATCATTTATGTACTGATGAGTGGTCCAAAGCGCTTTAGCGAGCTCAATGAGGCGATTCCGGCTTTAAGCAGAAGGTTACTAACTGAGCGAGTTAAAGAGTTAGAAGAGCATGGTATTGTGCTACGCACTGTTATACCGGAGCGTCCGATTCGCACAGAATATACGCTGACTCAAAAAGGAAAAGAATTAGGGCAAATTTTAGGTCCGATTACGCAATGGGCAGAAAGTTGGATCAAAGACTAACAAGCACAGAAGCAGAAGACTAGCTACAGAAAGGAATGTCAAAGATGGCAAACGTTCTTTATGTTACTGCACATCCACTAAGTGAAGATGAATCATTAAGCATGGCGGTAGGTAAGCAATTTATTGAAACCTATCAAGAAACAAATCGAAATGATGAAGTCGTTCATTTAGACTTATATACGGCTGACATACCATTTCTAGATAAAGATGTGTTTAACGGTTGGAAGAAGCTGCGTGAAACAGGTTCTTTAGAAGAGTTATCATCAGATGAACGAATGAAAGTAGGACGCCTAGCAGAACTAGGTGCACAATTTTTATTAGCAGATAAATACGTGTTTGTTACACCGATGTGGAATTTTTCGGTACCTGCCATTATGAAGGCTTATATTGACGCAATTGCTGTATCAGGCAAGACGTTTACATATACAAAAGAAGGCGCTGAAGGTTTGTTAAAAGGAAAGAAAGCACTTCATATTCAAGCGCGAGGTGATGTTTATTCAGAAGGACCAGAAGTGAACCGTGAAATGGGACATCGCTATTTGGAAGTAATGATGGACTTTTTTGGGATTGAATCCTTTGAAAGTATTATTATTGAAGGTCAGGTGAAGTTTCCAACTAAAGCACAAGAAATTAAAGAAAAAGCAATGAATGAAGCGTTGACTATTGCTACAACTTTTTAAAAAGACTTTTACCAGTCTTTTTTTTTATGTTTAAAAGGCATACTAACAAACAGGGTAATCATTTAAATGAGAATAAAATAGTTGACTAAAAAGATTACCTAAGTTACTATTAGTAACATAGTTATTAAAAAGTGAAAGAAAGGTGCGAATTCAACATGGCAAAAGTATTGTATATTACAGCACATCCGCATGACCATCAAACTTCATTTAGTATGGCTGCAGGAAAAGCATTTATTGACACATATAAAGAAGAAAATCCAAACGATGAGGTTGTACACATTGACCTTTATAAAGAGGATATCCCACAATTAGATGCAGATATCTTTGGTGGATGGGGTAAATTAGGAGCAGGTGAAGCATTTGATAAGCTATCAGCTGACCAGCAGCGTAAAATTGCTCGTTTAAATGAACTGAGCGATCAATTTGCAAATGCTGATAAATATGTATTTGTAAATCCAATGTGGAACTTCTCATTCCCACCTGTTATGAAAGCATACTTAGATTCTGTTGCTGTAGCAGGAAAAGCATTCCGCTATACAGAGCAAGGAGCAGTTGGGTTATTAACAGATAAAAAAGCATTTCATATCCAAGCAAACGGCGGTATTTATTCAGAAGGTCCAGCAGCAGATGTGGAGATGGGACATCGCTACATTGGTATTATGATGAACTTCTTTGGAGTTCCATCATTTGAAGGATTATTTGTAGAAGGTCATAATGCAATGCCTGCAAAAGCAGAAGAGATTAAAGCAAGCGGCATTGAAAAAGCGAAAGAAGCAGCGCGTAAATTTTAATAAAGAAGTAAGAAAAAGAGACTGAGACA
>NZ_BCVD01000089.1 GCF_001591565.1 Priestia flexa NBRC 15715 | reverse complement strand
GAATGGTTTAAATCATTCTAATAGGTAGCATATTGGATTTAAAGAAAGCACGCCAGAAAAGCGTGCTTT
Organism: Priestia flexa NBRC 15715; assembly: GCF_001591565.1. Taxonomy (GTDB): domain Bacteria; phylum Bacillota; class Bacilli; order Bacillales; family Bacillaceae_H; genus Priestia; species Priestia flexa. The sequence continues at coordinate 16,661 of NZ_BCVD01000089.1, read as the reverse complement.
TTTCATAAGAAAATTTATCTTTTATTAATCAATTTGTTTTTAATAAAAGCCTTTCATATAAGGTATAAATACATTGTTAAATAGCAGATTTATGTAATATAAAACTTTACTTTTAAACGGTATTAATTTACAATATAAATATAAAATATTTACCTTTCATAAATAAGGAGGATGGTAAATTGAAACGGGTTAGTTTTAATGAAGGTACTTTAGGTATTGGTGGAAATAAAGTTACTTATGAAATTCCATTAGAAAAAACAAATATTAATTCTATAGAAGAACTTGATATTATAAAAGATTTACATTTTGATTTTTTATTTCCGATTAGCAATATGGATATATCGTCAAATCGTCAGCATTTTTATATGGAAATGGAAGTTGAAAGTGGATATCTACCATTAAATAGATTTAAGTCTACTTCTAGTGACGAGCAGAAATATCAATTTATTGAAAATTTGTGTGAAGTAGTTGAAAACTTAAAAAATTTAGATAAATTAGTTACGATTTTGGATGATAAAAATGTACTTGTTCATTCTGAAACAGCGCAAATTAAATTACTATATAGGGGTGTAAAAGGGTTATTACCAGCAGCACCTTATTTAGAAGATACGCTAGAAATGCAAGTGAAGAGATTAAGTCTTTTCATCCTTACATTAGCTCGTTATGATGCACTTAGGCTTAATGGTTTAAATGAAGCTCGTAATCATGTTAGTCAAGAGAAGTATACTCTTGTTTCTAAAATTGTTTATTCTGAATCACTGGAAGATGTATTAAATAATATTAAATCTGTTCAGGAAACTCATGAACCAAAGGTAGAAGAAGTGAAAAAATCAATATTTAATAAATTTTCTACTGCTAATAAGCCTGTAAGAAAGACCGAGATTAAAAATAATAAAGAAATTAGAAGTAATAAAGAAAAGGCCAAAACAAAACCAGAACTAAAATTGAAAGAGAAAAAAGCTTCAGTAAAAGACAAATTAGAATCAAAAGCTAAAAATTTTGAAAGTAATGACAGGCCTAACACAATGTCATTTCTCAAGAATGATAAAATAAAAATTATATTAGGCTTAGGGATAGCTTTTGTATTAGTATTTTTTGTTGTTGCAAATATGGGAAAAGACGATCAGAAAGCAGTCAAAACATTGGGAGAAAATAAGCAAATAAGTGGAGAAGTCGTTCAGGAAGATGTTGATTATCTAACAAAAGGGTTACAATATGCTGCTATTCAAGATTATCAAAATGCAGTAAATAATTTTGAAAAAATTGAGCAATCGTTTAAAGACTTTAATAAACCTAATCAAAGAGCTATTCTTTTCTCTTATCTCATGACTGGAAACTATCAAAAAGCTATTGATGCGGAGCCTAAGTTTGCTTATAGTGTGGTTAATTATTTAGTATCGAAAGACAAAATGGATGAAATTAAAAATATTAAATCAGAAGAGCCTGTAATCAAGTTTGAGCAAGCAGCTAATGCTAAAGATTATAAAAATGTATTGAAATATAAAGAGGAAGTTAGTTTAGATGGAAGAAGAGAATCTTTAATAATCAATGCATATAATGAGCTAAAGCAATTTGATGAAGGGTATGATTTTGCAAAGAGTAAAGGGAATAACGATTTAATGATTAAAGTCCGTCAAAAACAAATTAATGAATTAAAATCTAAAGATGAAAAAGCAAATCAAGAACAAATTAAAAAGTATGAGAATGAAATTAAACAACTTAATCAATCTTAATTAAAAGAAAGAGCATGTTTTGAGATAAACTTATCAAAACATGCTCTTTTTTTGCGGATTTAAAGTGGTTTAATAACGTAGCTTGAATGCAGGATACTATATAAAGGAACGATTGACTTAAGTCAATTAAATGTATATTGAAATATACAAAAATGTTTAAGGATATAATAGTTTAGTGTGCATATTTCATATAATCATATACACATAAAAGTTTTTTATAATCTGTTGTACGTTTCGCAGGATATTCTTTTAAATATTGTTCAGTATCATCTAAACTAATTCTTCCAGACAAAATGCCTTTGACTATAGCGATAGTTTTTTTAGAAGCAGATACATACTCGTCATTAATTATTCCCTCTATATTGGAGTGGTTTGTAGCTAAATCAACTGTGTTCTTTAGTGCCTCAATTTTTTTTAGTTGTATATCTTTTAATTTATCAAAGTTGTAAATATATGGTTGTACTTTGTGGAATCCAAATATAGGGAAGAACTGATTTCTTTGTATTTGATGCTTTTCTATTAATGTTAACAATTGGTGATTAGATTCTTCAATAAGTCTGAAATAGTTAATCATCATCTCTGTAGCAGTATGATATTCATACTTGATGGTTTTTGTTGAACCAATAGCTAATACTTTTTCACCGTTTTTTAGGCTTTCTATATCTTCAGTGACACTAACTTTAATGTTTCCACCTGCATAAATTTCTTTAACTACATTTTGAACTTTTCTTATGTCCATAGCCGAGACAGGAAGGCTGAGTGTTCCTAGGTGCTTGTAAATTTCTATAAAATTATCAGTTTTAATTTTATTAATCCTAATAGTAGACATTCCGTCTATATCAATATCATGTTCAACCACTTCTAAGTTTTCAGAGTGCTCTTCGTATTCTACTAATAGAAAGTTCCTTCTGATTCGTTCAGCTGTTTCAGAAGATGGATCTACGTAAGTGAAAATTGTTTTTAGTATGCTTTTTATGTTTTTATCACCTAAGTTATAGCCTAAGAAGATAATAGGATTATGAATGAATAAAGATAGTAACTGTGCTCTAATTAACTCATATTTATCTTCGAAATTCTTATAATCAGAATTAGTAATTATTATCTTATCTGGGTGTTGTACACACCCATGTATTTTGTAAGATGAACCATATGGATTACTCAATAAAATTTCATTACCTATTAGAGAATTGAATTCAAATACGTCTTCAATAAAGGTATCGTAATTAGTTGTAATAATAGATCCAATGTTTTTCCTTACCTTTTGAAGTTCAGATACTTCAGCTTTTTTATCTTCCTTAATAGAATAGCTTTTAAGAAGTTCAGTAATGAAAATTTTAAATCGACTTATGTTAATACCTTTAGCTATATTTTCATAAAAGATATCATTTATGTCTTTAAATTTACCGTTTCGATCATTTTTTAAAATTTTATCGAATTCTGTTTCTAGTTCACTTGCAATTTGAGGGTAATCATAATCACCTTTATCTTGGTACTTATACTTTAGATCTAGGTAAAATTCACTGTTTCCTTTTAATTCTTTTGAAATATGGGATAGTAATCCATCCCAAGTAAATGTATTTTCCAAATATCTTAAACTGATACCAGTACCAATAAAAAGAACAGGATGGTTACTAAAACGAGATATAAATTCACTAATATTCATTGTTCTATCAACTCATTTCTATTTGTTACTATTATCCTATTAATTTTAAACGAAGTTTGTCTATTCCACAATCTGGTGTAAAGTGCAAAATAAGATTAACATTGTATATAAATTAAAAAATAGGATAAAACTGCATTAATTTAATTATATGTGTTATAATATAATTAAAGGTGGAGTTTAAGTAGGTAATTTAGTAATAAAGGTTTAGAAAGATAAATACAGGAGGTGGTTTTTATGAGATTGTATCAAACAGTTGAGCAAACTATACATAGTGCATCATGTAGAACTAGTCCTTTATTATTTTGGCTTCCGACAAAGTTTTTAGTAACTAATAAAAGAATATCGGTAGAAAAGAAAAATGCCTTTTTAGGTTTTATACCATATGGTCATAATACCGAAGATATAATATATAGAAACATATCATCTGTTCAATCTTCATCTAAGCTACATCCTATTCGCTTTTTAATTGGTTTATGGCTGTTTACTAGCTCGTTCAGATTGCTTACTTCTCCCGATTTTTTCATGTTGGGAATTATCGAATTGATATTAGGTTTATTATTATTAGTTCATTGTTATAAAGCAAAATTGAAAATAATAACTAATTCAGGTAAAAATACAGAAACTGAAGTTTCATTTATAGAAATTAATAAAGTGAAAAAAATAGCTAGAGAAGTTAATAACCAAATTATAAATTATTAGATAACAAATTTCAGTGACGATTATATAGAAAGCATTAAAACGTACAACAAAAAGAGGTAAATAATGAAGTTAAAAAAATCTTTTAAGGTTATTATCTCTATTGCCATTGCAGTAATTATTACTAGTATTTCTTACTATGAAGATAACCAAGGCAATAAAGACATATCAATAGATAAAATAATTGAATTTCCTGCTAATCGATATCCTGAAACAGCACAACATATAAGAAACTCTATAGAAAATGGAAAATCAGAAATTTGTACTATAGATAGGGCAGGAGCAGCAGAAAATCGTTCTAAATCATTAAGAGATGTTCCAACTAAAAAAGGATATGATCGTGACGAATATCCAATGGCCTTTTGTGAAGAAGGTGGATATGGAGCTGATATAGAGTATATTTTACCCTCTGACAATAGAGGTGCTGGCTCTTGGATTTCTCATCAAGTAGACGAATTGGAAGATGGTATGACTTTTAAAATTGAGGTAATAGATTAATAAAGATAAAAATAGGAGTTGAATAACATGAATACACAAAAAAATTATCCGACAAATGAAGAGAAAATCTTTTTAGAAACGCTATCAAATGACAACAAGAGTGAAAAGTATCCTATTAAAGAAGAAAAAATATATATTGTTTAAAAACATTGTAGAGGTAGAATCGGTTATTTATAGACGGTTCTTTTTTTATTAATTAAACTCTCGTTAGATTTATTGGTAAGTACTAACTTGAAAGAAAGTTTAACGAAAAATGCTCTACAAACCCGTATTTTAATGTCTATTGCTGTAAAATAAAAATCAAAAAGGGGAAAATATGAAAAAATTAAAATTGAAGTATGAAGCAATAGTATACGGATTGCAGCACATGGAAAAAGACTATAGTGTAGATGAGTTTGCATTTAAACTAAAACCAATAGACTTAAAGAAATACGCAGAGGTATTTAATGCTAATCCATATTTAGCGAATCCCAACCTCTTTAATTGGCTCATACAATTTGAAGGTGATGAAAAACATTATTATTGTTGCTTCGAAAATGATGAACCAATTGAAATTGAGGTGTCAAATAAGATTGGAGATTCAAAAGGTAAAATAAAAAAGTATGTTGAAAAGAACGTTGATGAATTATGTAATAAAGTCCTTTACCTTGAAAAAGTACTTAGATTGGTAACAAACCTCGATATTCATATTCCATTAATAAATTTTATAGTTTACGATGAAAAAATGGAATTTGTAGTAAGACCCTTCTTAGTGCGCGATTTCTCACCATTAGACCATGCTTCTAGGTTTTCAGAAAAAAACTGGAAACTACAAACTAGTAGACTAAATCTACATATTAATTGGGGTTTAATGACAAAAATAATGAGTGGAAATAAAGAATATATTCGTGCCCTAGATTATTTCAATGAATCCTTTTCTGTTAATAAAACCCCAGTAAAACTTTTATGTCTATTTGCATCACTTGAATCGTTGTTTAATTATGACAAAGAGAAAATTGCTGAAAAAGTCTCTACTTATACAAGTAAGTTATTTTTTGATAAAGATAGGAAAGATGAGATCTATTCAAGAATAAAAAAATTGTATGATGAACGTTCTAAGTATATTCATGGAACAAGAACAGATAGAATAACATACGCCTTATATGATGAGCTTAAAGAATTTGTAAGAGTTATTCTCTTAAATTATTGGTTTGTATCAATGTACCACGAAGTGAAAGATAATAGCCAAATGATTAGTTTTCTAGATGAAGAGAAACCTCTAAATATAAATACACAATTTGCTATTCGAGCAATAAAGGAAACAGATTACACTAAATTTTATTCAGATGTAAGAGAGAAACTTGAGAGTGGTGTTACAGATATCTTTTAAAGATATAGGGAATTTCAATTCTAATTTGCACAAAGGCTTCTATAGGAACTAAAAGTGATTATAGAACTACTAATTGAAAAAAGAATTACTATTTATTGCTCATTACATCTTTTATTAGCATTGATATACTATTAAATGGTTATAAATTGAAAGTTAATAATACAAATTACATAAGGGGAGAGATTGCAGCATGAAGAAAATTTTATTTTCAGCAGTAATGACCGTTGCTTTATTAATTAGTGGTTTTTCGGTTACTGGTTTTACAGGTACAAACCAAGCAGAAGCAGCAACATCTTTTGAGCTTGGAAAATCTAGAAGTGGATATTTTACTAACTATGTAGCATCTCAAGCATATAGTGATAAGTATAGCTCAAAAGTTAAAACATACTACTTAAGAGGTGGTCGTATTAATTCAACTAGCTCTGTTAAAGGTACTTATAAGGTTTATATTCAAACTCGTAAAAACAGTAAATCTAATTGGAAAACAGTAAAAACAATAAATGCTACAAAAAATGGACTAACAAAGTTTGAATCACCTAATATTCCTAATGGCTATTCTTATAGATTTTATTCAGAAAACCCAGGGACTAAGAAAAGAATAAATTTCAGTATGTCATGGGTTCCTTGGGCAAACTAAATTTTAATTAGTTATTCGACAATACAACGTAGTAAAAGGCAATCTTAATAAAGGTTGCCTTTTATGTTGGCTATTTTCGTATTATTATTACTGAAAGCAACTAATTTAATATCTTATATAAATATATGGGGTGTCCCCCAGGGTTGACTAAGGGATTATAAGAAAGTAAAAATCACTTTCTAACAATCCCTAAGTCCCTCGGTGTCCTCTAAATGAGCCTATAAGTTCCTGTCTCATTCTTTACGAGTCCACGACCACAAATTATAAAAGATCAAAAGTAGAAAGAAGGCCAAACGCCTTCTTTCTACTTTTGTCGATTTTCGCCCTTTTGCGTTACGAATCGTAAAACAATACAAGGCTACTAACCTTTCAAAAAAGTGAGCCTCGATTCTCTTCTTTTTTGAAAACTAAGAAGCCTAGACAAGCAACAAGGGGCAACAAGAATCTAGTGGTAAATTGTAAGGCATGTAAAAGGAGAAGCAATAAATCATATGCTTCTCCTTTTACATACCAACATTTACCCTACTCTATGGGGTACCACCAACAAAACGCGGAAAACATACGCTAAGGAAAATACTGTAGAAAATAATGGTTAAAAACAATAAAAGCCAGTGACATTTTACTCGTCGTAAAATGTCACTGGCTTTTTCATTTCAGGAGGGGTTTTGTCCCAGTCTCTTGATGTGAAGTTCTACCACATCTATGAATTATTTTTTTCTTTAAAAAACATTATATTTACAAGTAAATTCAATATTAAAAAAACTAGTAAAAATAGCCCCCAATAGGTAACTAGATTATCATATCCCAACAACATTACTCTATAAATAATTTTATGTATAACTATAGTTAACAGTATTAATATACAATTTATTACAGATAATGCTACGATTTTCACCATCTTATTCTCTCCTCACTATATTAATAATTCTATCTGAACGTTCAGCTACTTCCTTATCGTGAGTTACACAAACAATAGTTTTTCCTGTATCTTTTAAATGTTCAAATAAAGATAAAATAACTTCTTTATTTAAATCATCAAGATTTCCTGTCGGCTCATCTGCTAGTATTATTTCGCAAGGTTTTAGCATCACTCTTGCTATAGCAATCCTTTGTTGTTCACCACCACTGAGCTGATAAACTTTTTTGTCTAAATACGTAGCATTTAAGCCGACTTTTTCTAAATTATTTATCATTATTTCATTACTAAAATTATCACTATATGCCTGTGAAATCAATAGGTTATCTTTAACTGTTTCATTGTTCATTAACACATAATTTTGAAATATATATCCAAATTTATACCTTCTTAAATTCATAGTAACTTTACTATTTGGATTTAAATGACCATCTATAGAAACAGTGCCTTTTTCAGGCTTATCTAATAGACCAATTATGTTTAAAACTGTCGTTTTACCTGCACCACTTTCACCTGTAATAGATATAAATTCCCCTTTAGTAATGCTCAATGAAAAATTTGTAAGTATAGTTTTCCCAAAAAAACTTTTACTTATATTTTTGAGATCAATCATTAGATACTCAATCCCCTTTTATTACTTTGTTTGTATTTTTCTTATTTAAGAATCTGATCAATATATTAAAAAATAGAAGTTCTAAAAATAAAGTTACTAAAAGCAGTAATATAACATTAGTACTTTTGTAAATAGAAAAGTAGACCAATGTAGCTGCAGCAATATTAGAGAGACTAGCTATCAGAATAATATTCTTATTTCGTTTCCAATAAGAATAACCGAACAAATATTTAAGGGTTAATCGATAAAGATGTGCATTATAGTAAGACCAGATGTATGCGGTAAAAAGTATAAATGAAAATAGAATAACAATAATTAAACCAATTAATTGTTGAAACAATTCCCATCTTAGTTTAATTATTTGTTCACTTGCTTCTTTATAAACAGATACTACGTTATTTATTTCTTTAACGTTTGCTCCTTCTAATGATGAAGCAATATTTTCATAGGCGTTCCCATTCGAATTATCTAAGAAAAACAATGAATTAGTCACATACGCACCTATTGTAGAGGTATCGAGGCTATCGGTGTATAACACAGCGATAGGGTCGATAACCCTATTTTTTTTGTTTCCTTTATGAGTACTATATGTAAAATATTCTTGTCCTTTTTTAGTATAGATTATATTAATCTTTAAATCGTCTAGGTTCTTTTCAATTAATGGTTGGGCGAGGTCTTTGTTATACATATTGACAACTTCAACACTTTGAAAATAAAACCATTTTTTATATGAATTTAAAATATGGTCTTCGATAGTCTTTAAATGTTCAGGTACTAACAAATTTAAAGTGTTTTTATCCTCATGTATCTGCTTAATAATAGGCAAATTATTACTACTTTGAATCGGGTTGACTTTGAGATAATTTTCGTCTATAACAATACTTCTTCCGTTAGGTGTGTAAATATCATTTGTATTTTTAATACCTAACATATAGCTATATACAGGTTTTTCATCTTTATAATCAATAACATTAAATTTTTCGGCTTCTATGAGAAAGGCCTGGTTGTTTTTTTTGATTTTTTTATAAAAGAGACTTAATCTATCGTTTAAATCTCTATCGAGTTTTAAATTATCTAAAACATCGTTATTTAGTACGCCCATTTGAATACGAAATACATCATGAGTGTCATCCCAGTAACTTAAACTATTTAATTTATTAGTTAAATCATTATATTTCATAAAAGAAAAACTAATCATACTAAAAAGGATAATAGATACTAACGTCTTTAAAATAATCGACATCCACTGAATCTTTCGAAATGGCAAAGCACCTTTAACACTATGAGAATACTTATTAAATTTTAAAACAAATAAAATGCCTAGTAATGTAACAGATAGAATAAGCGTTAAAATCAAAATATTGACTAGTATGAAGGGTAGGGAAAAAACTTTTAAAAAGTACACTTGTCTATAAATTAAGGAAATTGTAATTACTCCTATTGAGAACACAGTAAATATGATGGACAAGAACCATAAAAAAGAACTCAAAAAAGACCATATAATTTTCGCTTTTGAGTACCCCCACAGATAATACAGTAGTAAAGTTTTTCGTTTTTTCATTAAAAAATAAAATATTCCTATTATATAAAGAACAAAAGAAAAAAGAACAATCATTAATAAAGAAATGTTTGTTAATACTAAACTACTTATCTTCTCATGTTTAGTTTGTATGTTACCGTATGGAGAGAATTCTTTTATAAAAGAATTAAGGACATCTTTATCTACACTATTTAAATAAAACTCATTGTTTAGTCCTATATTTTTTATTTGTTTAAAGTCATATATATGAAATTCCCAATTAGATGGTGGAAAATAAAAAATACCCGATTGATTTTCTTCATTTTCTTTCAAATGATTAGATATAAAATGCTTTCCAATCGGAAATTCTCCTGATTTTAAATTTATAGAAGAGTCTTTTAAAACGTTCGTAGAGTAAATATTCAATGAATTTTCACTCATAAAATTATATTGGGAAATATTAATATTATTTTTCTTTGAAAAAGCAACTAAATGTTCAGCTAATTCATTAATATTAAAGTTTATTTTGGCATAACTATAGTCAATTATAACAAGTTGATTTTTTTTATATAGAAAATCAATTACTTTATAATTAGAAAATAAAGAGAAGTTAAATATATTTGATGTGATTATCACGATAGTTAAAAGTATATATATTATTTTTTTCATGTATATATATCCTTTCAACAAACACAAAGTATAGAAAAAATTCCTATACTTTGTGTTTGTTTAATAATTATCTAGTTGCCCAATTTGCTTTGTTACCCCAAAGTGAAGATTTAATCCATACAGATGCTAATGTACCCTTTGGTTCCCACGGACTACGAACAGTGGAACTACTATTAGATGCGCTTGATCTATGTTCTTTTGAATCATGGTTGTAATATGAATAGTGACGATCAGTTCCCCAGACTACTTCGAATGTACCGCCTCCAGCTGATACTGCTGCTCTTGCTTTATTATTAGTATCATCAATTAAGAAAGAACCTGTTTCTTCTTGAGCTATTAATGTATCTAAGTTAATGCCGGCCTCATTTGTAGGTAATTCTGCTGCAGAAGCTCCTCCGGCTGATGCACCTAAACATGCACAAATTGCTAATCCTGCTAAAAATTTCTTCATAATAAATATCCCCTTTTTTCTTATATTTTCTAACACGATTAAAATAATAACATATTTTTGAAAAATATCAAAATAATTTATATTTTTTAAAAAATATGATAAATTTGTAATAGTTTGGTTTTTGAAACAAGTTCCCACTAACATTTTGCGAAAAAACATACGCTAAGGATACTTTTAACCACAAACGATGGTTTTTGGTTGAATTAAAACTAGAGCCTTAAAGTAATGTTTTTATTCTGATATTTATACCAGAACTTATACATAAAACAAATATAATAAAACGTACGTTTATGGTATAATTGAATTACTTTAAAAGAAATTCATGCTAAATAATTGAGGGGATATTAATGAAAATAGGATATGCAAGAGTTAGTACAGCTGACCAATCTTTAGACTTACAATTAGATTCATTAAAAGAATTTGGATGTGAAGAAATATTTCAAGAAAAAGTTTCAGGAGCAAAGGATGATCGAAAAGAGTTGGCAAATGCATTAAGAACTGTACGGAGAGGTGATACTTTTGTAGTTTATAAGCTAGATCGTTTAGCACGTTCTACCAAAAAATTAATTGAAATCGCTGAAACTTTAAAAGTTAAAGAAGTAGAGTTTGTTAGTATCCAAGATAAAGTAGACACAAGTACAGCAGCAGGAAAGGCTATGTTTGGGATGTTATCCGTTCTTGCAGAATTTGAGCGTGATATTATTCGTGAACGAACAATGGCAGGCTTAAAAGCTGCAAGGGCTAGAGGTAGAAAGGGTGGCCGACCTAAAAAAGATCAAAAGAAATTAGATATGGCAATCGCTTTATATGAGTCCAAACAATATACATTACAACAAATAAAGGAACATACAAGTGTTTCACCAACTAGTTTGTATAGAGAATTAGAAAAAAGAAAAGAGAATTAGGCGTGATAATCAATAGAGCAAAGGATTAGATTTTTCTAAAGTGCTGAATTTTGCATCGAGTGAGTACTTGTATGCAAAATAAAAGTTAACTGCGCCACAGAGCGTTCTCTGCATACCTTAAATAAAAAATACATGATATATCTGACATGTTGCCTGTTATATACGACATGTCTTAAAGATTTGATAAAAAACCTTTTTTGATGGGGAATAAAACCTTAATTTCAAAACATAAGAGAAGCCACAACTTTATTATATAGTTGTGGCTTCTCTTATGTTCTAATTTTGCGATGATATTGATACTTAATTGCTCCTCAGAGGTTTCTTATAATCTTAAGTGGCATTATGGCTTGTTTAATTACCCCAACTAAAACAACTTTATTGTTACTTAACAGGATAGTGTTTTTTTCAGGCATCGAGCCTTCAAAAAACAATTAAATCAAAGCTCTGCAATGATTTAAATGAAAAAATCTAAAATTACCATTCCCAATCAGCAAAAGGGTCATAATTTATGATTTGTTCAACAACTTGATTCACATAGTTATCAATTTCTTCAGTTGATTTACAAGAACCGTATTCTAGAGCATAATCCATAGCATTAGGGTTTTTCTCATATGTTTGTAAAAAAGGCTTTATTTTTCGTAAATCTCTGTTTAGTAGTTCTGTATTACGAGAAGCAAGGTTTTCAAAAATATCTTTATATGTGTTATAGGCATACTCTATTAATGAGATTTTATCTTTGTATTTTTCTAGTAGGTATTCCTCTATAGAGAGCGAAGATTGAGATTCCAAAAAAGACATTTTATAAACATGCCATGAAAAAAACTCTCTAGTAATATATTTATGTCTTATATCTTCACTGTTTTCTAACACCTTAAATGATTGTCTGTTCGTTATAGCTTTCTCTATAGGTTTCTGATACTTTGCGAAAAATACTTCATTTGATAAATTCCTTATATCGTCAGCTAGTTTTCTTTCATTTTCTTCAATAAAGCTTCTAACCATTGCTGCTTCGTCTTCTTTGTAAACAGTCTCGCAATAATCTTTCTTTGCGGGTAGCCGTAATTGAAGTTCTTCTTCCAACTGTATTTCTTTTTCTCTTTGCAGTTTTCCTAAAATACCTCTAAGTCTATCTGTCATGCCCTCTTCAATTTCATCGTACAAGAGGACACAATATTTAAATTCATCGTTCATTCTAACTCTAATCTTATCTACTTTGGAAGCATGACTTTGAGGTTCATGATAAGTGTAATAAGTTGTAACTTGCTTTCTGTTAAACACATTGTGTTCTGATTTAGTTACAAAATTAAAGTCGATTATAAACTCTTCTTTTTCTAAGTCTAAAAAATAACACAGTCCTACTTCTTGATATATGGTTTTCTCTAACTCATTTCTTTTACGAGCATCAGTGTGTCCTTTTGCTGTAGAAAACTTTAAGTATTTTGCTTTATCTAATATCCAAAAATCCTGTATACCGGCCAATTTATAAAGGTTATGTCTTTCTTCCCAGTCCCTAGCATTTAAAGGACTATGCTGGAATTCAAAAGCCCAACTTAATCCAGCATATTTTCCTTCTTCATGCTTAATAAGTACATCAGCTATTTGTTTAGTTTCAGAGATATAAACTTCGTACTCAACATAAGCACTTGGGAACTTCTTTTTCAACCATTTATATAGAAGTTCTTTTCCTTTTATATGTGAGTTAGTTTCAGGCTCGTAGTTAGTAACAACGCAATCTGCATCATAATGTGCAAAATGTGCTCTATTAGTGCGCCCAGGTTTATGAATTACTTTCTGTAGACAATTTGGGCAGAGCGCTTTTCCCTCATCTACAAGTTGCTGTATATATTCTTTGTTACTTTTAGAAGCATATAGAGTTTCTTGATCTTCAGTAATACATCGCAACATGTTTTAATATCCTCTTTTCCTACAAAATCACAACTATTCATATATACATTTTATATCAATTTAAGAAAAATAAGTTATATTTAGCACTAAAGATCATGTGAAAATCTTTTTTTGAGGAGTTGCCCTACGGGTCTGCTCACAAGGAGTAAGACAGCAAAAAACGCTGCCTAACACCTTGTGGCATCTCACCACTACCTAAAACCCAAGCGAACAACAGCCTGTAAATTGGCGCCAACTACAAAAAGCATGTAGTTAGCGCCAATTAACATTCTATATGTTCCATTGAATTTCTTAACGGCTAGTGTGACTGGTAATAAAACCTTAAGTTCAAAAAATCAAAACAAGGAGAGAAGGCATACGCCTTCTTTTATATTTGAATTTTTTCCGTTTTGCATTGCGAATCGTAAAACTTAGCAAGCCGACTAACCTTTCAAAACAGCGAGCCTCCTAGGGCTACGCCCCTCGCCGTTTTGAAAGCTAAGGCGGCTAGAGGATTCGTCAATGGGTAGAAAATTTTTGATTAAAAACGCTTCGCACAATCAAAAAGTTTTCTACTATTCCATATGACAACTCCTCTATGCTAGTTTTCCATTCTTCATGTCAAAACGGGAAAAATTCTCCCTTTTAGGGACGCTAACGCTTCGCAATGCAAATACTCAAAAGGAGTGGAAAAGATGAAAGGCAAAATCAAAATTAAAAGGCTTGAAGTGAAAAAAGGCATGTATTTAAGAGATAAAGATTTTCATGGGAATTCAGGTTGGACATTGGCTTCAAAGTGGTTCTGGAATCAAGTTAAAGAACGCGTGGGTGAGATAGTTAAAGCTGAAATGCGAATCAATAATAAAGATATACCTTATCTAATTTTATATACTACAGCTGATATAAAAGTCTGTTTGTATGGAGTAAACGCAGGGTACGGTGGAACTGGTCCACAAGCAGCTGTTGAGATTCTAAGTGAAGCAGGTTTTAACCCTAAAAGAGCCAAAGAGATAGTTTTTAACAACGAAACTTTTGTTTTAAGAAGAAGACCAAAAGGAGTTGCTGAATATGTTTAAAATAGATGAAGAAGTGCTAATAGATACAGTTAACGAGTTTAACAAGACTTTAATGCATTTAGAAGATGGCTTTGAATTTATGAGCACTTTTGAAGGTTACGATTTAGGACGAACAAAGCAGTTTATGGATAATAAGGAAAATACAATCAAATGCGCTAGAGAAATCGTTGGAGTATTAGAAGCCTATTTAGAAGAAAAAGGTTATCAAAAAACTGTAGATACAGGCGAGTTTCTTGGAGAGGGGTATGAAGCATTTTATGATGAAGATTTAGGGAATTGGTACAACAGTAGATTAAAGATGATAGCATTTAGGCTGAAGCAGGGTACAAGTAAAGAAGACGTAAGGGCTTGTCTAGATATAGAAGGTGATGGTGAAGAAGCAACGATGTATTTCACAACTTTTGTAAGATGAAAAAACACAAGAAAACCTCATTTATACTATACTTATATATCCCTAGATGGTATAATTAACTCATGAGGAAAGGAGGTGAAACAGAGAGTGATAGACATGATAGAGACCGCATTGCGTATCTCGCTGACGGCGTTGGGCATCGTAGCGAGTTCGCTAGCCATCATTAAGACTTCAATGGATATTGCAGAACTACGGTCTAAAAAGGAAAAGGCTCAAAAAAATAATCGCCAGCAACGCAGGAAACGTAATAAGCGAAAATAATTGAGCCGGAGAAGGGAAAAGTAGCGTTTTCCCTTCTCCATTCCATTATATATCATTCTCGTCTAAAAATGAAAAAAAGTAAATGGAATTTACTCTATGCCTTTTTAATTTGCATTTACTTGTATTTTAGAGAATATCCATACGGTTCAATTCTTCAATCAGTATTGGATGTATTATTGCTAATATTACTGCTCCTAAAAATTATTTATTGGCTAATAAAAAGATAATAATAAAAGGGACAGCTCCTTTTAAGCTGTCCTGTTACATATAAAGAAATTTTTCTAAGTGTATTTTCTACGAATGGAAGAAATGTCTCCTTGCAGTCGAATTTCAATAATTTAAAGCAGGCATCGAGCCTGCTAGATGCTGCTAAAGCAGCAAAAGATCATTTAAATGTAATATTTTCTGACGAAAATATAAAAGCATTTTATTACTAGCCCTGCAAGCTAAAGCTTGCAGGGCTAGTTTTTTTAGAGATTTATTCTATTTTTATTTATCTCACTAAAAAGCGAAATAAGAAGCACAGCATCCCTAAAGAACTTTTTAACTCTTGATATTAAAAGGTTTTTAGTGTGTTGCATATGTATTGAGTTCAAGATAATTTAGTGTTGAATTCAATACTAAAGTTTTTATTGTAGTCAATGAAAAGATAGGGATATTAAGGAAGCATTTTAATACTTAGTAAAATAATTTAAAACCTTTTTTTGACGGGTTGCCCTACGGGTCTGCTCACAAGGAATAAGACAGCAAAGAACGCTGTCTAACACCTTGTGGCATCTCACCACTGCCTAAAATCCAAGCGAACAACAGTCTGTAAATTGGACCAACTACAAAAAACATGTAGTTAGTGCCAATTAACATTCTGTATGTTCCATTGAATTTCTTAACGGCTAGTGTGACTGGTAATAAAACCTTAAGTTCAAAATCTTGAAATAAATATAAGGCTATAAAAAAAGCAAGGGTAGTATTTTTTGATAAAAATCAATCAAAAAATCTCCATCCCTTGCTTTTTTTATTTTGGCAAGTTTGGTTATGTCGTCAAGCGAGCATACCCAAAACGATATAAAATGCTAACTCACTTAACTGTACTATTATACTTGCCAAATCGCCAGATCATCCGTTCTTGATACATCTATTTAAAAAATACAAAGTGACGCAATGAGGGACTAAGTCCCTCTTGCTAACGCAATTCACCCCAAGTCTTCGCTTCGCACCCCAAAACAATAAAATAACCTGCAAACCCTTGATAGTCAAGGGTTTACGGATAAATAAAGTTAAGTAAAAGTGGTATAATATCCTTTACTATATATATCCCTAGATGGTATAATAAATATAGAAAGTGAGGGAGAGATAAAAAAA
>NZ_BCVD01000088.1 GCF_001591565.1 Priestia flexa NBRC 15715 | reverse complement strand
TGTCTCAGTCTCTTTTTCACTTTTTCGCTTCATGCACTTTTAACTTCTTGCCTTTGATGCTTTTATTTTTTAATCCCTTCAATACAGATGGACCTTTACCGTTTAGAATCTCAACGTACGAATGATTATCTTGGATGGTAATAATCCCAATATCTTGAGCGGACATACCAGGCAATTTAGCAATAGTTCCCACAAAATCAACCGCACGAATTTTCTTTTTCTTACCGCCATTAAAATATAACTTCATAATATCTTGGTTAACTTTTTCACGCTTCTCTTCTCTTAGAACTACCGGTGCTTCCATTTTCTCTTGAAAAGCCGTTTTGTTAGCTTTTACTTCTTCAACAGATGGTGGGTTACTTAACTGAATATCAGCTTGGCTGTATTCACGAATTTCTTCTAAGAACTTTTGCTCATAAGACGTCATAAACGTAATGGCTTTTCCTGACTTACCAGCACGTCCTGTTCTACCCGTACGATGCACGTATTTTTCTTTTTCAAGTGGGAAATCAAAGTTAATGACAAGCGTAATATCTTCGACGTCAATTCCTCTAGCAGCAACGTCAGTGGCTACTAGATAGCGAAACTCACCGCGCTTAAAGTCATCCATTACTTCAAATCGATCTTCTTGAACCATCGCTCCGTGCAGTAAATCAGCAGAATAATCACGTTCGTCTAAGTACTGAAAAACTTCTTTTACTCGTTCTTGTGTTCGACAAAAGATGATGCAGCTATCTGGGTTTTCAGCAACCGTGACATCTGATAACAAGGAAAGCTTACTCCCTTCTTCCACTTCCATCACGTGATGTGTAATAAGCTGCGGTGCTTTTCCTACTGTTTCGATTTGGATACGCTCAGGATTAATCATATATTTCTTAGCTAAACCTTCAATATCAGCTGGAAACGTTGCAGAGAAAAGCATCGTAGTTCGACTAGTCGGAAGCTTATCTAGAATCGCTGATACTTGATCAATAAAACCCATATTTAACATTTCGTCTGCTTCGTCTAATACAACATATTTTAAACATTCAACAGATAACGTGCCTTTTTCAATATGATCTAAGACGCGGCCAGGTGTCCCCACTACGATATGCGTTTTTTGTTTTAGCATAGTCTTTTGCTTCATAAAAGACTGTCGGCCGTAGATGGCCACGCTATTAACACGCTTATAGCGACCGATACTCTTCATTTCATCACTAACCTGTGCCGCTAATTCACGGGTAGGCGTCAGCACAAGTACTTGTGGCTTGTTTTCAAGCCAATCTACTTTTTCACATAGTGGAATGGCAAAGGAAGCTGTTTTTCCGCTTCCTGTTTGTGAGGTTACAATTACGTCTTTATCTTCTAATACTTTGGGAATAACACGCGCTTGAACTGGTGTTGGTTGGTTATATTCTAAGGCATCTATGGCCTTTATGATTGGATCACTAATTGCGTAATCAGTAAATGTTGAACTGGACATATGGTTCCTCGCTTTTTTATTATTTAACGTTCCTTGTTACATATAGAATTCACTTTATAAGCTTTTATTAGTATAAACGATTTATGAGAGAGAACAAACAATAAAAAAGCTTCGGCTACTTATGGCCGAAGCTTTTTCATATTCTTATTTACTTGTTCCTAACTCTTCAACCTTCACATTTTCAAACGTAGCTGTACCACCAGAAGAAAATAGCGAAATGCCTTGGTCTTCAGCTAAGGGAAATACTAAATTGGTATGCACCACTTTCCCACCGTCTATAAACACTTCTACGCTTGTTTTATCAACGAGAACCGTAAGACGTGCATTTTTGTTATTACCACCAAAAGGCGCTTGGCTTTCTTGAAACTTTTTCTCTTCGTCTGGATTTTCTACAAACGCTCGATTTACGTAGGAATAGTTTTCAGAAATAGCTAATCCCACATCAATATGTCGAGACTTGTCCTCTGATTCACGTAAACGCAAACCAATATTTTCGCTGTCTTCCCAAGACACATCAGCTTCTATTCGGTACGTTTCTCCCTTCATATCCAGTGTGTTAGATTCATCTATTAATGTTATATCATTATATTTTTTCTCCGATTTTACAAGCTGTTTTAAATCAGCCACAGGCTGAGAGGCTAATGCGTAACCGTACTGTTCATCTTCTTGTAGCGTAATTTCTCGAACAATTGAATCCGTTCCATTAAATCCGTCTGCTTCCATGGTAGGAGTGTTGTCTGCATATGACCATTTGTTCATCCAAGCAAGTCCGTAACGCTTGTTTAACTTGTCGTCAGCCTGGCCATCTTCAAATGTAACGCCACCATACCAATCAAAACCGTAATCTAGCCACTGAGGCTCTTCATGCTCTTTTTCAAAGTTCTCTCCATTAAAGTCACCGATCCAATAAGCATAGTTGTTTGGTTTATCGACTGCTTCACCATTTGCACTCATACCAAGCACCCACTTAACAGTGCCATTAGGGGCTCTCATTTGGAATAAATCTGGACACTCTAATACGCCATAATCCTCCGTTTGAAAGTCACCAGTGAACTTCCATTCTTTCAGATTCCCTGATTCATAAAATCCAATTTTAGAACCTTCTGCAAGCAGCATCACCCATTTATCACGTTCATCGTCCCATATAATTTTGGGATCGCGAAAATCTTCTATGCCAGGATTGGATAATACAGGTTCATCGCCAGCACTTTGAAACGTTTTTCCTTCATCTGTGCTATACCATAAATACTGCTCTTGCTTCCCTCCGTCTTCTGAAGGTTGCGTTACAACTGCGATAAATGCATTCTCTCCAAATCCAGCTGTATTGTTACGATCAACAACAACAGAACCTGACCATGGATCTCCATTTTTATTCGTGTACTTTGGAATTGCTACTCCTTCATCTTTCCAATGAACAAGGTCTTCCGAAGTTGCATGGCGCCATTCAGTTCCATTACCATCGGGATAATCCTTATTGTAAAGGTAATAGTAGTGATACTGTCCATTATAGAAAATCGGCTTTTGTGGATCATTTTTCCATTTATCAGGTGCCGTAAAATGGTAAGACGAGCGATAAGATGTTGATTCCACAGGTTTTTTTTCGCTCTTATCTTCTTTATTCATTTGATTCATCCATACATAAATGCTAGCGCCTATTATGATTGCTAAAATGATAACTAGCATAGTCCACCTTCTCTGTATTGAATTCAACCTGCCCATACTATCACCACGCTTCATTAAAAGTATTATGTCACCCAATGGTTTTACCCAATAAATAAAAAGAAAATGCCACTATCATGACATTTTCTTTTTCATTTCATATCAAAGATTATTTTTTCTTTTCATCATACGTGATTTGACCTTGTTCTAAAGTACCATTTTGGACAACTGAAGATTTGTTGCCTTTCATATCAAGTAAGAATGAAGGTGCAAACGTTGATTTCTTATCTTCAAAGAATCCGCGGTTTGTCATATAGCTTGTTACAACAAATTTGTCAGAGTCTTTTTGTGGAATCACGTAGTGTGCGTATGTCCATGTTACATCATTTGGATCTAAATCTTGATGCAATACAATACCTGTGTCATTCATTGGTTTATATGGACCTGTTAAAGAATTTGACACATAGCCAAGCATGTAAATATCTTTATCATCGACACCATCAGTCGTCATTTTAGAACCACGTGTGCTTGTAAATAAATAGAACTTGCCATCTTTTTTGAAGATATTGGGACGTTCAATTTCATCTGTTACTGTATTTGATACAATTAGTGGCTTCATTTCATTTTTCAACGTGTAGTCATCGTTAATTTCAACGATACCAATCGCACCGTTTGCAAGCTCTGCTTCATCTTTCTTGTCACTATTGTCAAGGTTCTTAAACTCATCGCGGAAGAACTTCATACCGTTGCCGTAGTAAGCGCGATTATAAAGAGACTCTTCACCAGAATAACCATATTCAGTACCTGTGTTTGCTTCAAAAACTAAATATTTGCGACCTTTATCTTCAATGTAGTGAGGGTCACGTAGCGTATGGTTGTTCATAAAGTTACGATCTTCGAAAGCTTTGTTTACAGACTCATACGTTTTGCTGTCTCCACCTTCGTAGATTGATTTATGATCTTCAACACCGTCAACTTTCAGCGTGTTTTCTTGTTGTTCAGAAACATTAACCTGTGCTGTTGTAAGAGTTTGTTTACCGAATAATTTTTGGCTTTCATTAAAATCACCACGGTTTGTATAGAATAAGCGAATTTCACCGTCATCTGTGAATAATGCAGATCCTGACCATTCTTCTATTTGTCCTTTTAAGTGCTCGTCGTTTGCTTCGTACTTGTCATTATCGTCAAATACACGACCAGCATTTTTCCAAGCGTCAACGGAATTGTCTCCTGCTTTTTTATAGAACATGTAGATAAATGTATCGTTAGGGTTCTTAGGATCTCCAGCTAAACCAAATACAATGTGATAACCGTTATATTCCGCTACCGTACCGTCAGCATTTTGCAATGGCCACGTATCCCATACGTCCATTTTAATTTTGTTTCCATTTTTATCTGTTTTAACAGCTGATTCTACATTTTTGATTGTTGATTCATCAAAGCCTGGTACCGTATAGCGCTTGTCACCATGTTGGTTTACCATGTTCTTCATTGCTTCACGCGTAATTTGTGAAGTACCGTACGTTTCTTTATAGGATTTTGCTTGTGCTTCATCTACACCTTTACCTTTAGCAGAAGCAGGTGTAAAGCTACCTCCTAATAAAATTGCTGCACTTAGGGATGCTACCGTTGCTTTTGACGCAAAATTACGAAAGTTCATCAAGTTTTCCTCCTAGTAGATAGTTTTTCATGCTTTGGCAAGACACGGACGATACTTCTTTGACTTTAATTAGTTTTGGCTTGATTGATCGTTCGTTCCATACCTGATACATTAAGTATAAAAAACAATGCTTTGGCTGAATACGGCATAAATTGATTGAGTTTTCGTCTTAAATTGATATACATGACAAAAGAATGACAAAAGAAGCCCTTTCTCAAATTGAAAAAGGACTTCAATGATTATGGCTTGCTATCTTCTCGTAAAACTTCATCTAACTGTCTAAGTGTTTCATCTTTTGAAAGCTCTCGATTTAAGTATCTTTTTAGCGTACGACCTGCTTCCCGCTTAGCAGATGATGAATAAGCAAACCAATTGGAATTATAGGTTTCTTTCGTGTGGTAAACATTCAGTACTTCTTTACTAATGGGACCTATATCATTTGTTTTTATATGCTTAAAAGCTGGAGCAAAGCCAAACCGTTCAGTCATAAATTGCTGACCTTCACTTGATGAAACCATCCAATTTAAGAATTTTTTAGCTTCTCGCTTTTTTATTGAAGATGCTTTTTTATTCACAACCCAGTAGTTTGGAACACCTGTTAAGATTTTGCTGTTGGCTTTATCATTTAATGGAACTGGAAAAATACCAAACGACTTATCGAGAGCTTCCTCATCTAATAGCGGCTGTACCCAGCTTCCCTGCAGTATCATCGCTGCTTCTTCATTTGCTAACATCTCCACTTCAGTATAATAATCTGTTTTCGTTGCAGATTGATTTCCATATTGGAGAGTTAAGTCTAAGAATGATAACAAATCTTTTGCGATTACGTTTGTCGTAAAGCTTTCTTTCCCTTTTTTCAGCTGATGATTAAATTTTATTGGATCTTGCTGAATTGCAAAAGCAAGGCTAGTTAAGTGATAACCCAACTTCCACTCTTCGTAATAGCCGTTTGCAAAAGGCGTAACACCGATGTTTTTAAGCTTCTCTGCTGCCACTTTTAACTCTGAATACGTGCGAGGAATAGATTGAATACCAGCTTTTTGAAATAGCTCTCTATTATAAACAATTCCAAAACCTTCAATATCCATCGGCATGCCATATACTTTGTCTTCTACCGTAATTGGCTTTAACGTATCAGGATATGCTTTTTCAACCCAAGGCTGGCTACTCAAGTCTTCTAAATAATTAATCCATTCTTTTGTCGCATCATAGCCGATATTTGTAAAGATATCGGGCCCTTGACCTGCAGCAATTTGGGCAATGATATCAGAGAAATCATCCGATGCTCCACCCACCGTTTCGACATGGATTTTGACATTTGGGTTCTGTCTTTCATACTCCTGTACCATTTGTTCAAACTGCGTTGCAATTTCGACTTTAGGATTACGTATAGTTAAGACGACCTGTTCTGTTTCTTTATTTTCCGTTTCAGTTTGAGCGTTTGAAGAACCACAGCTTGTCAACACACTCAGTAAAAGAGAGACAAAAAACAGGTAGCATATTTTTTCTTTCATTTATTCACCCTTGCCTCTCTTAGCCTATATAGATGATTTTTCACTATCTCTTACATTGGCGTACAAAGCCCGGTATTCAAAAGGAGTTAAACCAACTACCTTCTTAAACAGCTTCGAGAAATACTTTTCATCCTGATAACCAAGCATTAACGAAATAGAATGAATGGTTTCAGCCGTTTCTAATAACCACTGTTTCGCTTGTCTTACTCTTAAATTTGTTACATATTTAGATAGCGTCATACCCGTTTCTTTTTTAAATTTCCTTGATATATGTTCTCTTGTTAAAAAAAACATTTTTGATAGTTTCTGGAGGCTAATATCTTCCATATAATAGTCTTCTACATATGCTACTATTTCTTGCATACGCTTCAGTGCTTCTAGCTCATCCACTTGACGAATTGCTCGATATTGATTGCCCTTTAGTGCTGTCAAAAGACCGTTAAACACCTCTGGAATTTGATTAAAGGAAGAGAATGAATCTTGAACCAAACGAATTGGAATTGAAATATTTTCACTTATCCACCGCTCTACATAAACCCATTGATGTTTTGCCGTTAGGACAATGTACAGATTCTCCTCACCCTGAAATGTAAAAGTTGCTCCCATATTCCGCGCTTGTAATTCATTTGAAAGCTCATTAATACAAGGATCAGGTTGATGTCCTTGATAAAAATATAGCAGTGTAAAATCTATGTCTTCCGCTTCTGGAATTATTGAATGTAAAAATGCTGTATCTGTTCCTTCATTTAAACATAAGGACGTCATTAGTTGACTGTGACGAAGTTTTTTAGCCTCGGCTAGTATTTCTTCGTTTTCTTCTTGTTCTGCCTCTAAAGAGTCTACTACTTTTGTTAACACTTGTTGAAAAGCTTCGGGGTCAATTGGTTTCAGCAAGTAATCAAAGCTATTTAATTGAATAGCTTTGCGCATAAATGTATAATCATCATACCCCGTAACAAGTATGACTTTTCCTGTATACGAATGTTGATTTAACCTTTCAATCAGCTGTAAACCACTCATTTTTGGCATTTTAATATCCGTAAAAATCACACCAGGCTTTTCTTTTTCAATTATCTCCAAAGCCTCTATGCCATTAGTAGCTTCTAACACTTCATTGATTCCTACGCTTTCCCATTCTCCTAGTTGGCGCATCACTTTACGAACATTTTTCTCGTCATCAACAATCAACGCTTTCACTATATTTACCTCCCTTAGCAGTCAAATCAATAGCTGTTTTATTCAAATTGAAATTCTACTTATTAATAGGAATTGTCATCATTACCTCAAAGCCTTTTCCCTCTAGGCTATCAATATGAAACGCTGCTTCATGACCAAAATGTAGCAATAGCCGATCATAAATATTCTTCAACCCTATACCTTTTTGTGTAGCACTACGGTTATAAATGGTTTGACGAAGTGAATTCAGCTCAGCTTCTTGAAGGGTTGGACCATAACTTTTCACTGCTAGCTTAATAACTCCCCTTTCTTTTTCACCAATAATTTCTAAACGTGATTCGTCACTATACTTTTCATAGCTATGCTTAAAATAATTTTCAACTAAAGGTTGTAGGAGCATACTCGGAATAAGCTCATTCTCAACTTCTTTATCTACTGAGAATTGAACATCGACCTCTTCACCAAACCGCTCTTTTTGTAGCACCAAATAAGAATGGATATAGTCTAGCTCTTTATCTACTGTTACTAATTGATCTGCTTGCAATGAGTAACGCATCATCTTTGATAAAGAAATGATCAATCCATAAACCCCTTTTGCTCCAGAATCTAAAGCAACAGCGCCTATTGACTGCAAAGCATTGAATAAGAAATGTGGATTCACTTGAGACTTGAGCGCTCTTAGCTGACTTTTCTTTACTTCAATCTCCAACTTATATTCCCGATCAATATGATTGTTAATACGGTGCAGCATTTCTTGCATATGATTTTCTAAATGGCCAATCTCATCTTTGCGAGAAGTTGTAAGCGTCACATCCATGTTTCCACCTTCAATGGATCGTACTTTATCACTCAAAACTCTTATTGGCTTTGTGACAATGCGTGAGATTAGAAAAACCATAATTACTCCCAGCACTACCACGCCCAATCCCAACACAACGTTTGTATAAGCCGCTTTTTTAGCATCTTGAAACAAGGCATCTTTAGAAATAATCTTCACTACTCGCCAGTTATTCAGTGGTGCCTGTAAGCTTTCAGTGAGTACAAGCTCTGTTGACTCACTCAATGCTGTAAGCTCCTTTTTACTAATCGTTTGTCCCATTTGCTTTGGATCACTGGAATACATTACTTTATAATCTTCGTTAAGTAAGAAAACCGATGTACCATCGTCTCCCTCAAGCTGTTTTACTAATGGAGAGTACGAAGTAATATCAATATCCATTGTTAGAAAGCCAAGAAACTCTTCACTTAAAATGTTTTTAATTTTATGATGCATTGTTACTACCATGGAATCTTCTGTCTTAGGGATAATTGGAACGTTGTCATAATTTTTAGCTTTATGCGGTTCTTCAATCACATAATCTTGCTCTGATTGATAAAGCTGTTTAAATGGAGGGTGCTTGACATAATTACTTTGTGTTTTTGGTGCGCTCAAATTTGATTTATAAACAATCAATGATTCTTTTTCCTTGTGAAAATAAAAGCGGAGCTGCACCAATTCTGGCCTTGTCGCTGAAAATGTTTCAATACTCTTTTCAAAAGATAAAAAATTACTGCTATTTTCTTTTGGCAAGCCCTCATCAAAAACTTGTAGTATATCTGGCATGTTATAAACGGAATACGGCAATGTAATCATTTTTTCAAAGTGTTGCTCAAGATCATTTCCCGCTTCACGTAGCTCTTCACGGCTTTTTTCCAACTCCTTGTTCTCAATGCTACTTTTTGTATTTCCATAAATAATAAACACCGACAGGAAGTATGGTAAGATAATAAATATTACTAGAAGCAGTAATAACCGAACTTGAAAGCTTCTCATTTATTGGCTCCTTTTCTATGTTGTTAAACCACCTGAAAAGCCCTTCCTAAAGCATTTATAGACTATAACAGGGCTTATATTACGTCAATCATACCGAAGTAATACTTACTACCCCTAAAAATATGTAAAATAATGTTTTTTTGGTTTATACTGGTTTTTTTATAAGATTTACTATTTATAATTCATGAATTTTTATACATTTTCTTCTAAAAATATTTTTTTATATAGGTATTTAAACTCAAAAAATGTAATTAGAATATAAATAAAATACCATTTTTATCCTATTTCAAATGACACCGTATACTTTTCTGTTGTCAGCAAAATGAAGCTAATGTAACGGCTTCAATTATTCTCAATCATCACCTTTTATTTTCATACCTCCTTTCCTCCATTAGATAAAAAAGACACTTATACATTTCCAGTTTATACAATCATATTATTAGATAAAAAACGCACAAGAGTGATAAGATATATGTAGAAACACTGTACAAAACCTTGCTTTTCAAAGGAAATCAGACGATCAGACAACTTTTTTAAAAAACTTGCTATATTTCCTTTGACAAAACAACAGGTTTTATATAATAATGAGTATTGAATTAGAATTATTATAATTTATTGAGGAGGAATTTCGATATGTCATTAATCGGAACTGAAGTAAAACCATTCGTAGCACAAGCTTACCAACAAGGTGAATTCCTTGAGGTTACTGAAGAAAACTTTAAAGGTAAATGGAGCGTAGTTTGCTTCTACCCAGCAGATTTCACTTTCGTATGTCCAACTGAATTAGGTGATTTACAAGACCAATACGCAGCATTAAAAGAATTAGGCGTAGAAGTATATTCAGTTTCTACAGATACACACTTCACACACAAAGCATGGCATGACCATTCAGAAACAATTAACAAAATTGAATACATTATGATTGGTGACCCTTCACAAAAAATCTCGCGTAACTTTGAAGTATTAAACGAAGAAGAAGGTCTTGCTGATCGCGGAACATTTATCATCGATCCAGATGGCATTATCCAAACTATTGAAATCAACGCTGGTGGTATCGGCCGCGACGCAAGCACACTTGTTAACAAAATTAAAGCAGCACAATATGTACGTAAAAACCCAGGTGAAGTTTGCCCAGCTAAATGGCAAGAAGGTTCTGAAACACTAACACCAGGACTTGACCTTGTAGGTAAAATCTAAGGAGTTTGATTACATGTTATTAGATGCAAATATCAAAGCACAGCTAGATCAGTATCTTCAATTATTAGAAAGTGACATTGTGCTAAAAGTAAGCGCGGGAGAAGATAAAGTATCCCGCGACATGCTTTCATTAGTAGATGAACTAGCAACAATGTCATCTCGCATTAAAGTTGAAAAAGCTGAATTAGAGCGTACACCGAGCTTTAGCGTAAATCGTATCGGTGAAGATACAGGTGTAACATTTGCCGGCGTCCCTTTAGGACATGAGTTTACTTCATTAGTTCTTGCTTTATTACAAGTAAGTGGACGTGCACCAAAAGTTGATCAAAAAGTGATTGACCAGATTAAGAGCATTAAGGGCGAATACAAATTTGAGTCTTATATCAGCTTAAGCTGCCATAACTGCCCAGATGTTGTACAAGCTCTAAACTTAATGAGTATCTTAAACAATGGTATCTCTCACACAATGATTGACGGTGCGGCTTATAAAGAAGAAGTAGAAAGCAAAGATATTATGGCAGTTCCAACTGTTTACCTTAATGGTGAAGAGTTTGGCAGCGGTCGTATGACAATCGAAGAAATTTTAAATAAACTGGGCAGCGGCCCAGATGCAGCAGAGTTTGCTGATAAAGATCCTTACGATGTACTTGTTGTTGGTGGCGGTCCGGCTGGTGCAAGTGCCGCGATTTATGCAGCGCGTAAAGGTATTCGCACGGGTATTGTAGCCGAGCGCTTTGGTGGACAAGTTATGGATACAATGGGCATCGAAAACTTTATTAGCGTTAAGAAAACAGAAGGTCCTAAACTCGTAGCAAGCTTAGAAGAGCATGTTAAAGATTACGGCATTGACGTAATGAATTTAGTACGCGCTCGTAGCTTAAAGAAAAAAGACCTTGTCGAACTTGAGCTGGATAATGGCGCTGTTTTAAAAAGTAAAACAGTCATCCTTTCAACAGGTGCTCGCTGGCGTAATGTTGGTGTACCTGGAGAAGCAGAATTCAAAAACAAAGGTGTAGCTTACTGCCCACACTGCGATGGTCCTTTATTCGAAGGTAAACGCGTAGCCGTTATTGGCGGTGGAAACTCAGGCGTGGAAGCAGCGATTGACCTTGCAGGTATCGTAAATCACGTAACTGTTTTTGAATATATGCCTGAACTGAAAGCCGATGCTGTATTACAAGAGCGTCTAAACAGCCTTCCAAATGTAACTGTCGTGAAAAATGCTCAAACAAAAGAAATTACCGGAACTGATAAAGTAAACGGTATTACTTACATTGATCGTGAGACAGAGGAAGAAAAACACGTTGAATTAGAAGGTGTATTTGTTCAAATAGGCTTAGTACCAAACACTGATTGGTTAGGCGATGATGTAGAACGTACACGTATGGGAGAAATCGTTGTTGATAAGCATGGTGCGACTAACATCCCTGGCGTATTCGCTGCGGGAGACTGCACAGACAGTGCTTATAAACAAATTATTATCTCCATGGGTTCAGGTGCAACAGCAGCTTTAGGTGCTTTTGATTATCTAATCCGTAACTGATTAAAAGTTAACGATTTATCCAATTGAAAGAACCCTTGTCTTTGGACAAGGGTTCTTTTTTTATAGTTACATTCCAATTTGAGTATTTTCTTTTTTACGCTTAGAACGCCCTCTCCATGCTGGCACTATCACTGCTAAGATCGTTAATACAATCAGTGACATAGCCAATGGACTCGTCAAGAAAATATTCCAGGATCCCCCTGAAATCGTCAACGATTGACGAAGCGAATTTTCCATCATTCCACCTAAAATAAAAGCTAAAATGAATGGTGCTGCCAAACCTTTAATAGATCCCCTCCCAAATATTCAAATGGCTTTTTTATTTATTTAAAGGCTGGAATAGCTGTTTCATCGTACTTTTCTTCTAAGAATTTACGAACTTCTGGGCTTGTCATTGCTTCAGCTAGCTTCTTAATTGCATCTGAATCAGCGTTATCTTTGCGCGCTACTAAGGTAATTGCAAAATCATTGTCTACTCCTTCAGTAAGAAGTGCATCACTTTTTGGTGTTAAACCAAGAGGCGCGGCATAAGCTGGCGTCATGACTACCGCATCCGCATCATCATACATTCTCGATAGCATCAGTAAATCAACTTCTTTAAACTTAAGGTTTTTGGGATTCTCTTTAATGTCCGCCTTCGTATAATACGTATCTTTCTTGTCACCTAACTTGATAACATCATGCTGCGCAAGCAAAGAAAGAGAACGATCAATATTAGAAACGTCATTAGCAATGGCCACAGTCGCACCATCAGGTAATTCTTCTACTGACTTATAGTTCTTTGAATATACGCCATAATTTGCAAAATAAATTGGCTCAACGGCTACTAATTCTGCGTTGTTATTACGATTAAATTCTTCCATATAAGGCACGTGTTGAAAGAAGTTTGCATCTACTTCTCTAGCTGCAAGCGCGCTATTGGGCTGTACGTTATCACTCAAGACTTCTACTTGTAAGTCAATGCCTTCTTCCTTTAGCTTTGGCTTTACAAGGTCTAAAATCTCTGTCATTGGTGGTATTAAAGAGGCTACTTTTAACGTAACTTCTTCTCCATCTTGTCCTTGCTTATCTTTATTTTCATTTGTTTCGTTTGCTTGGCCACAACCACTTAGTGCTACAACAAGCACCAACATAAAAAAGAATAGTTTTTTCATTTTTTTCCTCCATTATTTATCTTTTATCCAACACTCTGGCCACAGTCATTCCAACAAATTGGACGAGCTGCACCAACACAATCATAATAATAATTATGTACATCATTAAATCTGTTTTAAATTGTTGATACCCATACCGAATGGCGAAATCACCAATTCCTCCTCCGCCAACAACTCCCATAATAGTCGAATACGAAATAAAGCTAATAATGGATGTCGTCAGTCCAAGGATTAGACCCGAGCGTGCTTCTACATAAACAAACTTAAACATAATTTCTCGAACAGATGCCCCCATCGAAATCGCTGCTTCGATAACACCTTTAGGCACATCTAACAGCGATTGCTCAACAAGACGTGAGTAGTGCGCAATGGCAATAATCGAGAGTGGAATTGTTGCTGCTGCTGTTCCAATTGCTGTCCCGAGGACAAAACGAGTAAACGGTATGAGGAAGACGACCAGTAATAAAAATGGAAACGAGCGAATTGTATTTACCATTAGGTTTAAGATTGAAAATATGAGTTGATTTTCAATCAATTGCCCCTTCCGACAAAGAAATAAAAAAGTACCAACGGGAAGTCCGATGAGAACTGCAGCTAAAATTGAAACACCAACCATCACAAAGGTTTCACCAATAGATTGCCATATTTCAGTTTCATATTGTGCCAAAACTTCAAGCATTGTCTATTTCCTCTCCCTCTGTTAATTGATCTACAAAATATTGTGCCCGATTCTCTTTCATTTGAACACCTTTTGGCTTTGTCGTTACCGTTTGATAGAGAGATCCATTTTCGAGAACGGTGACGCGATTGCATATGCTTTTAATGACTTCCATCTCATGGCTGACAATCACGATGGTCACACCTAAGTGCTGATTAATATCCTCTAATACTTTTAATAGATCAGCTGTAGTATTAGAATCCAGAGATGAGGTCGGCTCATCACAAAGTAACACTTGCGGCTTGTTTGCCAAGGCTCTTGCAATGGCCACACGCTGCTTTTGGCCACCGCTTAGCTGAGCTGGATACTTATCTTTTAGCTCAGCTAAGCCAACAAAGCTTAAGCATTCTAGCACGCGCTTTTTCTGTTCCTCTTTTGGAGATCTTGTTAGCTCTAATGAAACAGCTACGTTATCGTACACTGTCTTATTAGAAATTAGATTAAAGTGTTGAAAGATCATCCCAATCGACTTTCTCGCTTCTCGAAGCTTCTTCCCACTCATCTTTGTTAAGATTTGAGCATTCACTTCCACTTCTCCCTCATCTGGAATTTCAAGTAGGTTCATAAGACGAAGCAACGTTGATTTCCCCGCTCCACTCGCTCCAATAATTCCATGAATCTCACCGCTATTTATCTCTAAAGATAACTCTTTAATCGCCTGAAACTGTGCAAATCTTTTACTTACACGATTTAATTTAATCATGAAAACCCCCTCCTTTCTTTAGTTGAAGGGTGAGAACATTCCTATGAACAGCTGCACTTAAAATAGAAATTATTCACCGCTGTTTATTTTAACATTATTTTATGCGATTTTATGAGGTTTTACTATATATTCAGCTTGAGCTTACATGCTTTTATTCTTAATCGCCTCGGCAAGTTCATATAAAGCATACTGCTCTTTAATTTTATAGGTTCTACCTTCTTTTTGCAGGTATCCTTTCTCACAGAACTGTGCCAATACGTGCAACAAGTGGCGATACGAAACACCGAGATAGTCACAAACAATGACGTGCTTTTCTCGGTAAACTCCGTTATCAGCCGTCTGTATAATAAAGTCCGCAAGCCTGTTCTCTAGAGGGAAAGCTAAGCTCTGTGAGTATTTAGCTGCCATTAACGTTGCTTTAACACTCAAAAACTTTGTTAATTCTCGAAGAAACTTAGCGTCTTCAAGCAACCTGGTGCGACATTGGGAGAAAAGCAACACCAAACAAACTGTTTTGGTGGCGGCTTGAATTCCTTTTGTATAGTACACATCGTTTAATAATTCCATTTCACCGATATAATCATGCGCATTGATAAAGTTAAGAAGCGATACTTTCCCGTTTTGATGTGTTACGTATATTTTCGCTTTTCCTTCTGTCACATAAAATAAAAAATCTGGTCTCCTTCCTTCGCGGATAATCCACTCATCGCGCTTATACTCTCGTACCTCAAGAAACTCTTCAATTTCAAAAGAAAACTGATTAGCAATTGAATGCCTTTCTAGATACAACCGCTTTTTTTCACCTTTGTAAATTTCCATCTGCCACCTCAAAACTATGAGATATCTCATAGTAATCATATTTATTCTCATGATATCATGCGATTGATAAGGAGGATACGAATGAATACACAACGGTGGATGAGCACACATTTTTTTAGTTTTTTTCTGACATGGGGAATTTTTCTACCCTATTGGTCAGGCTGGATGATTCAAACAAAAGGAATTAGCGTTTCAGAAGCTAGTTTTATTATGAGTATTGGCTTAGTGGCGAGGGGGCTTTCTACACTATTTGCTTTTCCTTATTTATTAGAACGAGTCAGCAATAAAGCGCTTTTAAATATTGCGGGAATTGGCACGTTGATTGGGATTCTTTGTTACATTCCAGCTAATTCGTTTACAAGCTTACTAGTCGTAACCGTCTTTTTGCATATTTTTTACCCAACCTTAATGCCAGCTTTAGATAGCGTCGCTGGTGTTCTTGTACAAAGTAAACAGCTGAAACACTACGGAAAAAGTCGTCAATGGGGATCGATTGGATTTGTGTCTGTAGGTATCCTGTTAACTGTATTTACAGGAATGCTTGGAGATAACATGATCTTTTGGGCGCTACTGCTTGGGATTAGCTGCTTTGTCGCTCTTAGTTTCACAAGTGCTCCGGACATTTTATCGAAGAAACCACAAATAAACCAAGGTAAAAAGGTAAATATCATAGATTTATTTCGCACCAAACATTTCTTAGTTGTACTTATTATTGTGGTGCTGCTTCAAGCCGCCCATGCTACTTATTACAACTATGGCTATATCTTTTTACAAGAAATCGATGCGCCAATCTATCTAATCGGTGTCATTATCAATATTGCCGTTATTGCTGAGATTATTTTCTTTTCGATTGCAGATAAACGCTTTAGCCGGTTTTCACCGGGTACCCTATTAGCATTAGCTGCAGCTGGCTCTTCTCTGCGATGGGTGTTAGTATTTGCTTTTCCAAACATTATTGTCTTTTGTATTGCGCAAACCCTACATGCGTTTTCATTTGCGATGGGGCACTATGCTTTCATGAAATACTTAACAGCAAACATTCCACATACACATATTCCAAAAGCTCAAGGCATGTACTCGGCTTTCGCACTCAGCTGGAGCACGGCTGTATTCACAGTTTTCGGTGGCTTCTTATATGAAATTGAGCCAAGATATGCTTTCATTGGAATGCTTGCGTGTAGCTTACCTGCGATGTTAATTGCACTTATGTACCGGAAGCTAGAAGTGGAAAAGAAGGTTTTATTGTCTGCTTAGATGTTTTGATAATTAAATTTTGATTAAAAGAGTTTGAGTTTTGGACACGAACAATAGATGTTCCCATCTCTTTAGGTTATCTGAACACGTTC
>NZ_BCVD01000087.1 GCF_001591565.1 Priestia flexa NBRC 15715 | reverse complement strand
TGTCTCAGTCTCTTTTTAATCCAAACAAGATCAAGACTATAATTATTAGCCTATCTCCAATGATAAAGTTTTAACCTCAGTGAGCTGATGGTTTAGCATTTGAGCGATGATAAACCGCGAGCTTATCTACCAATCTTTTACTGGTCGAATCTAACCCTTTTATCGTGACATTCGTTCTATATTCATGATATTTCATCACAACCTTATCAATAGCATCTACAGCTGAATCGTCCCAAACCTTGGCATTGGAAAAGTTAATAACGACAGATTTAGCATCAGCTGTAAAGTCAAAAGCATTTACGAAGCTTTCAACTGAAGCAAAAAACAAAGGACCTTCTACGTTAACAAGTAAGTTGGAACCTTCCACCTTTTGATAAAGCTTAATCTTTGAGATTTTTGCTACGAATAATACTGCACTTAAAATTACGCCTGCAATAATTGAAAATGCAATGGCTTCTGGAATTAGTGCTAAAGCAACTACGATTCCTGCTAGTACGTCAGCACGGGTGTTTGAAAACCATTCTTGCTTAATTTTATCTACCAAATCCTGCACCTTTTATTTTGACTCGCTACTCGCAAGCCGAATTCGTCTTCAACAAAAAGTAGTCTACCACTCTTTTTTCCCAAAATGGAATCTTTTTGATACTTTTTGTTTATAATTTTCTTTGTGGTATGATAAAAGACATGCATTAATTAGCAAGGGAGCAGTGAGATGATTATTGGATACATGAGGCCTTACGAAGGAGATATAAACTGTAAGAATCAAGAACTATCTCTACAAAAAATCCCATGCGATACCATTATAAAAGAAGAACATGGCTCTGCAAAAAAACGAGTTCAGTTAGCAAACTTAATTGATAGTCTTTTAGCAAATGATCAGCTAGTTGTTAAACGTTTCTTCACGCTAGCTGACTCTATCAGACATCTTTTGGAGCTGCTTGAAGCAATTCAAGAAAAAGGAGCATACGTTCAGTTTCTTGATGAAGACATTGACACGAGCTCATCTACTGGAAAGGTATTTATACATACGGTAAAACATCTTTTAGACTTCCAAAGCAATGTTATTAGTGAGCGAACAAAGCAAGGGGTCTCACGCGCGAAGAAACAAGGAATTTCGACTGGGCGTCCACGAAAACCGGATGAAAATGTAAAAAAAGCAATTGAAATGTACCAAAGCAAAAACTACACATTAGCGGATATTAAAGAAAAAACGGGAATTAGCAAATCTACGCTATATCGATATTTAGAAGGATAACGAAAAAACGCTGCTCGCAAGCAGCGCCTTTTCCATCTACATCAAACTAAAATTGACCAGTAAGGCCTTAGTTATCAAGGGGATAACTAGGGATTTTTGACTTTAAGTCAAAGGGGTATGGTGGTATTGTTCGTACCAATAATGTAATAGTAGCATTCATCACTTCATAAAATCCACTTACTTTAATTTCATAATACTTTGTTTAATTAAAAAAGCGGGCTTGTCCAATACAAAGCCTGCTTTTTTATTAGCTTATTGACCGTCTTTAAACTTCCCTACGCCTTCT
The DNA here is from genome assembly GCF_001591565.1 of Priestia flexa NBRC 15715. Lineage (GTDB taxonomy): Bacteria > Bacillota > Bacilli > Bacillales > Bacillaceae_H > Priestia > Priestia flexa. The sequence continues at coordinate 15,248 of NZ_BCVD01000087.1, read as the reverse complement.
TGTACCTTTCCTTTTGCTTTATCTTTTTTACCGCTTGCTTGAAGGTTTTTATTATTTGTAGCGTTACCTACTTGATCCTTCACTTCACCTTTTACCTTGTTAACAGCACCTTTTACTTTATCTCCCAATCCTTGGTTTTGATTACTCATTGAAATCCCTCCTATGTTTGATTTGTTATATTTTGTATACCCGACGCATCTCATGATGAAACGAATTTCTAATTTTAAAACAAACATTTTTTAACTAAACTGATAAAAACCGTTCACTAAGGTAATAATTATAAATAACCAACATAACAGGAGTGCATGAAGTAAAAATGATTCCTATTATCTGCATAATCTTAGCTTCTATATTTATTCTAAAGATTGACGCTCCTCGTTTACTAAAAGCAAAAATGCACAAAGAATTCAAAGTGCTTATTTTTTTGCTTTCAATTAGCTTTAGCATGGTTATTGCTAGAGGTATATTGCAGGACGTCCCTAACCCTTTAAATGGGATTGCGTTCCTTTTAAGACCTCTTACTGATATTCTAGTTCAGATTTTAAGGTAAAAATAGGTGAAACGACTATGAAGAAAAATAAGATATCCTCTACTCAGTTTAGAATATTAGTCACGCTACACTGTGTAGGGAGCGGTATTCTTGTTGTACCATCAGCCATAGCTGCTGATGCAAAACAAGACGCATGGATTTCAGCTTTTTTAGGTATTATGATTGGGGTTATTTTAGTACAGTTGTACGTTGCAATTGGGAACCTTTCTCCAAATAAAACGCTAATTGAATTAAATGAATATCTTCTTGGAAAGTGGATTGGAAAGGCTGTATCTCTTCTTTTTTTTCTTTCTGTATTTTTATTTTGTGGTGAAGTTCTATACTACTTAGGGAGCTTCTTAGCCACACAGGTTATTGACGAAACCCCTATTTTATTAATTAATATCGCATTTATGCTTGTTGTAGCGATTGGAGTTCGATCGGGAGTAGAAAATTTAGCGAGATCGGCTCAAATTTTGTTTCCATGGTTTGTCATACCCTTTATTGCGTTAATCTGCTTTATTGCACCACAAAGCGATTTTAAAAATCTTCAGCCCATAACGGATATAAACCTAAAATCACTCGTCAGCTCTACATTTACTTTTGTTAGCATTAGCTATCTTACTTTTCCTGCTTTACTTATGCTATTTCCTGCACATATAAATCGATTCAAAAAAGCAAAATCTTCGTTTTTAAAAGGTGGCATTATAGGAGGATTCATCATGTGTATCCTTATTTTATTAAGCACCTTAGTTTTAGGTCCCTTTGTCTCTGCAAGTGTTTCCTACCCTAGTTATGAACTAGCGATGCGAATTAATATAGGGACATTTTTGCAAGGAATTGAAATCTTAATTGCAATCATGTGGTTTATTTCTTTGTACTTTAAATTATCTATTTACTTTTACGGTACCGTTTCAAGCTTTGCACAAATTTTCGGATTAAAAGAGTATAAGGTTTTTACTCTTCCATTTGCCATTATGGTTATCGTTTTATCCATTACCGTCTATCCAAGCATCAGTTATCAAAAAGTATGGGACAGTGAGACATGGCTTTCCTATAGCTTAATTTTTGGATTGATATATCCACTGCTTCTTTTCATAGTTGGATTATTTCGTAAAAGACGTCAACGTAGCAAATAATCACACGTATGACTACCTAGAACACAGATATGAGGATGCGATTTGTCCTCTCTCTAATGATGCTCACATCAGATATTTTTGAAATGGGCAAAGATAAATTGTTATTATTCCTTATAGCATTTCTTCTATCACCTCTAAAAATAACTACCAGCCGAACCCTCTCGAATGCTCCGACAAAGAGCATCATGAATAAAATTTTGGAGCGTTCTTCTCAAATATCAGAACCCGGTTGGTTGGTTTATAATCAGGAGGCTAAATAAACCAAAAGCCATTCAGAAGTACTGAGGTGTAACAATTCTCACTACAGAGGCCATTACCTTTTATGTATGTATTCGCTTTTTAAAATTTCAACATAATTTTCAACAACTTTCACAAACTAACGATAGCTAGCACAATGTTAAACGGTCTTTTCTTTTTAATACTGTGCTTTTTGCAAACAGCCAACAAGCCATAGATATTAAAAAATAATGCTATAGAAACGTAATTTATTTCAATTTAAATTAGGAAGGGTGATTTCATTGAAAAAGTTACTTTTATGCTTAACACTCACTTTTATTTCGTTCACTAACCTTGCTTGGTTTTCTCCCGCTCATGCAGTAGAATCCAGAGTACCAGCTTACGCGAAGTGGGGAAAGTTTGCGATGCAAAAAACAAAAGAAAAGTACCCGAAAGCCGCTATTTATGACTATTTGCATGTAAAAAGAGAACAGCAAGGTAGTATGTCAAAAGAAACCTTTAAGCTTTGGTTAAATGAAAACAACCGAAAGTTCACGGTAATTGTTTCAATTGAATTTAACACATCATCAGAAGCTGTCTCAAAGATAAGTTTTAAAGAAGAATAAAAAAACCAAGTGACAAATTAGCCAGCTTGGTTTGTTCTATTTCTATTATTAACGCCTGATATCCGGACAAGGTTGGTTCTATTCAGAATTGCAATAAGAAAGGAAAGCAAACAGAAACCTGCTGCAGTTGTAAACGTTATGCGAACACCGAAATAATCTGTTATATACCCAAAGAGCAATGAAGAAATTCCAAAAGACCCGTATATTAGTGTATCTCTTGCTGAATACACTTTAGCCAGCAACTCTTTTTTGGCATTTCTTTGAATAATGGTCACTTCTGCAACATCTCTCGCCATTTGTGGTAACCCGTACAATAGTGAAATCATAGCGGCTAACCATGCTATAGAAGTCGTTCCAAACCAAAGAGTAAGAACCATTAGGAAGAATGATGACCACATCATCGCTTGACCTAAATTCTTCTCCATTACTTTAGAATAGCGATATACAAGCGCTCCGCTTAATAACATTCCTGCAAAGAAAGCTGCATTAATAATTCCCCACCACGCTTGTGTTTGATCCAGAGCCTCTTCGACAAATACAAGTATAATGGCCGCAATCCAAACTCCTCCAGCCACAGTTTCTAACACTGTCATCACGTTGATTATCCGGAGCTGCTTTGAATTCCAAATAATTTGCCACCCTTCCTTAATCACGCCTAGCTTAGGTGATGCTTCTGCGCTCTTTTCTATGGGTTCCACTTTAATCAAACACATAAAAATAGATGAAGTAGTAAACAGCAAAAAAGTGAGCCATAGCATATTAACTTGGCCCCACCATATCATTAGTATGCTTCCAGCAGGCCAGGCGACAAGTCTTGTTATTTGATCAATCATAGCTAAAAAGCTGTTTGCTTTTACAAGATGCTCGTCATCGATTAGGCTTGGAACAAGCGCATTGCGCGCCGGTGATGCCGCTCCATCTAAAAAAGAAATGCATCCAATCACTATATAGACTAGCCATAAACGGTCTATGCTTATATGCAGTGCCATAAGACAAAGCACTAGCAAAAAAATCGTTTTCCCAACCTGAGAGTAAGATAGAATTGCTTTCAACTGATACTTTTCGATCATTAAAGGCGCCACGATACCGCTTACTAACGCTGTCATCGTAATAACAAATGGAATCAAGGACATGAAGGTAACTGATTTAGTCATGTGATATACTACTGCTGTTAAGCTCACAATATATAACACATCACCTAAATTCGCTAGCATTTGTCCAATCCAAAGAAAACGAAATGATTGTTCGTTATGAAATGTTGACATAGAAATCCCTCACATCTTATTTAGTTTTTAGCTTATAAGTGTAAGAGATTGTTTACATCGGACTTCCTCCCGCTCATTCTGATTGCTCTTATTTTATCATAATCAGCGCCTGTTTTTACATAATATTCTAATTTCATTGTCTTTTTCATTGCATTTCGAGGAAGTATTATAAAAGCGCCGAAACAAATTCCTAGTGAAGAAAATATTTTAGAAGTTCAATGGGTTGATTTTAAAACAGCAGAGGAATTGCTTCCTTACTACAATGGCTTTGTGCAATTGCTAACTACTGAAAGAATTCCATATACTCTACAAAAATGAGTTGAAACACAAACTTTTTAGCGCCCATTTTCAGCACACCTCCTCCCTTTCTGGCATTATCTGCATATGATGAACAGGGAAAACACCTAGTTAGAGGAGGAAAAATAATGTATCCAAATTCACCTTATTACCATCAGTGGTATCATCAAATGTATCAGCAGTTTCATCCACCTTATTACCCTGCACCTGCAGCAAGCAGCCGAAACCATCAAACGAGAGAAATCAGAGATTACGGTCCAAATCCACTTGTTGTAAACATCAACGAAGCGACTAAGCAAAATGAAACGTTTCGCACGGCTTTATGGACCGGAAAGCATTTTCAAGTAACGCTAATGAGCCTTGCACCAGGAGAAGATATTGGTTTAGAAATGCATCCAGACGTAGACCAGTTTTTACGCGTTGAACAAGGGCAAGGGTCTGTCAAAATGGGCAGTCGAAAAGATAACTTAACGTTTCAAACCGACGTTTCAGATGATTTTGCCATTATCGTACCTGCAGGAACATGGCATAACTTAACGAATACAGGAGACACACCTCTAAAGCTCTATTCTATTTATGCCCCGCCAAATCATCCGTTCGGAACTGTTCATCAAACGAAACAAGATGCAATGGAAGCAGAGTCGGAATAAATGTTTAGTTAAAAGAGACAATAGTTTATCCTATTGCCTCTTTTTTGTTAGAAAACATAAATTAACTTTTAACTAGCTTTACATACATACCGATTTCGGCTTTAAATAACGCTACTTCGTTCATTTCTTTTACATAATTAGATAAATCAGAAGCAGATACAAATTTATTATTTATCCAGATAGATGGATTGATAAGTCGAATTTTGTTCTTTTGATGGATATCATACTCTTGTTCATTTACTTCCACCTCTGCATCTGGATGAATTTGTCCTAACAAACTTACTACTTCTTGATCATTTGAAGCCTTTATTTTGTGAAGTAACTGATCATCCGTTGTTAAAAAATCATCTTTGGTAATGATTTTTTTATTTAAAGCTTGCTTTAATACTTTTGCCAGCCGATCGCCACCATAAATACCTAACGGATTCATAAAAAAATCAATTACCTCTTTATAATAAGTCTCTACAAACCACTCGGCAACTTCAATATGTTGAAGGTGTATTTTTCCGTTTATGACCACAATATCTTGTAAGAAGCGCTGTGTTTCTGCCAGCGAGATATAACCGTACGAATACATGTCTCGTAGCGTATAATCAACGCGATCAGCGCATAGCTCAGGAGCTGACTGCTCAAGTATTGTCCACTTCGTTTCATCAAGCAAAATTTCACGATAATCATATCCATGCTTAGCTAAAATTCTTGGAAGACTCGATTCAGAAATAACTGTTTCATAAATATCTTCATGATAATCTTCATTGCTTTTATCAAATACATAATCTACTACGTGTGAAAAAGCCGTGTGGGATACGTCATGAAGCAGCCCTGCTATTTGTTCTTCTACAGAGCCACCTAATTTTTTAATGAGGAGCATCACTCCAACAGAATGCTCAAATCTTGTTACGTTCCACTCCTTATTAATTAAATAACTTGCCCCGCCTTGATGAATCTCCTTTAAGCGCTGCACAGGCTCGCTTAAAATTAGCTCTTCTACTACTCCTGTTATATCAAACTCTCCGTAGATTTTATCGTATATAAGCATCTTGTTCTCCTCTATTTATATTTGTATGTCCACCCTTTAATTGTTATTTTCCTTTCCACGCTGTTCAGCTCTTCAGTAACCTCAACAAAGCTACTTTTTAAATGGTCCTACTTCAATTCCAAGTGAGCGAAGCCATCGACGGACAGACTACTGTAAACCACCATAGCTTACTTCAAATGCTACGTGTCTTAGTTATGGACGGTATACTGTTTGATAGTCATTCCCTTCCCACAGCTCAAGCCAGTTCTAACCCTAGCTTCTCATAAACCAAGATAGAAATCGATAGATCTTTTACAGACAAATGCGCTTCATATAACCCTTTTATCATGTCGTTGCTCTACATCCCAGTAGTTTGCAAACTTTTCCCAAACAACTTGAACCCCTGAGCTAAACACAATGTTTCTGTCATTCTAGAAATTTAGATGTGTGGTTTCAAGCTTGTTTTAAATACAAAAAAGAGTCTTCTACTTACATGTAAGTTAGAAAAGCTCTTTACCGATTAGCTCATAATACTTTGAAGGAAAAGTCATTTATTACTAAAGGCTTATTTTCTTAAAAGCAAACATTACTTTTCGCTTTTTTATTTTAAAGTGGATAAACTATTAATTGAATGATACATATCTCATCTAATAAAGGAGCTAAACCCTGACTGAAAAAGAAAAAATGCTAAACGGTGAAAATTATAACGCTAGAGACCCTGAGTTACTAAAGATGGCCCAAGAAGCACGCTATTATATGGATGCCTGGTAGCAATCCAGAAGCTGATAAAACAAGTATATTAAAAAATCTTTGTGAGTTTGTTGGCGATAACGTTTGGATTGAAAAGCCGTTTTTTTGCGATTACGGTAAAAATATTTCAATTGGAAAAAATACATTTATCAACTTTAATTGCGTCTTTTTAGATACTAATAAAATTGTCATTGGCGAAAATGTTCTAATTGCACCAAGCGTACAAATTTATACGGCGACTCACCCTTTAAAAGCAGTTGAACGAATTAATTCGAACCATAAGGCAAACGAGGCACCTTATCGTACTTTGACTAAACCTGTAACTATTGATGATAACTTTTGAATTGGTGGAAATGCAATAATTTTGCCTGGCATTAGCATTGGTAAAAATTCTGTTATTGGCGCTGGAAGCGTTGTGACTAAATCAATTCCTGAAAATTCATTAGGAATGGGCAATCCGTGTCGAGTTATTGAAGAAATTTAAACTCCTCGCACTTTGTATTATTATTTCCTTGTTATAACCATTTTCCGAGCTGCTTTAGTCTTAAAGCTTTTATCTTAATTAGCTGAAAAAGAGTGATTCAACAAAACAATCACTCTTTTTTAATTTGAATTTTATCCCTTTAATTACAACTCTCTCTTCATTAGTTCTGCCACTTGCATATTATCGTGCTGACAACTCTCTTCTAAATGCTGAATCACTCTTTTTCGTCGTTCAACTGAATGATTTTGACTTAGCTTGGCCTGCGCTTCAATTTTTGTAATATTCATTTTAAACGCAACAATCCCTCTGCTTAAACCTTCTACGAAACTAGCATCAACATCTTTTAACTGATAAGAACTTTCGGGTTTTTCATATTTCTCCACAGAGTTACTTAACGATTTAACTATGGTACGGTTATCTTTAATAATCTCTAACTGTCCATATACATGAACAGCAACGTAATTCCAAGTAGGTACAGCTTTGTTTGTCTCATACCAAGAAGGTGAAATATAGCAGTGTGGACCTTGAAAAACAGCCAGCACTTGTTGATCGACAGCATCTTTCCACTGTTCATTAGCTCGAGCAAGATGCCCATATAAGGTTTTCTCTTCCTTATTTAAATTCAGTGGTAAATGCGTAGCACAAGGCTCACCGTTATGCTGAGAAAATAAAGTGCCGAATCCGTGCTGATCAATAATCTCATAAATGATATCTTCACTCTGAATCATGTAATGCTTCGGTATATACATTTACCTCAGTCCCCTTTTAAAAAGATCATTTAGATCAGTGATTTAACCATAATTAAATCGATTTGTTCTTCGTCCCCCATATAAAAAGAGTGTTGGCCTTGTTGAACAAATCCCATTTTTTTATAAAAAGCAAGCGCGTTCTCATTTTTCTCCCAAACGCCTAGCCAAATTTTTTGTTTATCTAACATTAAAGCGACCTCAACCGCTTTATTAAACAACTTCTTACCAAGACCATGTTTTTGATGGTTTTTTCGGATATAGATTCTTTCAATTTCAAGCGCATCATCTCCCAGTGCTTCAGACTGAGCTTCACCCACGTTGACTTTTAAATATCCTGCTAGCTCGTCATCATGATAAAGAAAAAAGAAGCGTGAAGAAGCAGTAGCCCACTCTTTTTCTAGCTTCTGTAAGGTAAATGCTTTTTCTAAATACGCTTTCATGTTTTCAGGAGAGTTTTGATGTCGAAACGTCTCATCAAACGTTTCATAGCTAATAGTTTGGAGCTGATCTAATTGTTCATAATTGCACGGCTTAATTTTTATGTTCATGTTACTCCTACCTTTCCTCTCAACTTTCTCAATACATTCTCTTATTTCCTTTTTTAACAAACTCCCAGTCCTTCTCAACATTTCTTCTTACTCGTTGAAGTAAGTCCACCATCACTTCCATTTCTTGATTTGAAAATCCGTTTAAAGCCATTTCATTTGAGTACTCATTTTCTCTTTTAATAATAGGAAAGACAATCTTGCCTTTTTCAGTTGGAAAAAGCTTTTTTATCTTTTTGTTATGGACATCTTCTTTTTTTTCAATAAATTCATTTATCTCTAATTTTTTTATAGCGCGAGCTGCCGTTGTTCGATCAACCTTTATCATTTCCGCTAGCTTTTCTTGAATAATTCCCGGATTTTCACAAATCCGAACAAGATACAAATATTGGCCCTTGGTAAGATCATACTCTTTAAACTCAATATTACTGATAGAATCAAGCGCTCTTGCAATCATCCCAATTTCGCGTAAAATCTCCACATTGACACACCTCCATTTTGTTGTATTCACAACAAAATATTTATATATAATGCATCTCATTTTTGTTGCATATACAACAAAAAACCAATAAAAAAAGAAGCCCTAAAAGACTTCTTTTCTAATTATTAATATGATTCTTTCTCATCGCAAAGTAAATGGGTAAACCAAGAGCCGTAATACCTAACCCCCACAAAGCAAGAGTTGTTTGTGTAAAGAGCGTATTAATCACAATAAACAGCCCACCTAGTAGCGAAATAAGTGGTAGTACCGGATAAAGTGGCACACGATAAGGTCTTGGAAGATCGGGTTCACGCTTACGTAAAATGAGCACAGCCGCAAAAGTCATCGTGTAAAAGATCCAAATAACAAACACAAGCATGTCCGTTAGCGTGTTAAATCCACCAATCGTCATCATAATGATGGCGATAAACAAAATAAAAATGCCCGAGTTGTACGGTACTTTACTTTTCTTTGAAAGACGCCCAAACCACTTGCTAAATGGAAGCTTGTTCTCTGTCGCCATCGCATACGGAATGCGCATTCCCGTCATAATGTAGCCATTGATCGAGCCAAATACAGAAATTAAAATACCAATACTTACAAACTTCCCACCAAAAGCGCCAAAAATCAGGCCTGCAGCATCTGATGCTGGCGTATCTGTACCTGCTAAAGACGCTGCCGACATTACCATAAGAAACGCAACGTTAATAAGAAGATATACGGCCATTACAACGGATAAGCCAAGGATAATAGCTCTCGGAAGATCTTTTTTCGGGTTCTTCATTTCCCCTGCAATGTTTCCAACTAAAATCCAGCCGTCATAAGCAAACATGGTTGCCAGTAATCCTGATCCTAACGCTGTTAAGAAATCTTTATCTGGTCCTGCTTCTACTGGAAACAGCTGAAATGGCACGTCTCCACTATGTAATAAACCAAAGATAATAATGAGTACTAATGGGATGAGCTTACAAACAGTTGCAATCGTTTGAATAGCACCAGCTGCTTTGGCTCCTAAAAAATTCATTAAGGTCAAAAACAGCGCAGTTGCAATGGCAATTATAACAATGAGGAATTGATTATCGTTTGCCGTTAGTCCAAATAAACTAATTGTTTGCGTTCCAAAGATAATAGCAAGCGCAGCAATATTAGCCGGAAAGTAAATAACCGTCTGTGCCCACCCAAGCAAAAACGCAACAAGATTCCCATACGTTCTCTTTAAATAAGCCATCATCCCTCCTGTCTCAGGAATAGCAGCTGATAATTCAGCAGCTGTAAGACCCGCACATATCGTTAAAAGCCCACCAATTAACCAGGCTAAGAGTCCAAGGCTAGCGGAGCCAGTCGCTCCATAAACGGCGGTTGGTTTAAAAAACACACCCGCTCCAATAACGGTTCCAATAACTGTCGTAAGAGCAGCTAAGAATCCAATTTCCTTTTTTAAGTCTTGCTGCGGCAAAGGAATCCACTCCTTTTTCTCTAATGATGAATACTAGCTGTTTATATACAAAAAAAGAATGTACTTCTGGCAAGTACACTCGTCAAATTTTAGCATATTCTTTTGCTAAGATGCAATTTTGGTTTTTAAAATATTTATATAAATAAGCTAAATAAAAAAGTACATGTACATCTTTACTTCTTTTTATTAAAAGCTTTGAACGCTCAATTTTACGATGAAGAATTATTACCACTATAATTGGATTGTCTGACACTTCAACTTAAAGGAGAGCTTGAAATAAAGAAACAAATTACACCTTATTTATCTTTTAATGGAAATGCAAAGGAAGTTTTTGAAGGTCAAGTTCAAGAAATTCAAACGTTTGGAGAAGTAAATTTCCCAACTCCTCCAGAAGCTCAGAATCGGATTATGCACGCTAAGTTTAAAAAAGATGAATTATTTTCATGGTTTCTGATTCTTTCCCTGAGCAAAATTTAGAATTTGGAAGTACTATTTCTTTAGTTTTAGAGGTTGAGGAAAAGCAAAGAATCGATATTATTTATAATTGTTTATCCAAAAATGGTACTGTTATTATGGAACTACAAGACACATTTTGGTGAGCCCGCTACGCAAAAGTAAAAGATCCTTTTAATATTACCTGAGATTTAAATTACACATACAATAAGTAAGGGCTGCTATAAGTGTCCGTTATTAACAAAATATTTTTTTATAAAAAAACTTACTGTAACTGTATTAAGAAATGTTCTTAGCTCTTAGTCAAAATGCATTCTTACGAGTGTATTTGTACTTAGAAACAGTTTACTCATAATTTACTTTTGTTACCTGTGCAATAGACTTCATCTTTTTTATCATCATTAAGGTTCAATTCTTTATAACTTAGACATAAACATAAGCTTGGTATTATTAATTCATACTCTTTATAGAGGATTGGAAAAATCCAACCCCCTCTGTTTATTAATTGAATACACAAGGAATCGGATTTGTAATAATCTGCAAAAACATTTATTAACAGTCCGTATTTTTAGACTTATGAAGAGGTGGAGGAATTAACCATCCTTTTTCTTTACTAAGCTTTAAAAATTTACCGCCTAGCGCTACTTTTTCCATGTGGAACTGGCTGAACATTGCTGCGATATCCTCACGTACACACTGTCCAATCAATTGGCTACAAGCAACTAAACCTGCTGCAATATCGCGCGAAACAGAAGCCGCAACTTCTGGATCTTGAACTCGAGCACCTACTGGAATATCATCTAAGCAAGCTTCAGGACGTTCTGGAGGTGTTGGAGGTAAACCTATTCCGTTTTCTTTTAATAATTTTTCTATCGCTTTCATCTCTTCTTGACATTGTTCAATTGATTGTTGAACTAATTTATGTAGGTCTTTGTCACCTACGTGATTTAAAAATGTTTGATATCCAGACACTAAAGCTTTTGATGTTGAAACAAAAGACCAAGTTCCAAATACCTCACCGTAGTGCATTGGCTCATCTGTTGGATTTCCACTTAAAATACCCATTTTTTCATCCTCCTTAACATATTTATAACGGTGTGCTACCTTCCATCTTGCGCACAAGCATTAATATAACCATTACCTAAACAATCATTCAATTTAATAAAAAATGTATATAATCTATTTGTTTAGACAAGCTATTCAACTTATCTAGATGCACACAGAGATAGTCAAGCCCTTTATTAAGTAAACGTGAAAAATATCTATGGTACGTATTATACTGTCTCCCATCCCATTAAGTCTGGGAGACAGCCTTCCTTCATCAAAACTCTCCCCACCTAAGAAACATAGTTAACGTACAACATCCTTCTCCTTGAGACTGAGCAGGCATAATTAACAACAGACCATCTGGATTGTACTTGGCTGTTACAGATGTACTTATCCCTATCGATTTAATCAGGTTGTCGACCTGTATGTGATTTCCAGCCTGAGCTGCTGTCATCAAGGTCTGAGAAAACTTCGGTTCAGCTATTTTTTTCAATAAAGCATTTGCTTCAAGAGTAATTTTTTGAAGGGAACTGACAGAATGACTGAAAATAGAAGTATCAACTGACGGCGACTGTGGTTGACGATTCATTCGCTGCTGAAAATATGGATCATAATATGGATAATAATACATAAAACACCTCTTCATTTTACATAGTTACTTATTTTTATGTACTCTTTTCATGTTCGGTGAATGAAGGACTAGACGCCATACTCTTTACTTCTAGAATGCTGCTTCGTTGATCTTTTATATTTTTCATTTAGCACATGATTCAATTTATTTCACTTTTCATTTCATCTCCTAAATTTTGATTTTTAACATCAAAAAAGACACTAATCGCTACATAATGATTAGTGCCCTCTGGTCAGTTAGGGGAGAATTGATTTTTTAATCCTTTATCTCATTAATACATATTTCGAACAGCTCGAGCGTTATAGTTGTAATTCTTCAAGCTTTTTTTGTAAAGATGCGACCTGTCAGTCTAACTCTCTCAATCTTATTTCTTGTTCAACATTTTCTTGTTGTTCAGACGCCTGTTCTTCAATTACCTCATCAATCGCAAATTTTGCTGCATATGTCGCTATAATATCCGCTACAGTACCAAGTACGCAGATAATAAATATAGCTTTAAAAATAAGAATATAGATCATATTTACCTATTAGATAATAAAGAGATTAAGAGAAATCTTGAAAAAGGCAAAGGATTTGCCCTTACAGGAGGAATATTTAGTACTCTTGGTATTGGAATACAAGCTGTGATGTTAGCTTTGGCTATAATAGGTTACACGGCTGTCTTTTTTTAAAATATTTATGAAAATTTTTTCACTATTACTTTATAGTTATTACAAAATGAATAACATCCTACTCTTATGAGCAGATCTAGCATCCATAACTTTTTATTTTTTACCTTTTAGTTCTAGCAGTATAGGTGCTATATTTAGTAAAATAGAAACAATTGTTAAAAACCATACTGCCTTTTCCATAGTAGGAACAACATCCATTAAAGCTGACCAATCTTCCCCTTTCACCCAATCAGATACAAGGCTATGTTCTGCACAGAGTGTCAGTGCCGTGAATGATAATCCCATCGCCATCGCAAGTTTATAATCTTTTCCTGTTTTATACATATACAGATTTATAATAGTTGCTACTATGGCAATAAGCCCTAATATTAACCACATAATAATGCCTCCATTATATTTTATTTATGTTGAAAATATAAATTAAACGGTCTAGTTATCCTATTTTACAGTCGTATCTGATAGCTATACAAACACACTTTTATATAATACCATAAAAGGTAAATTATTACTTATTGTAATAAAAAAGATTTTTTATTTCTACAGTTTTTACTATCAAAATGGAAAGATAGCTCCATAAAAAGACGCCTCGATACATTATGCCAAGCTGTTTCCTAACAATTAATATTGACTTTTTTATTGATCGCATTGCTATAAGAGAACTGGTGTATGAAATAAGTTTCACCTTATCAAAGTTTTCTAGAAATCATATTTCGCAAATTATTAATTGATTCGTGGATGCTTGTGGTCAAAATGTGGTCACATAAAGTTACTTATTTATTAATTACGCATCGTTTAACGATAACCTATTAATTAGGGCTCTCTAAAAAATTATTTAGATGAGTTTCAACTTTAACTTTTATATCAATAAGTGACTAACTAGTTAAGTCCCTCTTACCAACAGATTTTCGCAGGAAATAGATTTTGTTAAAAACAATGTAGTGACTACAAAAAATATTAACATTTACCTTTAACAGACTCATTAACATAAAACGTGTTCTCGGTACTAAACAATAAACAAAGCAAAAAATAATAATGATATTTCTTGCTTTGTTTAGAATCTCTATCTCCAACTTTATTCTTCTTTATATAATTTCTTCAATAAACCAATATGTGCTTGATGATAACGACTGTGATCAGCTATATGCCAGATCCCCCAACGAATTGTAGCTGTTTTTCCATTCTCATATGAGACTACATTATTTAAATCCTCTTCAGATAACTTCGTGCATTCTAAACGAAACATTGTTTGAACCTTATCATAGCTATCTATTAAATCAATAATAGTTGTATCTTTTATAAAAGGTATTTGACCTGCTGAATCAACTAAAGGACCGTATTCTTTTTGAAGACTAGAGGGTATTTGTTGATTCTTAAGTCGGTAGACCCAATGCAAGTCTACAACAGCTAAATGCCTCAATAATTGTCCAATACTGTTCATCTTGTTTTCAGTACCTTTGTAGAGTAATTCTTCCTGATTTACATCCTTTACAAGAAGTTTTAACCTTTCATATGTATCTGAAACAGTAGCGTATAAAAGAGCAACTGAAGGTTCCATTTCATTATCCAAGTGTAAATCCATTAACAACTATATCTCCCCCTTTATGTAATTAAATTCCTTGTAATTACATTTTATCATCTCATGATGCTTGGTCATAAATATGATATATGAACCTAGTTATCATAATGGATTTTCTAGGCACAAAAACAGGCTTCAAGTTCTCTTAAAGCCTGTTTTACTTACCTTTCTTCTTTAAAATCCTTTTTTATAGTCCAAAACGTTTTCTTTAAATCATCATAAAAAAACATCGTTAAGAATCCTAGTATTGTAACACCAGCTGAAAATGCACCTAAATCTAAAAATAATCCTACAAATACAAGAATGATTCCAATCATAAAACCAGGGTCTGATAAATCCTCAATTTTATTCTTTTTTTGATCTATTACTATTTTTTTCTGAAAAGAATGATCACCTTTAATTAGTTCATCTAACGTCACATTATATAAATCACTTAGCTTAATAAGATTTTCAATATCGGGATACCCTTTATTATTTTCCCACTTATATACAGCTTGCCTAGATACATTCATTTCTTGGGCCAATTCTTCCCTAGAAAGATTTTTTTCTTCCCTTAGTCTTTGCAATTGTTCTCCTAAGTTCAACTTAACCACCTCTTACGCCCACTTTATAACAAATATGTAAAAACTTCCACAAACGCTTAGTAGTAGGCTGTAAACCATTGG
>NZ_BCVD01000086.1 GCF_001591565.1 Priestia flexa NBRC 15715 | reverse complement strand
CTTTTAATCTTTCTCTACAGCGCTAACTGCTTCACAATTTCTTTCTCAATCTTTCTCGGCTCCACAGTTGGCGCATAGCGCTCTAATACATTACCTTTCTTATCAACAAGAAACTTTGTAAAGTTCCACTTGATGTTTTTGGACAGGAGACCCTTTTTTTGATTCTTTAAAAACGTAAACAGTGGATCTTCATTCTCTCCGTTCACGTCAATCTTCGAAAACATTGGGAAGATTACGCCATAATTGAGCTGACAGAACTGCGTTGTTTCATTAATATTATCGAATTCTTGGTTGTTAAATTGACTGCATGGAAAACCTAAGATTTCTAAGCCTTGTTCTTTGTACTTGTCATATAGCTCTTGTAATTCTTTAAACTGCCCTGCCAAACCGCAGTGACTAGCGGTATTCACAATGAGCACTACTTTTCCTTCATACTCTTTTAATGCTTGTTTTTCCCCATTTGTCTTTTTTACCGTCAAATCGTATAAAGTCTCCATTCAATTTCCTCTTCGATAAATATTGTACGCTATTTAATTTTATAAAATTTCTATTGAGAATTCAATCATTTTCCTTTTCATCAGAAACCACAAGACCATTTAAATAACAATTTCCAGCACAACAAGATGCCTCGTTCCCTTGCACTTTTTATTTAATACGATTAAAGTATATAGTGGTTGAATTTCTTCTATAGTAGAAATCAGCTCTCTAACAATCATTTCACTTTTTAATTTCGGGAACGCGTTTCCCTTTAAGGAAAGGGTTTAGATATACAATGAAAGATAATTTTTGGCATGAGTTGCCTCGTCCGTTCTTTATTTTGGCTCCAATGGAAGCCGTAACGGATGTTGTGTTCCGTCACGTGGTGACAGAAGCAGCTCGACCTGATGTGTTTTTTACAGAGTTTACGAATACGGAAAGCTACTGCCATCCGAAAGGAAAAGATAGCGTAAAAGGACGCCTAACGTTCACTGAAGACGAGCAGCCAATCGTTGCGCATATTTGGGGAGACAAGCCTGAATACTTCCGTCAAATGAGTATTGGTATGGCTGAAATGGGCTTCCGAGGCATTGATATTAACATGGGCTGTCCTGTACAAAACGTTGCAGGAAACGGAAAAGGATCCGGCTTGATTCGTCGTCCAGACGTTGCGGCAGAGATTATCCAAGCGGCTAAAGCTGGGGGACTTCCTGTCAGCGTGAAAACGCGCCTTGGCTATACAAAAGTCGACGAGTGGTACGACTGGTTAAAGCATATTTTAGAACAAGATATCGTTAACCTATCTATCCACCTTCGTACGAAAAAAGAAATGAGCGACGTGGACGCACACTGGGAGCTAATCCCAGAAATCAAAAAGCTTCGTGATGAAATTGCGCCTCATACGCTTCTTACGATTAACGGCGACATTCCTGACCGTCAAAAAGGCTTGGAGCTTGCGGAAAAGTACGGTGTTGATGGAATCATGATTGGACGCGGAATTTTCCACAATCCATTTGCTTTCGAAAAAGAAAAGAAAGAGCACACAAGTGAAGAGCTATTAGATCTTCTTCGCCTGCAGCTAGATCTTCACGATAAATATTCGAAAGAATTAGAGCCACGCCCATTCAAACCGCTTCGTCGCTTCTTCAAAATCTACGTTCGTGGATTCCGAGGCGCAAGTGAGCTACGAAACTTACTTATGAGCACAGAAACGACTGATGAAGTACGTGATTTGCTTGATGAGTTCAAGGATCGAACTGGTATGAAGGAAGACGAAGGTTTTTCCATTAAGTAATCTTTGTTTTACTTAAAAAGTGTCAAAACAAAAAGCTGAGCCTACATGAGGTTCAGCTTTTGTTTTTGATAAATCAAATTTGCTTATTCACTAAAGCCGTCTTCCGTTAACGCATAGTTAATGCGCGCGAATAAATTGTTGGTTTCTTGTCTCGCTTGGGCATATACCTTTTCAAATTCCGCTTTATTTTCAGCAGGATTCTCAAATTTACCTACCTGTCCCCACATTGCTTGAACCATTTTCATGTTTTCAAAAAGCTCATAGTCTAACGGAGTTTGCGGAGCCGGTGCAAAAACAAGGGGTGCGCCTAGTTTTTCTAGCTCTTCTTGTCCTACTACAAACGCCGGGTGATCATATAAGTCACGGTCCATCGCAGTTTTAATATCATTCATTGTCGGTCCGACTAAATAAAGCATCTGCATCATGCCTCGCTCTAAGTTCGTCGCTTGTTCCCATGTTCTATACTCAGAAGGATCCGTGCCTTGGAGCTGCGTTGGCTGATTGGCTAAAATCAATTTATAGATTTGATCCCTTTCGGCTTGATTTTGAAGCTGATATGCTTGTTGGCTTTCTGGATTAATAAATACATCACTGTAGTTTGTGATGTTTGAAACCTTTGAAGATGACGTACTGCTGACAATTGTTCGGATTGGCTCTTCCGTTAAGCTAAAGTAAATTCTTCCCGTCTCGTCCATATAGTTTTCAACTAGTTCTTGTTCTGTAAGATCTTTTTCGTAATATGGTGAATCAATTGAAACCGTTGGGATTCGAAGCTGGTCCATCTCTTCTTGGGATAGTTCCACTTTTGAGGTTTCTTCTTTTGAACTTTCCTTTTCAGTTTCTTTTTCTATTTTTTCTTCATTCTTTTGCTCTTCCGCAGCCGCTGTTTCTTTCGCTTGTTCTGCACTCTCGTCTTTACCGCAAGCTGCTAGTAGTAAGCTTGCAGCCGCTACAAGTAACCATTTTTTCATCATGTTCGCCTCACTCGTCCGTTTTTTTCTCAACTTAAAAAGTATATCACTCATAAATTGAAAATTATGGATGATTTGTAAAAACAGGAAAATGGCATTAAGGACTAGAGCGAATATCATACGAATTAACTAATCATTAAGTCTTAGAAAATAGTCATGCACGATAGCCCGCTTTACATACATAAACTGTATGAATTGCAAATGCAGGGAGGACAATCTATGTATTCATATTTTCATGATTTTTATCGAAACACCTCAGATACAAAGCTTTTAAGCGCTATTCAAAAAGCTATTAACGCAGAGTATAGTGCTGTTTCGTGCTACGAGAAGTTAGCTAAACTAGCACCTACAAAAGAAGAGCGCAACAAAATACGTGAAATTCAAAAAGATGAAAAACCTAAAGCCTTCTTCGTCTCAAAGACAGCTTGATGATTACGGTGCTAAAGGAGCATTAAACGCACCATCACTATCGTTATCAGAAATGCTGACGTATGCACTTCAAGACGAATACCTAGCTCAGGCTAGATATAATAACGTTATTACAACGTTTGGTCCAGTACGGACGTTTGTCCAAATCAAAGAAGCAGAACTACGCCATATTGATGCATTACTGCCACTATTTGATCGCTACCAAGTACCGATTCCTGATGATACCTCTCAAAACCTTGTCAAAACTCCAGCAAACCTCAAAGCCGCATATTCAGCAGGTGTTCAAGCAGAAATCGATAACATCGCGATGTATGAACGCTTTTTGACATTCGATATTCCAAGTGATGTACGAATGGTCTTTTCGCAGCTACGAAACGCATCTGTAAATCATTTGGCTGCTTTCGAAAGAGGAGTTGCATCCTTCGGCTAGAAGCTTATTTATCTAACAAAAGGCTAGACTGACAACAGTTTAGCCTTTTTGATATGAACATCATTCTTACACAGGCTTTCTGGCAACTTTATTTTTTCAAACCAGCAGCAAAAAAAGGACCGTTAAAAGTAATAATTGAAAAGATTTTAGCCATTTCTTCTGGAGATTCTTTTCGCCCACTATTAAGCCACTGTTGGATTACTCCTATGTGTGCAGAAGCTATGTAAGAAGCTAAATAGTCTCCTGGAACAAGGAAATTTTCTTTCCGAACAAAGTCAAAGGCTTCATTCTCAAAGATTTCTTTCCACATAAACTTTTTTAATCTCGTCTGAAAAGTTAAATCTCCGTTTGGACCTAATAACGCTCTCATAAAACTACTGTTTTCGTTTAGATATTCAAAGATTACGATTGCAATGGAAGACGGGACGGCTATCGGTGAATCCTCCTCTAGAGAAGCAACAACGCTTGGGAAATTTTCTTTTACAATAGTAGAAAGCTCTAGCATCACTTCATCTTCACATTTCTTCATTAAATCAAACTTATCCTCATAATGCGCATAAAAGGTGCCTCGATTGATGTTGGCTCTCGTTGTAATATCTTTCACTGAAATAGCGTCGAACCCTTTTTCTTCAATTAATTCAATGAATGCATTTTGAATGGATTCTCTTGTCCGAACAATTCGTAAATCCAAATGTTGATTTTTCATGGTATGTCCCCCTTTATTTTATCCAACAGATTGCTAAGCAGTGTTCCATAACCGACACATCCTTGAATTTTGATTATTGAACACTTATTACATGAGGTATAGAATTTGAACAGAACTAAAATAAACAACAGGTTGTTCATTATTCTATCAAAAGTATAAGGAGGACGAAACATGTTTAAAAACAAACTACTCTTACTTTCACCTATTATTGTATTTGGCATCATCAGTGGAATTATGATCCTACTTTCTACGTTTAAGCCACAAGCGGTTAACGAAAAAGTGGAGCTTGAACAGTAATAGGAATATAAACAAGCGGAATTCAGTTTGAATCCGGCTTGTTTATGCTTTGTTATTGACCTTCGTTTGATGAAAGAAACATTTCATTTAGCTGCTCTAAACAACCTCTTGGAATATTACACCCTTTTTCTAAATATGTCCCAATATCTCCGTACTGCTTCATTATTTTTTGATAAACATCTTCAAAGTACTCACGCCGCACTTCTAACACGGGCCTAATTTGCTCAGGGGAAATTCGAAATAAGCTCATCCACCGAATAAATGACTCAGTTCTTTTCATCTTCGCTGCAATTAAGTCATTTGATTTTAAGTATTCATCGATTACCGTTTCATATGGAACGCCTAGATATAGTTGAATAATGGCAGCGACAAACCCAGTTCGGTCCTTACCACCCGTACAATGAATAAGAGCTGGCACTCGATTTGCATCTGACAAGAAGCAAATAATTTCTTTCATTTCGTCATGACAGCCAAAAGCCATATGCTCATACATATCTCTCATTATTTTTTCAAAATCAACGGTAGTAGATTTGCTCACAAGAAATTTTAAAAACTCAAAATGGGTAAACTCCTGGCTTTTATCATGAATTGATACAGATAATAGCTCTATATCAGGTCCCGGCTGCACTCGACTAACCTTTGATTTTTGTTCAGACGGCATTCTTAAATCACAGATTGCTTTAATATTCAGCTGACGAAAGGTCTCAATATCTTGTTTCGTTAGCTTTGATAGATCTTCTGAGCGAAACAAAATTCCTTCTTTCAGCTTTTCCCCATTCTCTGTCACCACTCCGCCAACATCTCGAAAGTTAAATAGCTTTTTAAAGTTATAGTTCATATCGTTTCTCCATTGTTTGTGATATTTGCTTTTCTTTATTCTACGATAGAGTACAAAAATGCTGAACTATTAATTAATTTATCTTTTTATTTATCTCTACCATAATGAACAAAAAATGCAGCCTCATATCAAAAAAATGACAAAAAACTGGCGCCCTTCAAAACACCAGCTGAACCAATCCCATATATACAACTGTTCCTCCCCCAATCGAAAGCAACATGCTTCCCCTCCATGCATGAAGCAATACCACAAAGCCAACTGCTAGCATTTCAGGTAACCCATGACTTCCTGAAACAAAGCTGATATCCTTTAACGAATACACTACCAACAGTCCGATAACCGCTGCCGGTAGAACAACTCCGATTAGTGCGCTTTGGTACTGCTTGCCTTTTTTCCATTGCTCCATAAAAATGACGACAAACAGCGCGGTCATTACGAACTCAATCCCTTCCGTACTGAACGTAATAAACGAGCCAAAAATACTGCCAAGCGCTGATCCGAGCACCCAGTAGCAGTGGTTCAGTAGCGTAATAAAAAAGAAAAAGTGGTTGTAAATCACTAAAGAAATAGGAAGGTTGAAAACCATGGATATCAGCTTTTTCTGGCTTGCTATCGGGCTAGCCGCCTTTGGTTATTTTATTGGAGATGGTTTAAAAAACTTTGGTAAACCCAAAGAGAAAACGACTTACCCTTATTTAATCAAAGAACGTGATCTTCACTATCACTTTAGCTTAACGAGAGAAGAGATGCGGGAACTATTAAGCAAGTACCCAGATGCTCCTAAAATTGAACTGAAAGGCAAGACGTATTATCCGCATCATCAGTTTGTTGAGTGGCTTTTATCAGCCGATCTTTATACCAATAATAAACACAGAGAATAGATGGGAGAAATAGACATGGACGCTAGAATTACATATGATACTGACGCAAAGTTAGCTTACCTTTATCTCTTCCCCGCTTCGGCTTTTTATCAAATTCAAGAAACGGAAGAATTAGAAGTAAATCCCAGTTTACTGCTTGATATTGATAGTGAGGGCCGAATTGTTGGCATTGAGCTTTTCGGGATGCTTGCAGAGAAGATAGCGCCACTTTCTGGTGCTGAACATATCTATACAATGCATGATGAGATGTTCTCATTTTACCTATCATCTCAAGAGGTTCATGCAACATTTGTTTTTAACGGAATTAAATTTTGCTTTGCAGACGCTGATTATCAAGACTTCGTCGGCTTTGACGTAATTGATTCAAATCTATATGAGCGACAGCTATTGATGCAGCTCGTTAAGCCCTAAAAGAAAGCTGTAAAAAGACAAGCTACCTTCAGCTTGTCTTTTCTTATTCATGAAATCTTCGTTCCATTTGGCAACTTTTCATCCGGCTGTAGCAGCACTACATCTCCTTCTCCTGGAACGCCACCTAAAACGAGCACTTCTGATTTAAATCCTGCAATTCGCATTGGCGGAAAGTTTACAACCGCGACGACTTGACGATTCAGAAGCTCGGTTGGCTCATAGCGATGCGTAATTTGCGCAGATGACTGCTTCACTCCGATCTCTTCTCCAAAATCAACTTCAAGCTTAATCGCCGGCTTTTTGGCCTCTGGAAACGGTTTGGCGTCAAGAATTGTACCAACGCGTAAATCTAATTTTAAAAAGTCTTCAATGTTTGCCATTTAGCTTGAACCACCTTTTTATTATTTTTCGATTGTGACCATTTCAGATTTTCTGCTTACATCACGTGTTGACCAAATCAGGATCCCAATTCCTATTAACAACAAGCTAATTCCGCTCCAAGACGTCATCGTCAGCTTTTCTCCTACAACTAAAACGCCAAGCATCGTTGCGGTTAGCGGCTCTGCTAACGCTAGAGTAACTGCGGTTGAAGATGAAACGTGTGCAAGCCCTTTGGCAAATAGAAAATAAGCAAGCCCTGTGGCCATAACGCCAAGCTGAAGGCTTACACCAATACCTCTCAAGCTTGTAAACCATGACATATCAAATAAAAATAGGAGTGGTGATAAAAAAAGCGCGCTTAAAATAAAGACAACCGCAACGGCTGATAGTGACGAATACTTTTCCACTAACCCTCTGCTTGCAAGGGTGTAGCAAGCAAAGGATAGGCCTGCTCCAAGCGCCATGAAAATTCCCATTATATTTAGGCTTGCCGATTCTTTGTTCAGAAATAACAGCACGCAGCCTAAAATAGATAAAAACGTAGAGCACCACCAGATGATGCTTGGCCGCTTGTTTGAATAAAACCATTCAATAAGCCCAGATAAAACAGGTGCACTCCCGATGGCCACAACTGTGCCAACCGCAACGCCTGTAATGGAAACTGCTGAAAAGAACAGCGGCTGATAGCATGCCATACTAAGAGCTGCGACAAGAGTGGCTTTTAGCGGCCATCCTTTTAGACGTAAATCTTTTCTAATCAGTAGAAGCAGTAATAGAAACACACCGCCTACTGCAAGCCTTGTTGCGCCAATAGCAATTGGGTGTGCGGAGTCCGGTGCTAGCGCCTGGGTAGTACCTGTTGTGCCCCATAGAATCCCTGCTAGTAAAATGAAAAAAGGAGCTGCTTTCACAATGATTCACCTCAATAAAAAGAACGATTACCCTTATGATAAAGAATTCCCTATTCATTTTCTTTACCAAGTTTAATCTTCTTTTTATCTATTATTAAGAATTCGATATTTTTGTGGTGACACGCTTTCATGGCTGACAAACCATCTTGTAAAGGAAGAGGAGTTAGCAAAACCAATCTCTTCACTAATCCTGGACATCGACCATCCTGTTGATAGCAATAAACGCTTCGCTTCATCTAAACGAAGTTTCGATAAATACTCCTTCACGCTTTTTCCCGTTTGCTTTTTAAACCATGTCGAATAGTAAACGGGATGATAATGCTCAATTGCTGCGAGGGTTTCCAGGTTGAGTGGCTCCTTAAAGTGCTGATGAATGTAATCAATTGAAGGAGGATTGGACGTTTGGAGCTTTTTAGTCACATACCTCGTTAAATCAACTAAAGCAGAATAATCAGCAGGGTTTTTCGCTTCTTCTAACAATAAATACCGAATAGCTGACCACTGACTATCAAGCGTCATATACATGCTGTTTGTACCCTTTGGCAGGTACTGCGTTGGAATATCTAAGATTAAAAATTCATTTCGGTCTCTGGAGCGATAGTTATGATTCAGTCCCGGAGGCAGGTAAAAGCATTGATCCGGGCTAAGCGTTACTTCTTGAAACGCCATTTCCATATCAAGAGAGCCTTGCAGTGGAAAAAGAAACTGTCCAAATTCGTGCTGGTGCAGCGTGAATTCTTTCGAGTAGGATCTCTTTTCACACGTTAACTCGTTCACTTTATCCATTTGGCTCTCTCCTTTACGTTAAGTTGAATCTATTATAAATGCAAAATCCGCTTAAAAAAAGCCTAACATGTCGCTAGGCTCTCGGTTTATTTGTTCATTTTCCAAACGGCCGCAACGTTCATCGCCGTTTTTTCCACATAGTCGCTGGCATTCGCAAAAGCATTTTCTAACGTCGTCACTCCTGGCACAATACTAAATAACGCATCGATACCATGCTCATAAACGACGTGGCTGTCAGCTCCGGTGTTCCCAGCAATTCCAATGACCGGAATGCCATGCTTTTTGGCTGTTTTTGCTACGCCAATGGGAGTTTTACCATAAATGGTTTGCCCGTCAATTTTTCCTTCTCCTGTGATGACTACGTCCGCATCACGAACGGCTTCTAATAGATTTGTTGCTTCAATGACGATGTCGACGCCCCTTTTCAATTCCGCTTGTAAGAAAGCAAGCAGCCCTGCACCTAATCCCCCTGCTGCACCAGCTCCTGGCACGTCATCAATCTTTTGACCAAGGTCTCGTTCAAGAACGGCTGCGTAGTGTCGTAAATTTCGATCCAAAAGCGCAACCATCTCTGGCGTTGCTCCTTTTTGTGGACCGAAGATGGCAGATGCTCCTCGCTCTCCGGTAAGAGGATTATCAACATCACACGCTACTTCAATTTTGACGTGCTGAAGACGCGAATCTAGCGTTGATAGATTAATAAAAGCTAAGTTTCCGAGTGCTCCGCCACCATCTAGAATTTCGTTTCCTTCCGCATCTAGTAACTGTGCACCAAGCGCTTTGGCCATTCCAGCGCCTCCATCGTTTGTGGCACTTCCACCAATCCCGATAATAATATGGTTTACGCCGTAATCTAGCGCTGCTGAAATGAGCTCACCTGTACCTTTGGTTGTTGTCATAAGCGGATTTCGCTTAGCAGGGGGTACGAGATGCAATCCAGACGCGGCTGCCATTTCAATGACGGCTGTTCTCTTCGTTCCCAGAATGCCAAAGAAAGCTTCAACCGGCTCACCTAAAGGACCCGTAACCGTTTTTGAGATAATCTCTCCATCCGTTGCGTCAACCAGGGACTGAACCGTCCCTTCTCCTCCGTCAGCCATCGGTACTTTTACATAGTTTGCTTGTGGCAGTACTTGCTTAAAGCCTTTTTCAACTGCTTCAGCTACCTCTAAAGCTGATAAGCTTTCTTTAAATGAATCCGGAGCAATGACAATCTTCATTACGTTCTCTCCCTACACTTTAATATTAGCTAAATAGCTTGAACACACCGTAAATGAGCGTCGATAAAATCGCTAGCGTTAAACCAACTGCTGACTCATATGGAATAAGCTTAAGTCGTTCTTTAATTTCCATATGAACGCTTCCCCCCGTTGCGTGGAAAAAGCTACCGTGCGGTAAATGATCTAAAACCGTCGCACCTGCGTGTACCATAGCCGCTCCGGCAAGCGCTGAAACGCCCATCTCTAAAATCGTGGAGCTAAACACCTGACTGGCAACCGCTGTTCCTGCAGTTGTTGAAGCAGTCGCAGCAGACATGAAGATTCCTGATGCTGGCGCTAGTACATAGCCTGGTAAGCCGAGCGCACTTAGTCCTTCAATCAATACATCTTTTAAGCCTGAATTGGCGATAATTCCAGCCAGCGTACCCGTTCCTAGGAGCATAATGGCCACACCCGTCATTTTTCCTAACCCTGAAACAGCATAGTCATTCAGCTTTTTGCCTCTTCCCATGACAATTGCACCGACAATTCCTCCAATTGGCAAAGCAATCATTGGATCAATATTAATGTTAAACAGCGGTCGCAGTGATAGTAAAACAATCGTCACAAGCGGCGCAATAATAGCTGGTAAAAATGCCGGTAGCTTATCTGCATTATTTACTTCTATTTCGGCAAGCTGTACAGGAGCCCCTTTTTTCACAAGCTTTTTGGCAATAAGATACGTCACAACAATTCCAAAAGCTGCTGGGATTATACCCGCTGCCATAATGGATGTGAGCGGAATATTAAAAGCATCTGAAGCTGCGATAGCATTGGGGTTTGGCGACATAATGTTCCCAGCTTTCCCGCCTCCAATCATTGCTAATAAAATTGCCGGTTTTGACAGATTGGCTTTTTGAGCAATTGCAAGCGCAATTGGTGCCACTGTAATAACCGCTACGTCAACAAATACACCAACTGTAGTTAAAATCATTGTTGCAAGCGCCAGCGCAAGCAGTGCTCTCGCTTCTCCTAGTTTTTTTACAATTGTTTCTGCAATAACAGCAGCTGCTCCTGATTCGATGAGCACACCTGCTAATATACCTGCAGCTAATATTCTTAGTACGGCAGGTATAATCCCTTGCGCTCCTTCCATCATAAGCGCCACGGTATTCGTTATATCCACTCCTCCTACTAGACCACCAATTAAAGCACCGGCAATCATTCCATAGGCAGGAGATACTTTCTTTAAGATCAATACAATTGCAACAACAAGCGCAACCACTGCGCCTAAAGCGCTTACTTCAATAGTAGCATCCATTTCCCGTTCCCCCTTGAATGTTATAAGTTAAGTGTAAGCGTTTTCTAAACTAACTGCATTGTTCATGAAACCAAAAAAAGGCCTGTCTTTTTCAAGCCTTTTTGTGCATCGGAACAATTTTATTGAATTTTATACTGTAGTATCGCAACGTACAGCTCAACCAAGTCACTGAGTTTACGAGGGTCTTTATTCGTCAGCTCAGAAATGCGCTCTAAGCGATACCTGAGCGTATTTCGGTGGATAAACAGCCTACCTGCTGCTTTATTTACATCTCCATTTTCTTCAACATATACGCTTAGCGTTTCTAACAAATCGCCTTTTTCATCATAGTCTTTTAGCTCTTCAACTGACTGACTTAACTCGCCTTTTACGCCAAATTCTTTCGCTTCAGCTAAAAAAACAGCTAGCTTATAGTGTTCATAGCGGTAAAGTAATTGATCAGGGTGTAATTTCTCACCCACTTTTAACGTATAGAGCGCTTCTTGATAAGATATCGCCAATCCTTCTATTGACGGAATGAACCTTCCAATCGCCACCTTACCTTCTAGCTGATTATGTTGAACCCAACTTTTAATTTGATTAAAAGTACCGTCTTCTTTTTCATGCGTCATATCAATTCTTTTCAGCACCACAATATGAGTAGGCTGAACAATGTACAAGTCATCTTTTTCGAGCTTTCCTCGCAACCACTTATAGCCGTTTGAATGATTCTCCACTTTTAAAATTACCGCTATGCGCGGGAGGTCCAACTGAATGCCAAGACGCTCTACTCGTTCAAAGTAAAAGGAATCTAGCTTGTCCATTCCGTGAAGCAATTGACTCGTTAACTCTTCTTTCAACCGCTCATCCCATTGAATTTCATCTACTAACACCGCTTGCTGTAAAATCATTTCAGCAGCCATTTTCACAAGCTCTCCGTAGTTCCGTACTTCCTCTGGTTCACCTGTAATACCAATCACACCAACGACCTCACCATGAAAGGTAATGGGCAAATTAATGCCTGCTTTCACTCCGTGAAACTGCGTTAACTCAGAGCTAGTAATTTCAAAGCCTTTTTGTGTTTCAATTACTCGCACAGCACCTTCGTGAATAGAATCAATTCGATGATGATCACCTGATCCGATAATGACGCCTTTTTCATTCATCACGTTGATGTTGCGGTGAATAATGTTCGTCGTTCGATTCACAATTTCTTGAGCTAAAGAATGATTTAAAAACCTCATGCACTTCACCTCTTCATTCCCATGAATGCTTTTTTAACCTATCGTTAACTATAGCACCATCAAACAAAAAACTAGAAGCCGGTTGCTTCTAGTTCATTTTTGATGATACTTTTCAATTACTTTATGAAGCTCTTCTAAATAAATTCGAGCCATGCGACTAAGCTGAGTTTTATTGTGAACGACCCATCCCACTCTAATAAACTCACCTTCATCAAGCGGCACCGATACAATATTTGAGCCGTTTAAATCTTCACTTAAAATACCCGTTGAAATGGTGTAGCCGTTTAAGCCAATAAGCAAATTAAATAACGTTGCTCGATCACTGACTTGAATGCTTTGTTTACTTGGAATCGTGCTGAAAATTTCTTCAGCATAATAAAACGAGTTAAATTCTCCTTGTTCAAAGCTCAACCGTGGGTATTTTTCTAAATCTTTAAGCGTAACGGATTTCTTTTTAGCAAGCTGATTTTGGGCACTCACAAAGATATGAGGGGTAGCTTGAAACAGTTCATGAAACTCCAACCCTTGTTCTTTCAAAAGCTGCAGCATCACTTTTTCATTAAACGAGCTAACGTATAAAATACCGATTTCGCTTTTTAAACTCTTTACATCTTCAATAATTTCATAGGTTCTCGTTTCTCTCATCGTAAACTGGTATTTTTCTTGCCCGTACTTTTTAATCATATCCACAAACGCATTGACGGCGAACGCATAGTGCTGAGTAGAAATTGAAAGTAGCTGTGGAGAAGGCGCTGCATTTAAATACCGGTGTTCTAACAGCTCTGCTTGTTCAACAACCTGCCTTGCATACCCGAGAAACTCGGCTCCGTCTGAGGAAAGCGCAATACCTGTTGAAGTACGGGTGAAAATCGTAATTCCAATTTCTTTCTCTAACTCTTTCACTGCTTTTGACAAGCTTGGCTGTGAGATGTAAAGCCTGCGCGCTGCTTCATTAATTGATCCACATCTCACAACCTCAATCACGTATTTTAGCTGCTGTAATTTCATAATTAAATAAATGGGACCCCTTTTGATTCGAAATTTTCTGTACAATATTCGTTTGTATTTTAACTTCAAATGGTTAAAAGTTCAAATCATTGTTCGTTTTTTATTTGTTATATCTTTTAGCTATACCAATTAATGCATTTTATCAGTTACACTATACCTCTTTAGTCATGGTAGGATACATACAATAAAACAAATTGTTGGGCTTTCTAAGGGTGTTTAGAAGTAACTTAAAATACAAGAATTTCAGGAGGAATCTCATGCGCGTTGTTCAAACTTCTCAGGTCATTGCTGAAAGTACGTTTAATAAGTTTCATTTGCTCGTGTTTCTATGGTGTTTTTATGCCATTGCGTTTGACGGTTTTGATATTGCACTTTATGGAATAGGTTTACCGCTTATGATGGAGGATTACGGACTAAGCGTCGTGGAAGCAGGAGCAATCGGCAGCTATACGCTTGTTGGTATGATGCTCGGCTCTTTCTTACTCGGTTCTCTTGCAGACGTAATTGGTCGAAAAAAAATTCTAGCGATTTGCATGGCTATATTCAGCATTTTTTCTCTTTTAGCAGGTCTTGCACCAAACCCGCTTACCTTTACCATTATGAGGTTTATCGCAGCGCTAGGAATGGGCGGACTAATGCCCGCTGTCATTGCAGTGATGACCGAATACTCTCCTAAGAAAAATCGCGCTCTCACCGTTGCTACGATGTACTGCGGCTACTCAATTGGAGCAATACTAGCTTCTCTTATAGGGATGTATTTAATGGAAAACTTAGGTTGGCGTTTTTTATATTGGCTAGGAGTTATTCCACTGCTCACCTTGCCTTTATTTTTAAAACAGTTTCCAGAGTCGCTATCGTTTCACATTCTGCGAAACCAAGGTGACAAGATTGCGGATATTCTTAATAAAGTTAATCCGAAAGGAAATTACCAAGCAACCGATGATTTTGAATACGAGATCGTGAAGGAAAAAGCAAAAGGGGTTCCTGTTAAAAAGTTGTTTTCTGACAAGCGAGGTATTAGCACAGTATCCTTTTGGCTTATTGTCTCTAGCTGCCTCCTTATGATTTACGGTTTAAACACATGGCTACCTAAAATTATGCAAGGTGCCGGTTATGGTATTACGTCAAGCCTGTCCTTTAGTCTTGTTTTAGGAGTAGGCCAAATCGGAGGCTCTTTATTAGGCGGATATTTCGTTGATCGCATCGGTCATCGAAAAGTTCTTTTATACATGTTTTTACTAGGTTCACTTTGTTTTATCTCGCTAAGCGTCACAACTCATCAGCTTTTATTATACGTTTTAATTGCGATTAGCGGTGCGTGCACAGCTGGAACTCAAAACTTAGTAAACCCTTATGTTTCAGGGTTCTACCCACCAGAAATTCGCACCACTGGATTAAGTGTAACAGTAGGAATCGGTCGAGTAGGTTCTATTTTGGCTCCTGTGATTATTGGTTTCTTATTAACAACCAACTTAGCTCCTCAGCAAGCATTCATGGCTTTTGCCGTTCCTAGTATCATCGGTTGTATCGCTCTTTTATTTGTTCAAGAGCGCCATGGACATACAGAAGAAAGAACAACAGCACCCGTGCATTTTAAAGCATCAAAGATTTCAAGCTAAATAGCGTATAGTAAGAAGCGAAGGAAAAGCGCGAAGGTTAAGGCTAACGGTACGTCTATTGGAGTGACAGTAGAGATGGTTCCTTATCTTAAACCGATAAAATAAGAAAAAACGAGATCACGTAAAATGATCTCGTTTTTTCTATTTATCTTGTACCTTATCATTATTAAACATTCAGCGTATTTTTTTCAGATTCAATTAATACTTTATTTCGCCCTAAGAAAATTGCGAGAATGACAATAAAAATCCCTGTGCCAATCAAGAGCCATTCCACACTAATCCAGTCTGCGAGAGGTCCAAAAACCAACATTCCCAGCGGCATCATAGACGTAGAAATCATGCCCATCACCCCGAATACGCGTCCTAAATACTCTTCTTCTACCTTTTCCTGCAATAATACGGTAGCTGGCGTATTAAAGATAGGCATAGCCACCCCGAATAGCCCCATAAACCCTAAATACAGCCAAAAAATAGGAACCAAACCAAGAGCTAACGTACAAACACCCATTATTACGCTAGCTAATCCTAATGTTTTAATCCGGTTTTGAAAGCCTCCCCAAGCTGCAATGACTCCTCCACCTATCATCATTCCAACTGAAAATGCAATTTCAATTGCCGTCAATCGCCACACGTCATCGCCAAAGCTTCGCGTCACTTGAAGCGGGGTTAAAAATGCAGCTGGCGCCATTAGTACAAAGAAAACGGCAAAAAATAAGAAAAATTGCTTTAAGAAAGCATGATTATTCACGTAGCGAATTCCTTGTTTAAAATCACTGAAATAGCTTACTTCCTGTTTCCCCACAGCTTTTTTATGCACAGAAACTTTCACGAAGGTAAGCAGTGTCACAATGGCAAGTGCTGCTGTAACGACGTCAATGAAAAAAATAATCTCAAGCGACACTGTAGCAAGTAAAGCAGCGCTAACCATCGGCGATATAAACATAATGATTGCCTGGATACTTCCGTTTGCTCCGTTTACTTTTGTCAGCTTATCTTTTGGCACAATTTGTGGCAAGATGGCCCCAACAGCAGGTGTTTGAATCCCTGCTCCAAACGCACGGACTGCTGCCATCACAAAAAGAAGCCAAATGCTATCAAATCCCATTAAAAAGAGAATTGCTAGAACAAGCGTTGCAGTGGCAATTAATCCATCCGCGAGCATAATAAGGACTTTTCGATTGTAGCGATCCGCCCAAACTCCAGCAACGGGCGATAAAATAAAGGTCGGAATAAATCCACAGATAATGTACAACGTCATCATGAAGCCCGATTGCGTGGTTAACGTAATGTGCCACATGATAGCGTATTGCACGAGGGACGATCCAAACAGTGAAATCGTTTGGCTACTGAGAAAAAGAATAATATTCTTTAACCAGTTCTCTTGTAAATGACTTTCTGCACTATTCATATTTAACAGCTCATTTCTATTCAATTTTTATCTCATTTACCTACTAATTCCGTCCATGCACTCCTATTTTGAGACAACAAAAAAGAGAGGAATATTCTCCTCTCTTCTTAAAATAACCGTAAAATATAGGGTTTTCTTAAAAATAGACAGACCAATTCCGTTGCTCTGAGCGCAGGCAGAGCTTCCAAGTATTCAATTAGCGAATGAACATTGGTAAACGTAATCTCATTGATGCTGTCAACAGAAAAACCCCCATTTCTTATTAGATACTATTATCATAGCAAAAAAGTCTGTTTGATACAATTATCTTTTTTCTTGAAATTAACAACTCTCTTCTCCTGCCATTAAAAATTAGTATGCACTAAGTGAGCATTCCATTCATTAAAAAGAGCAAACAGTTACAGTTTAAACTTCTACCGACTAAACAAGAAGG
>NZ_BCVD01000085.1 GCF_001591565.1 Priestia flexa NBRC 15715 | reverse complement strand
TCTTTCTCAAATTACTTTACTTTTTTAGCACCTAGATAACGTTCACTCCAATAGCTCGAGTTTTTATCACTGATTGTTACACCTTTTGAGGTAGAAGTGTGAATAAACTGATTATCACCTAAATAAATCCCTGCATGAGAAGGGCCTTCTTTATATGTTTTGGTTCCAACAATTCCATCAGCTACTAGATTATGATCTTGCTGAAAAGCTTGAACTGCTACTTTTGTTTCGTAATTAAAGTATGTAGAAACCTCACCCTTTAAATATCCTTCTTGCTTTAAAGAATCTTTGACTTCATAGATGCTTTCGTTTTTCATTCCTTGTTTTAATAGCTCGTCGTTTGAAGCGGCTTGTCCAATGACGGGTGTAGACAATACGGCTCCTCCCATTAACATAGACGCAACCAATTTCCTCATTATACATACTCCTTCATCTATTTTTCCCACTACTATCTATCAAAGTGGTCACTGTATCACCTTATCATGCACGCATCACAATCAGATAAATAGAACATAACAATCCCATGACAGCACATCACATTTTCATGACATTTTTGAAAATAACGCTCAAGCTTTTCAACAAGCAAACCGAAATATATAGTAAGGGTCCATGACCATTATATACCCATATATGTGCTTACAACTTTAAGGATAATAGGTGATTTTATGAACTGGTTTAGGAAGAACACACATACCGAACAAGCAGTTGCTCTTGAAGAAATGACTGCAAGCATGCAAGTATCTAGTTTAGAAATTCAACAACAAATTAAAATGATTGGTCTAAACTTAGATGACCTTAAAAGAATCGTTAGGCTACAGCCTGCAGTTGAAGAAAATATTATTTCAATTGTAAACGAATTCTATCGAGCTATTGGAGAACAGCAACACTTAGTTACCATCATTGAGAAGCATAGCAGTATTGACCGCTTAAAAAACACGCTTAAAAAACATATATTAGAAATGTTTAACGGCAAAGTAGATGATGAGTTTGTACAAAAGCGTAAAATGATTTCAAAAATGCATGTAAAAATTGGTCTTGAACCGAATTGGTATTTATGCGCTTTTCAGAACTTACAAATTGCATTAATTGCCCTGTGCCATGAGGAGATAGACGAAAAAGAAGCCTGCATTCAAACTATTAAAAGTATTACAACGCTCATTAATTTAGAACAACAAATTGTGTTAACTGCCTATGAAGAAACGTTTGAAGAACAACGACAACTTTTATATCAAGAAAAAAAACTTATTCAAGATGAGATTAGTCGTACCTCTTCTCTATTAGCTAACCTATCTGAGGAAACAGCACAGTTTGTTTCTCAAATAAGCAGCCAAACAGCGGATGTTGTGTCATTTGCGAATAAAAGCTCAGAGTTAGCTGAGATTGTTTCCAAAGATGCAATTGAAAGCCAAGCCAAGCTCGAACAAGAGCAAGCAATGCTTGATGGCATCCAGCAAAATACTTCTCTCATTCAGCAACGCATGAAAACGTTAGAAGATACATCAAAGCAAATTACACAAATTGTAGCGATTGTAACATCCATTGCTGAACAAACAAACTTACTTGCTTTAAACGCTTCAATCGAATCAGCTCGAGCAGGGGAACATGGAAAAGGATTTGCCGTGGTTGCTCAGGAGGTTCGTAAACTGGCGGAGGAAACAAAAAAATCAATCGCAAACATTTCAACTTTCATCAAAGATATTCAAAAACAAATAAAAAGTGTAGCTGAGATTGGAGATGAAGTGGCGGGGTTAACAAAAGACACAACGGTAAATATGAATAACATCACAACGTTTTTCACAAATGTTTTAACTGTCACAACAGAAAATAAACAGCAGAGCGTTCTAACAAAAAAAGAACTAGACAAAATATCTTCCATTATTTCAGAATTGACAAATCGTATTGATAAAATTGCTACATCATCCGATGAGCTTTATACACTATCTGAAAAGGTATAAACAAAGCAGAGCCAAGGCTCTGCTTTGTTCTTATCTAAATTAGAAAGTACCAGCTTGTGATAATCCGTATCCGAAGTGTGTGTCACGACCAGCTGGTCCTAAATCAATTGATTTGTTGATTAACAGTTGACGTAACTGTGCATTTGAATATGATGGGTATTTCTGTTTGTATAAGGCTAGGATACCAGCTGCATAAGGGCTAGCCATTGATGTACCGCTTAACGTTGAATATTGACCGTTTAAGTATGTGCTTAGAATAGCCGCACCAGGAGCTGCTATTTCAACAGTAGGGCCAGTTGATGAGAATGAAGCACGGCGATCATAACGATCCGTAGCTCCCACAGCAATAACTGAATCATATTTCGCTGGGTAATTTACCGTATCTCCTGTTCCAGCAGAGTTTCCAGAATTTCCAGCAGCAGCTACTACAACTGCTCCACTTTGATAAGCTCGATCAACTGCCGATTTTAATGCTGTAGATCCTACAGACGTTCCTAAGCTTAAGTTAATAATGTCCATGTCGTTTGCTACAGACCAGTCAATTCCAGCGATGATACTAGAAAGGCTTCCAGAACCGCTGCTTTCAAGTACTTTTACACCGTAAATATCTGCGTTATATGCAACACCAATCGTACCTGTACCGTTATTTTCAGCACCGATAATCCCCGCTACGTGCGTACCGTGTCCATTATCATCATTATAAGAAGATGTATATGATACAAATGAAGCTCCTCCAGCTACTTTTAAGTCTGGATGATTTGTGGCAACTCCAGTATCAACTACCGCCACTTTTACACCTTGTCCACTTAAACCAGTTGACCAACTTGTAGGAGCCTTCACTTTAGAGATTCCCCAGTCTTGCGTATCAGCTGCTACTGATATACGAATATCTTCTTCTACATAAGCTACATTTGGATCTTTTTCAAGCTTTTCAACCTCACTTGGAGTCATTTCTGCGACGGCAATCGGTAATTCTTTCATTTTCTTTTTCACTTTACCGTTTGCTTTTGTAATACTTTTTTCATTTACGCTACTTTTAAATCCTACAATCACTTGTTCTTTTTCTTCAGTTGCTGCATAAGCTCCTCCAGTAGATGGTATTAACACCCCTGCCGTAATTGCTAACGATGTTACAACCTTTAACCAACTATACTTTTTCATATCATTGCCCCTTTCGTATTTTCCACTGCTAGTTTTAGTAGTTTAGTAGCAGCAGAGACAATCCATTAACTTTGCCAGTGAAAGTTGGATTTACTACCTTTAATTATCTATTTTTACAACTTTTTGGCTATAGGTTAATAGGCTGTATAGAAAAGCTGACAAGAGCAAATCTAAGGGCATTTAAAAAGTATTTTTTTTACAATTAAAGAGTATATTTTACCAGGAAGTACAAAAAAATATCTTTAAAATATTCATATTATTATATCACTATCACAAAATAATATTATAATAATTTTCTAAACATTCTTTAATTTTAAAAACAATAGTAAAGACCTACCCTTCTTTAGTTCTTTATAATTATTATATATATGACTTTATTTCTTTTAATCTAACATGTAAAAAAAGACCATACAAATAGCATGGTCATATACCGATCGAACCAGACAGTTGGGGGAATTGTCATGCATCGGGTCTTTATTAGAGGGCGTTATGATGTGAAAAGAAATCATAATGACTTCCTATTTTACTATATTCACTACAAGAGTTTTTGCAATGGACAAACGTGGATTCTAATACCTTTTTTATTAAACAGTAACACGCCAATCTGCCTTATGACCGTATCTTTTTTCGATTCTAAAACTCAATATCTGCAAAAGCGTAATAAGTCTGGACAGGCTCTCGGTTTCATTAAAAATTTTTAAAAAAATGAATCTAAATTGATTACTTATACGTTATATAGGTAGAAGGCACTTTAACATGACTATAATTGAAAAGGAGGGATTGAGTGGATGCGCAATCAATCAAAATTACCAGGAATCTTAATGGTTACATTCTTTTTAATGATCGCCACAATTTTAGGCGCTACTATTATGTTTTAATTAAAACGAAGACCGTATCCTTTGTTTATCTATGAAAACAAAGAATGCGGTCTCTTTATTATCCAATCAATACATCTTCATTTGGATAACGAATTTTTTCACGTTTTGGTTTAGCTAAAGAAAATGCTAAAGTTAACGGACCTATCTTACCTAAAAACATGATAAAAATAATAATAACACGTCCAACGTATGATAGCTCTGGCGTTACTCCCATGGATAAGCCAACTGTTCCAAATGCTGATACAACTTCAAACATCAGCTTTAAAAAAGGCGTGTTCGGTTCCGATATATTTATTGCAAACGTAGCGAAGAACACAAACATAATTGCGATCATAGAAATAGCTAGTGCTTTTACAACATATACAGTACTTAACCTGCGCTTTACTAGAAGAATGACGCCACCAATATTAGTTTGGTTTAAAGCGTGCTGGACCATCATTCGTTCTTTAAAACCGATTTTTTTACCGAGCATAATAAAGATCAGCACGGCAAATGACATGATCCCTAATCCACCTACCTGTATCAGAAGCATAATAATCGTCTGACCAAATACCGTAAAGAGCGTTCCTGTATCTACAACGGCTAATCCCGTTACCGTCATAGCTGAAGTAGAGGTAAACAAGGCGTCTATCCAAGAGATTGGTTCCGTTGTAGAAAATGGAAGCATTAAAAGTAATGCGCCAATAATAATTCCCCCTCCAAAGATTGATGTTAATAATTGGGGGGGCGTTAGCTTAATACTTCTGGCTAAACTCATTGATTATACGCCTTCTTCCTCAAAGCGATTAATATCCCGATTATGTCCAATAACAATGAGCATGTCACCTTCATGGATAATTTCATGGGCTGTTGGTGAAATTACCATTTCACCATTTCCACGTTGAAAACCAATAATATTACACCCATACTTGGAACGGATGTTTAAATCAAATAATGTTTTATTATGAATCTTTTTTGAAGCCATTATTTCTACAATGCTATAGTCCTTTGAAAGTTCAATGTAATCAATAATCTTTTCAGAAACTACGTGATGCGCAATTCGTTTCGCCATATCTCGCTCAGGGTGAATGACCTTATCGGCTCCAATTTTTTCAAGTACTTTTTGATGGTATGAATTTACTGCTTTTACCCACACCTGCTTCACACCCATATCTTTCAGTAACATTGTTACCAATACACTCGCTTCAATATCGTCTCCAAATGATACGATTGCATGATCAACATTTCGAATTCCAAGGCTTTTAAGGCTTGCTTCATCCACACCGTTTACTTGCACTGCATAAGTGGCTGTATTTGTGTACTTATTGACAACTTCTTGATTGCGGTCAATCGCTAGAACATCCACATCTAGATTGATGAATTCTTCTACAAGGCTGCCGCCAAAACGCCCTAATCCTAACACCGCAAATTGCTTTTTCATTTCAAACTTTCCTTTCCTATTCCGGTTTCTCTCTTGTTTTATTGTGCTCTTTTTTTATGATCTTACTTATTGTAACGATTAATTTCCACACAAAAAAACACAGGAAGGCTCCTGTGTTTTTTACACATTCCATCTCCCCCTCAAAACGCTTACGAAGTTAGCTGTCGGATTCGGGTTATGAGAGTAACCCTACCTATAAAGGATTCACCCCGAGCACAAAGTGTGCAAAAGTGGTTCCTCCGCTCCTATTAGGATTCAGCGATTTCATCTATTTGTGACTTACTTTAAATGGAAAAATAAGTTATTACTTAAAGTTTCACCTTATCTTACTCCCACATTTTTGGTATGTCAATACCTTTTTTAAATAATAAAATCCCCCTAAAAATAAGAAGGCAAAACGCAGAAATTTTTATCATTTTTCACTATAATAGAATATAAAAATGAAAGAGCTGATGAGAATAGATGAACATTGATCGTATTGATTTACATATTTTAAAGGAGTTAACTACTAACGCTCGACTTTCCATGAGAGAACTTTCAAAATTAGTCAATCTATCAGCCCCATCGGTTGCTGAGCGGGTTCGAAATTTGGAACAAGTTGGTATTATTAGCGGATACTCTGTCACTATTAATTGTGAAAAATTAGGGCTTCCTATTTCTTGTTTTGTTGAGGCAACAATTAAAAACGGTGAATATCGTCGCTTTAAACAATTTATCGCTACTTATCCATACGCTTTATTTTGTGAACGAATAGCTGGAAAAGCCTGCTTTATTACAAAGTTACAGCTTCCAAACCTTAAGGAACTTGAAAATTTCATCGATGAAGTTACTCCTTTTGCACATACTGTATCTCATATCGGTATTTCTCAAGTCGAAATGAAACCCGGCTTTATCGATTATCTTTTAAAAGAAAAATAAGTTAGACTATGACTTACTTCAATTCTTTTCATAAGGCAACCTTACATATTAACATTTAATTGCAAAAAGACGTGATGGTATCATCACGTCTGAGGAGTATGAATGGAGACTAGTCATTTTATTTTCTTTATCTTTATGTATGCGAATTAAACAAAAAAATGCCTTTCAACCAAAAGGTGAAAGGACAATGAATTTTCCGAATAATGAAATATTTTACAACCCTATCTTATCACTTGCAAAAACATTTGTCTATTTCTATTTTTATTCATTTCATTTATATTGCTCTATCACGATAAAAGGGGGCTTCATCAATGAAAAGAACAAACAGAATGAGACTGGGACATAACGAAATGATTCTGTCTCAACAAAAGATATCTGAACGATCAAAAGTATTCAACTGTTGATCGTTCGGATAGATCATTAGCTGAAATGCTTATGTCCCAACCTCAGTAATCTATATAAAAGGTGAATCAAGAGACTTGAACGTACTTAACCTGTCTCTTTAATTCATCCTGAACATAGTTATTGATAGCTTTTTGTACAAGCTTTTGAAGGATTGGCTCTTTCGCTTCTTCAACTGTTTTAAATTCAGCGCTATATCCCGCTTTGTCAAAGTAGCCTTTTACATCTTCTTCGGATATTTTGTCTCGAAAGAACTGTTTCGATTGAAAATGAGCTTTAATGTGCTTCTTTACAACTTCTTCTGAAGCATTTACACACCCAGTAATCAACAAGACAGCGATTAAAAATAGAAATAGCTGCCGTGCTGTGTATATCATTCATCGTTGCCTTGCTGTTTCAACGTTAGTGAAAGGTTTATTTTTTTTCCGTTTCTGTAAACGTCAAGCTTTACTTTATCTCCAATTGCACGCTCCGTGTATAAATACTTGCGCAAGTCACTGGATGTTTTTACTTCTTTACCATCTATCCCTACAATGATGTCTTTTGATTGCAAGCCAGCTTCTGAAGCAGCTGAAAAAGGTTCAACTGTCGTAACCACAACACCGTCAGAAGTATCTTCTGTTAGGCCTAGCTCATTTTCTTTAATGGCAGTTGATAAACCTGCTACATCCTGTAGCCCCACTCCCATATATGGTCGATTAATTTTTCCATCTTTCATTAGCTTGTCAATAATAGGTTGAACATCTGCAGTTGGAATAGCAAAACCGATTCCTTCTACACCGTCTTCAGCAATCTTTAAACTATTAATACCAATTACTTGACCAGCAGCATTGATTAATGCTCCACCGCTGTTTCCTGGATTAATAGCTGCGTCTGTTTGAATAACATCCAAGTTCCATTCTCCAGCTGATGTTGTAATGTTTACCGTTCTCTCCGTGCCGCTTACAATACCTTGTGTGACTGTTCTTGAGAACTGCTCACCAAGAGGGTTTCCAATTGCAAGTACCGGTTCTCCGGCAACAAGTGAAGTAGAATCACCAAATTCAGCTACTGCCTCTACGTTTTTAGCATCCATCTCTAAAACAGCTAAATCGGTTAGCGGATCCGCACCTACAATTTGGGCATCCTCTTTCTTCCCATTTGATAACGTAACTTCTACCTTACTTGATCCTTCTATTACGTGGTTGTTTGTTACAACATACGCTTTGTTATTATCTTTTTTAAAAATAACGCCTGAACCTGTTCCAGATTCTGCTGTTTGCGTATCTCCTGAAAAGGGATTTGTTCGCTCTTGGATATTGTTTACGCCTACTACGGCTGGTGAAACTTTATCTACAACAGATACCAGGTCTCCTTGACTTACATTGGTGCTAATATTTTTTGTAGCAGCTGTAGTTGTAGCGCTTGTTGAAGTAGATGCGGTATTCGTTTGGCTTCCATCATTTGTGAACCCTAGGTGAGGTGCACTATATAATACAATTCCTCCACCTAACACAGCACCTGCAATGGACGATGCAAGAAATGGTAAAAACCTTCTTTTAGATTTTTCTTCTCTTACATGCTCAGACCGATAAGTTGGATATTCTTGTTTCATACCTGGTTCTTGTTGATATTCTGCATCGTATTGAGCTTTCATTTGGTCATTATTAGGTTGACTGTTATATTCACCATCATTGTTATTTTGATTAAAGTCTCTTGGTTCCATATAATTGGCTCCTTTACATTCAATTATGTTTTTCGTTATTTACACTATAAAACAAAAGTTTGGGATAAGTATCAAAAGAATATGGGAAATTGTGAAAAAATTTTTTCTGCTACCAAACACATAGTATAATAGCTTTGAATAGAAAGAGGAGTGTGTATAAAGTGAGCTTTACAATTTACTTAGTCGAAGATGAACAAAACTTAAATGAAGTTTTAACTCTTTATTTACAAAAAGAAGGCTGGTCTGTTACTTCATTTTCAAATGGAACAGATGCCAAAGCAATGATTCATCCCCCTCCTAGTCTTTGGGTTTTAGATATCATGCTTCCTGATATCGATGGTTATCATCTCATTCGTGAAATTAAGTCTGCTACCCCTGATATCCCTGTGATTTTCATTTCTGCTAGAGATGCAGATATTGATCGAGTGTTAGGGCTTGAAATGGGAAGCGATGACTACTTATCCAAGCCATTCTTGCCTCGTGAGCTCGTTATTCGTGTTCAAAAACTTTTAAACCTTGTGTATGGTCAAAAACAAAAACACGAATCAACAATTGCTATCGGTCCCTATAGGTTA
Organism: Priestia flexa NBRC 15715; assembly: GCF_001591565.1. Taxonomy (GTDB): domain Bacteria; phylum Bacillota; class Bacilli; order Bacillales; family Bacillaceae_H; genus Priestia; species Priestia flexa. The sequence continues at coordinate 8,015 of NZ_BCVD01000085.1, read as the reverse complement.
GACCTTCATACACGAACTGTATATGAAAACAATGAGCCTATTGATTTAACGTCAAAAGAATTTGATTTTCTTGTCACATTATCTAAAGACATAGGTCAAGCATTTTCACGCGAGCAGTTATTAAACTCTATTTGGGGTGAGGATTATTTCGGTTCAGACCGAGTTGTGGATGATTTAGTACGCAGAGTTCGGAAAAAGCTCCCACACGCTCGAATTGAAACAATTTATGGATATGGTTATCGGATGATGAGCACATGAAAAATCGATCTCTTGCTTTTCAAATTTGGCTTGTCATCTCAGGCATATTGCTAGTTATCTCACTTTTGTTAGCTACGTTGTTTCCAAGCGCACTTAGACAGTTCTTTACGGATGAAATTTATACAAGTATTGAAAATGAACAGCATATTTTAAAAGAATACGGGTTGCCTAGCCGGTCTGGTGAATATTATTTTAGCAATGACGAAAACGGGCCATCTTTACGAAACCGTACGGTAGACCACATTTTATTACCTGAAAATGTCGATATTTCCTACCTATCATCGCGTGTTCTACCTCAAGATTTTTTAAGACATGCACAGGAGCTAGCTCAAGATCAAGAATCAACTGTCGAAAGGTATGAAAAAGACCTGGGTAACCGAACGTTATTTTATGTAATTAGTAAAGTAATCATTAACGACCAGCCTGCATTTTTATTATCGTTTTCATGGGATACGTACCGAAATGCTTTAGCTTCCGCTTTATTTAAACAGCTATTAGTCGTAATGTCCATCGTTTTCCTTCTAAGCTGGATTCCTTCTATTTGGCTTGCAAAATATTTAAGTCGCCCTCTTGTATCACTTGAGAGACATGTTAAGCGAATTGCAGAGCAAGAATGGCACGAGCCTGTAGCGTTAGATCGTACGGATGAAATTGGAAAATTGGGTTCTTCTATAGAACAAATGCGACAACGACTCATTCGAAAAGAAGAAGCACAACAAACTCTTCTTCAAAATATCTCACATGATTTGAAAACGCCTGTAATGGTCATTAGAAGCTACGCTCAATCCATACAAGATGGTATTTATCCAAAAGGAGATTTGCCAAATACTGTTCAAGTCATTGAAGATGAATCACAGAAATTAGAAAAGAAAATTCGTGACTTGTTATATTTAACAAAATTAGATTATCTATCAGCTCACCCTGTTGACCATGAGCTTTTTTCTTTGTCAGAACTTATTTGCGAGGTAGTTGAAAGGCTGCGGTGGAGTCGTACTGAAATTCAATGGAATATTAGAGATGATAAAGTGACAATTGATGGTGATAAAGAGCAGTGGACCAAAGTTATTGAGAACATTTTAGAAAACCAGATTAGATACGCTGAATCATCCATTTCTATCTTTGTTCACAGAAAAATTCGTGAAGGGATAGATATTGTAGAATGTCGAATTGCAAATGACGGACCTCCTATCGAAGAGAACGTACTATCTACAATTTTTGAACCGTTTGAAAAAGGTTCAAAAGGAGAATTTGGCATCGGGCTCAGTATTGTAAAGCGGATTGTTACTATGCATAATGCGACAATCTCAGTACAAAATTTAGATAAAGGTGTTTCTTTCACTATTCGCATTCCAGTTTTACAAGCAAAGCCGTGACGTTTTTGCCACGGCTTTGTTGTTTATTTATTTGCAATTTCTTCTAGCTCATTAACTACAGAATCGTTTACTACGCGAGTAGAACCTAGTACTGTAAAATCCTTATAGCCGCTTAAAATATCAGCTGTGCCCGCTGGCAACTTGTCTGCATCTGTTAGGATAACTGGCACACCACGTTTTCCAGCTAAAATTGAGCCAGCTAGTGCATCTGGAAAATTAGTTCCCGCTGCAACATAAGCTTGTTTTGTATTGCCAAGCAGGTTCGTCACAACTTTTTGATTTGTTGCATAGCGATGTTCTCCTGCATATCTTACTCGGTTAGCTGGAAGAGAATTGTAAACTGTTGCATTTACTACCTGTTCAGAACCAATAACAATAGCTTCTGCTTTTCCTTCAAGCACTTGTGCTGTAGCTGCAGGAATTGAAGTTGGCCTTGTTAGTATAATAGGAATTCCTTCTTTCGCTGCATATGGAGCTACTGATAAAGCATCTGGGAAGTTTTGTCCATTCACTACAATTACTTTCGAAGAATTTATTTGTTTAGCAATTGCCGCTGACGTCTCAAAGCGATCCGCTCCGCCTAAACGCTGAACTTCCTTAGCACCTAATTGCTTAATTTCATCTAATACTGAATCACGAATAACTCTTGAACTTCCTAACACAATTACTTTTTCAGGCTGCAAACGCTGAAGCTCTGCTTTTACAGTTGGATGCAATTCATGACCCGTTGTTAGTAATAGTGGAGCATTTTCCTGAACTGCAAGAGGAGCTCCTGCTAGCGCATCTGGGAAATTCCCTCCCGCTGCAATGACAACTGTTCGAGCCGTCGTCCATCCTTCTCTTGCAATTTCTGCAGCTGTATCATAGCGTTCAGGTCCTGCTAAACGCTTTGCTTCACGGTTGTATTGCTGCGTGCGCTCTGCATTCGGATAATAAAAGCCTAAAATTTGATCATACGTTTGACCAGCTTTGGCACGATAATAAGCTCCGTATTGACTCATTCCTACACCATGACCATATCCTAAGCCTTTTAGTACCGTTTCTTTATCAGTAGCATTTTGTTCAGTCACATAGTAACTTTTAATAAGGTTTACCCCAATAATTGGACGAATATCAGAAGACTTTACATTATTTAAGCTCAATGTTTTCACATTAAGTTTCCCCTCTGAATCAACATCGTCTTTTACAATAAACTTGACTTCTAAGCTTCCTTTATTATAACGATTACTAGTATTCTTTTCAGTGAACTCTAGCTTTGGAATTGAGAGAACCTTAATTTCTTTTCCTTTATAATCTTTTTGCTGTAAATAAGTTTTGATATTATCAGTAATTTCCTTATCATTTTCTTTGATAGTGCTCCACCAATTTTTATAATGAACTAAGTCTAAGTTCTCCATGTCTATTTGCTGCTTTTTCACCGTTAAATTCCATGGATGTTTTGGATCATATGAATCGGTTTGAATTGGTAAATAAGGAAACGGTGAGCCTGACCATGCATTAGCATTAGACTCCGTAACTCCACCATTGCTAGATGAATAAAGTGCGCTGATTAATTTCCCGTTATATGTAAGTGTCTGACCATATGATTTTTCAACAGCTGCATTCGTATTAGCGTAGACTGTTTTTCCACCATATACTTGATATTGAATGGTATCATTAATTGTTTTGTTCAAATGCCCCATTGCATATGTGCGTGCTGCAATAGCTTGTGCAGTTAATGACTCTACAGGCCAACTTGGAATCATTTCGTTAGGAACGACTCCCTTTAAATACTCTTCCATTGATACATGATTAATTGGTAGTATATATTCGTTACCTTCAATCACAAAATCAAAACTCCCACTATACACTCTTCCTTCAATACGCGTTTCTGCTGTTTGATTAGTATAAAGTTTAAAAGTTGTATCTTCCTTTAATTTGGTCGTTCCTTTATATAAAGAAAGTTTCCCTTGTTCTACCTTTAAGAGATAGGTCTGATTAGCTTCTAATCGAACTCCTTCATAAGATGTCGCTGCATCTTCTGATGTTTGAATTTGAATTTCCTTTTTGTTTTTCAAATAATTTTTAAGCTGGACGCTTACAGTTGGGTTTGTTTCAGCTTTTGCGTTTACCACGGAATAGCTTGAGCTAAGCATGAACATAACAACTAAAGCAGCAATTACTTTTTTCATACGTTCCTCCTCGACATAAATAGATATATGAATCTTTTAAACTATTTATCGGATACAAGGAGATTTTTTTTAATCCCTTTTATCTATATTTTTTTAAAAGAATAAAAGGAATTACAAACTAACACAACTTTATATCTAAAAAATATGACAGAAAATACTCTATTTTTTTACTTTTCATCATAAAGATTACTGATTCAAAAATAGGGAATAAAATTGATATACGTTTTTTATTATTACATATGGACATTCATTATAGATTGAGGTTTTAAAGGAGTGCTTTATAGATGACAGTTGAACAAATACCTTGCAGTGTATCAAGAGTTGTAAAATCACAGCATATCTTCCCTAATGATTTAAATAATCACTATACGTTATTTGGAGGGAAAATTGTAGCCGATATGGACATGATTGCATCATTATCTGCTACAAAACATTCAAGAAAACCGTGTGTTACAGCATCGATTGATCACGTCGATTTTATTGAACCTGTGACGGAAGAAGATTTCATATCATATGAGTCTTTTGTTGTACTAACTGGCAAAAGCTCAATGATTATCTTTGTAAAAGTAATCGCTGAGAATTTAATTACAGGTGTTAAACGAATTGCAGCGACTTCTTTCTTAACGTTTGTTGCTTTAGAAGATGGAAAGCCTGCTACTGTACCAAAGGTTGTAGCGCAAACAGAAGAAGAAAAAAGCCTACAAGCGATTGCATTAGAACGCAAAAATAATAAGCGTACACAAATTGAACAAAGTAAATCCGTAGCAAAAATTCTTTCAAAAACATTGCGCAGTAGTAATTGAAAAGAGTCCCCATTTGGATGGGGACTCTTTTCAATTACTATGTTCAAAATCATGAATAACTTCTCTTATTGCTTTTCCTCGTTTAACAAACTATCAGCGAATACCCCCATAGCTTCTTTTAAAAATTCAGCTAAACCTTCTCCAAATTGGTCAATGTTCTTTTGAAAGCGTTCATCTTGAATATATAATTCTCCTAACCCTTTAAATGCTTCTGGGGAATACGTCGTAAAATTACGATTCAAGAAGTGAAACCATTCTTGTATAGCTTTTTGAACCGATTCTGATGATGGTGATTGATTCATCAGCTTAGCTATCTTTTTATAAATCTCATTTGCTTCTGCTGCTAAATCCGCTTGTTCGCCTTTCGTCATACCTCTAACTTTTTTATTCGCTTCGTTTACTTTTTCGTTTCCCCATCGCTTTTTAGCTTCTTCTTCATAAGGATTTTCACTAAAATCAAACCCTTCAAATCTTTGCTTATTAGTCATTGGTTTTTCTCCTTTCATTGACTTAATCGTTTGTTCAGTCATGGCAATCATACGATTAAGTCGATTCCTTTTTTCAATTAGAAGCTGTTGATGCAACTCTAACGCTTCTTGTTTATTAAAGGAAGGATCATAAATGACTGCTTTAATTTCTTTTAACGAAAGCCCTAGTTCTTTAAATAATAAAATTTGTTGCAGCATCTCTAAATCATCTTCAACATATAGCCGGTATCCTGATTCAGTTACCTCAGTAGGCTTCAATAAATCAATATCATCATAATGATGAAGGGTGCGTATACTAATACCCGCTAAACTAGCTACTTCCTTTACCTGCATGGCCATTTTCAATCCCTCCTCTTAATTAGTAACGATAAAGTATGACGTAGCGTGAGAGTCAATATTTTTCACCATTACTATTCATTGACTTCCCCTTTTTATGACTGAATTCAAAATAAAAAGCACTTTTATCAAGTGCTTCTACTTCTTATTATAATAGATTTTTAAATTCTCTAGCTCGTTAGCAGATTTAAATTTTTTATTCGTCGAAATTTGATGGTTTGAAAACAGCTTTTTTATTTCTTCACTATTTTTCCCAAGTAGTGTTGTCAGATTAGTCATCATTTGAAGATATTGTTCATCGGTTATTTGCTGAGTTGCATGGAGGCAGCTTCCTACTAAATAAGCTAGAGCTGAATTATCTATATTAATGGTAATATCTACTTTTGCGTTTCCACTATCACTTACTAAGCTTTTCATGATAAACCTCCCCGTACTAACCGCTATTCACTCTTCATTAACCTAAGCGAATTTTCACTAAATTCGCTTACTAAAGAGTCCCCCTTAGATTAAAAGATTAGGCCGCTATCAGACTGATCTAGGCTCTGCGACTGTTTTGATCTTTTTCCTTGCCCTAGGTTAATATTAACGTTGGAGTTTCCACTGTTGCTAATGATATTTTTGTTTCCATCCTCATTATTTGCGCCCCCACTTGGACGAAAATTTGGATTTATTCGTGGCCTTCTGCGCTGGTTATTCATCATAACATCCCCTCCCTAATTATGTTTAATACTTATGTTCTACTATATGTAATGGGAATTTATCACGTATAGGTGTTTGTCTTAGGACAATCGTGGAGTTTTGTCCTAAAGTTTCTAGATACAAGCCTGTTTTCTATCAAGAAAAAGAGACAGCCCTACCTGGCTGCCTCTTTATACTACCGTTCGACGCTCTAAATTAAATACGTTCACTCGCTCATCGTCGAATCGGCTTAGCAGAGAGTCTACTCCATATTCTAATGCAAAAGCTCGCTCATTTTCAGAGATTGGGACTGCTTGTAAAAACGCAACCTTTTTATCTGATAGCTCAATCGTAGAAAATGTATCCCATAAAAATGGCGGAATCAATAAAATATGCTGCATATGAAGGCTATGATCGAAAGAAGTAATAATATCTTTATAAATTGCCCCTGGGAAGATTGAAACATGTGACTTCATCATATGAAATACACACTTGCTTAAAATTTGTGGGAAGGGTGCAAATGAAGAATGACATGCTCCTACAATTTCAATGCGAAGTGGAATACCGCCCACCGTGTATCCTGTTGGACAATGATACCCTCCCAACGTTGCATATGCTGTTAAGTCTGAACGGGGGTGATTGCCTGTTGCTAAAACATGTACGCTGTGTTTTTTTCTCTCATCCTCAAATTCGTCAATACGATCTTTCCCTCCAAAAACTTCAACTGCTTTATGTATAATTTGTTCATCATCTTTTGAGTAATTAGTCATCAAAAAGCCTCCTTGCTATCAAGCTTACAAAGCCTCTACTGTACAGGATATACTACCAAACGAAAAATCGATAGCGATGCGATAATTTGTGAACAAAATGTTATCTGTTCGTAATATATCTCTTGGAAATGATTTTCACAATCGCTATTTCATACTCCTTCTAAACTATAGGCAAGTTCCCAATCAAAAGAAACTGAATATACTGTGCTAGATAAATTGAGAATTGAACATGTGATATTATTTCCCGTTGCCTTTACACACTGGTCATGTCTCAGATATTTGTGGAATATAGATAAAAACTCACTCTTATTCTTTCAGGAGGATTATTTCATGACTGAACATTTATTACTAGCCTTTGGTTTAACATTAATGGCAGGTCTCGCAACAGGAATAGGAAGTATTTTAGCTTTTTTTGTATCTACAACGAATACAAAATTTCTATCAATTGCACTCGGTTTTTCAGCTGGCGTTATGATCTACGTATCCATGATTGAAATTTTTGTAAAAGCACAGGATTCCCTTGTAGGAGCACTTGGTAAAGTATCTGGAAATTGGGTAACGGTTGGTGGTTTTTTTGCTGGAATGCTCTTGATTGCAATGATTGATAAATTTGTCCCAAAACAAGGAAACCCACATGAATTAAAGACCGTAGAAGACATGAAACAACCAAGAGTGAAAGACACTGCTCTTTTAAAAATGGGAACATTTACTGCTTTAGCAATTGCCATTCATAATTTCCCTGAAGGAATTGCTACGTTTACGTCGACCCTTCAAGATCCTTCTTTAGGAATTGCTATTGCAGTAGCAATTGCTATTCATAACATCCCTGAAGGAATTGCTGTTTCGGTACCCGTTTATTTTGCAACAGGTGATAAGAAGAAAGCATTTAAACTTTCTTTTTTGTCAGGCCTTTCAGAACCTTTAGGAGCTATTGCTGCATATTTTTTACTCATGCCTTTTTTAAATGACGTTATGTTCGGGGTTATCTTTGCCTCAGTGGCAGGAATTATGGTCTTTATTTCTTTGGATGAACTTTTACCTGCTGCTCAGCGATATGATGAGGCTCACCTTTCTATTTATGGACTTATCGGCGGAATGGCTATCATGGCCATTAGTCTTCTTCTATTCATATAGAAAA
>NZ_BCVD01000084.1 GCF_001591565.1 Priestia flexa NBRC 15715 | reverse complement strand
GGGGTCAGTCCCTTGACTATAATAAAACACGTTTTTACAGCTTTTTAACCATTTCCACATGTGGAATGCCAGCATCCATAAATTCACCTGAAACCGTTACGTATCCGAGCTTTTCATAGAAGCCTTCGGCATGAGTTTGGCCATGGAGCTTGAGTTTGGATAAGCCTTTATCTACAGCTAGGCTTTCCATTTTGCTCATAATAAGTTTACCAACACCTGCTTTTCTATGTGAAGGCATGACGCAAATACGCTCCATTTTACCGTAGCCATCAACTACGCGTAGGCGACCGGCTCCTACTGGCTTACCTTCATCATACACAACGATATGCGTTGCTTCTTCTTCGTATTGATCGATTTCTTCTTCCACATCGACCTTTTGTTCCTCGACGAAGACCTTCATTCTTACATAGTACGCATCTTCCCGCTCGTCTTTTGTTGCTACTACTTTAATTTCCATACATCTTTATTCCTTTCCAAATCTAAATGTTTCAAAGACCGTCCACGTGTCATTTTCTAATTGGTACATTAAGTGAAAGCGATCGATAACTTCTTCGTGCGCAACGTCTACTAATTTAAGCTGACTGTATACATCTAAATGCTCATCATCTGAAAGTCTTTGACCAATTGTGATATGTGGAATAAACGTGTATTCAGTCGGCTGTTTAAGTTGCCCTTCGTGTAGCATATTGTAAAGAGCCGTTAGTTCTGCTTTTTGTTCGACTTTTAAATAAATCACATTGTTCACAGGAGAGAATGAACTAACTTTGGTTACGTTTAGCGTGAATGGCTTAGCATCTTTTGCAACTTGACGAAGCTGAGCAGCGATATGCTCAATTTCAGTTTCTGAAGCTTCAAATACTTCTTTTACCGTTAAATGTGGTGCAATTAATGAATAATGAGGGTCGTAGCGCTTTCGGTAAGAGTTCGCTACATCTTGCAGTTTTTTTGATGGAAAAAGAACAACGCCAAATTTCATAAAAATCCCTCCAACATAAATGATTTAAAATATGTATATCATTTGTTTAGTATAACAAATTTTCCGACAATGCGACATCTTTCTAGCGAAGCATCATCTCAAGTGAACGTTTAATATCTTTCTGCCAATATTTCCACGTATGATTGCCATCAAATTCATCGTAAAAGACCGCATAGCCCTTAGACTTCATTGCTTCATGAAGCTGTCGGTTCGGCTCAATAAAATTTAATACGCCGTCTTTTGTTGTTTTTACAGCCGTTTCTTGTGTGCCGATGACATGATATAAATCAAGCAGAGAAGGAGTTGAAAATTCGTTTACAGCTTTTAAGACATCTTCATTTACAAACGGTGAATGCATAATAACGTTGCCGAATGTATTTGGGTATTGAATGGCTGTTACTAAGGAAACGGTCGCAGCTAACGAATCCCCAATTAGCGTTCGGGTTTTCCCCATTTGATAAGTAGGATATTTATCATCGAGAAACGGAATGAGTTCATGAGCTAAAAAGCGAATATATGCTTCGTTCTGTGAGCCGTTCGGATGATATTTTTCACGACGGTCGGACGGATCTTTATAAGGGATACCAACAAAAATGGTGCGATCGATAGTAGATTCTTTCATAAGCTCATCAATTAAGCGAGGAGCTCGACCGTACATGACATAATCCTTCCCATCTTGCGCGATAAGCAGTGAGTATTTATACAGCGTTGAATAGTTTGAAGGTAAATACACAAGCAGCGTCACGTCTTCTTGAAGTGATTCGCTGTAAAAAGATAGTTCTTCTAAATGACGTTTGCTTTCTGACATGATATCGACTCCTATACTGATAGTGAATGAAAACGCTACCTTTATTGTAGCATATTTAAGCTAGGTAGGATAAAGAGAAAGCCATCGTCTCTCATTTAGACAATGGCGTAAACTTTTCAAACAGCTCTTTTTCTTGGGAATTGCTTGGATCAATCTCACGAATAATGTACTCTTCTTCTTGTTCGTTAATAACGACATATTCTTCTTCATTTTTAATATAGCTATACACAGCGTTGTTCGAGTAATAGCCATTCACGTTATCCAAAATGACATTCTTCGTCTTTTTATCATACAAGCGATACGTATCATCTTCACGGATAATGGAGTAATGATTCCCAGCGAAAAACGCAACTTCGTCTTTATTGCTGCTAAATCCTGAGATAAGTAAAAAGATAATCTGACTAATGAAAAACAATGCTGTGATGACAATCGCTGCTAGTAAAATAATTTTCCCGAGCTTTTTCGGCTTATATTCTTCTTCGTGTTGTGACATGCTGGTGCGTAACCAATACCTAAAGGACTGATTTTGCGCTGTCCCTCCTTTTTCTTTCAATCAATAAAATAATTATACCAATTAATAGGCAGGTTCGCATATTTGTGTGTGGTGGAGGCCCTAGTGAAAAAGGATTTTGACTGAATGTGTAGAACTATTGAAGATAAGTGGCATGTACATCATTAGACAAAGGAGAGGGAGAAGATGACATCAAAAAAAATCCCAACAAGTAAAGAAGTAACGGCAGCGACGCTGGGTTTATTGGAAGAAAGAGGCGTTTCAGTATTTGATATTGCAGAGATTGTGTATGACCTTCAGCTGCCTTATCACCCAGACCTAACCATTCAACAGTGTGCAGAAAGCGTTGAGCGTGTTTTGCAAAAACGTGAAATTCAGCATGCGCTTTTAGTCGGCATTGAACTAGATAAATTAGCGGAACGAGGCAAGCTCTCAGAACCTCTTCAAAGCATTGTAGAGCAAGATGAAGGGCTATTTGGCGTTGATGAAACCATTGCTTTAGGGGCAGTCCTTACATATGGAAGCATTGCTGTGACGACATTTGGTTATCTGGACAAGGTAAAAGTAGGCGTCATTAAAAAGCTAGATTGTAAAAAAGAGAATGAGCATAAAGTTCATACGTTCTTAGATGATTTAATTGCGAGCGTTGCTTCAAGCGCAGCAAGCCGCTTGGCTCATCGGCAGCGAGACGAGCTAGAAAGCTACCAAGAATCTCTAGAGAAACGATAATCATTTCATAAAAAAAGCGAGAACATGCATCTCGCTTTTTTTGTTAGAGTTTTGTAGAAAGAAGGTGACTAAGAGAGCTAAGACCAAGCTTCTCGTAAAAGGATTGGGCTTTTTGATTAAAAGCCCACACGGTCAGTTGAAGCTCACTTGCCCCTTTTTTACGCCCCCATTCTTTTGTTCGATGAAATAGCTTTTTTCCAATTCCATAGTTATTCCACTCTTTTTTAACACCAAAATATTGAATGTAGGCAGTATACATGAAAGATTGATCGTTAACAGGAGGGGAGTATTTTAGCTCAACAACGGAAGCGCCGATGATACGCCCGTTGTATTCAGCAATTAGAATGTCGGTGGAGTTGTAGTAGAGGATGGCCTGATACTGTTCATACGAAATAACGATATGGTCTGTGCTAAATAAAGAGGGTAAAGCGTGGGCGTGAAGCTCCAAAGATTCTTTTAAAACCGCATTAACGCCTTGATAATCATCTATTCTTGCTGTTCGGTAGACGATTTCCATTTTTCGTTTCACCTGCTTTTTTATCAGTTTGCATACCACTAGTCAAAAGCCCACTGAGCGTGAATACTTATAGCATATGAAAAAAAAGAAGGAATGTTAAAAAGCCTGCGTTATTATATCACAGGCTTTTAAATACGCGTTTCTGAGATAGCGTCTCGTACTTTTTCTAAAGAGTGCTTTGCTTTTTCTTTGTTGGCAATCATAATGTTGACGTAAAGAGCGTCAATTAAGCTTAATTGGCCGATGCGAGAAGCGAGGGCTTCGGAACGATATTCCGTTTCTTCAGAGCTTGTATACAGGGAAACGTCTACATTTTGACTAAGTGGTGACTTTGGAAAGCCCGTGATGCCAATGGTTTTCGCACCGTGCTGCTTAGCCGTATTTAAAATGTTTAACGTATCTTTATTTGTACCTGAATGAGAGATAATGACCGCCACATCATGTTTCGTTAATTGAGATGCCGACATGAGCTGAAAGTGAGAGTCGATAAACGCAAACACTTCTGTACCCGTTCGAACAAATTTATGGTAAGCATCCATCGCGATAATAGCCGATCCACCCGTACCGTAAAAGTAGACTTTCTTTGCTTGCTGCAGGAGGCGAGTTGCTTTTTCAATCGCGTCTTTATCTAAAATTTGAAGCGTGTTTTCGAGCGTTCGAATATTTGAACGGAAAATTTTTTCAGCAATGACGCGTTCATTATCATCCTCAGTAATCTCTTCATGGATTTGCTGAATAGGCGTCATAATTTCAGCTGCTAAAGAAATTTTCATAGCTTGATAGCCTTTAAAGCCGATTCGTTTACAAAAGCGGAAAACCGTCGCATCCGCAACGTTTAGGTTATCAGCAACTTCATTAATGGTGCTATGAATAATATCTTCTGGGTGTTCTAAAATATAATTCGCGATTTTCTTTTCCTTATCGCTAAAGCGAGCATAATGAGACCGAATGTTTCCTAAGCAGTTTTGCGTCATAAACTAATTTCCTTTCAGAATATTTGTAAAGATAGTATAGCATAGAATAATTAACGAAAAAAATTTTCTTGTAATCGTTTGCGGTTATGAAAAAAATTTCGTATAATAGTGAATAGACAAGAAAATTTTTTTCTGGAGGACATACATCATGAAATTAGGTTTAGTAGGTTTAGGAAAAATGGGTTACAATTTAGCATTAAATTTGCGTGACCACAATCACAATGTCGTAGCATTCGACTTAAATAAAGAAGCAGTAACAAAAATGAATGGTGAAGGCGTAGAAGCGTTTGATTCATTAGAGCAAGTGATTGAAAAGCTACCATCTCCAAAAATTGTTTGGGTAATGGTTCCAGCAGGAGATGCAACAGAACAAACGCTAGTGCAACTTAAAGGTTTATTAAATGAAGGAGATATCGTAATTGACGGCGGTAACTCTAACTATAAAGAATCTGTACGTCGCGGAAACGACTTAAAAGAAAAAGGAATCTTCTTCTTTGACGTAGGTACAAGCGGTGGTATGGAAGGTGCTCGAAACGGAGCATGTACAATGATTGGTGGAGACAAAGAAGTATTCAGCACAATCGAGCCATTATTCCAAGATATCTGTGTAGAAAACGGCTACCTGTACGCTGGTGAATGCGGAAGCGGCCACTACTTAAAAATGGTTCATAACGGTATCGAATACGGCATGATGCAAGCAATTGCTGAAGGCTTTGAAGTACTTGAGAAAAGCCAATTCGACTACGATTACGAAAAAGTAGCGCGCGTTTGGAACAACGGATCAGTTATTCGTTCATGGTTAATGGAACTAACGGAGAATGCGTTCTCGAAAGATCCAAAACTAGATGAAATTAGAGGGGTTATGCAGTCTTCTGGTGAAGGGAAATGGACGGTTGAAGAAGCGCTTGATTTACAAGCACCAACACCTGTTATTGCACTATCCTTAATGATGCGCTATCGTTCATTAGAGGAAGATACGTTTACGGGGAAAGTAGTAGCGGCTCTTCGCAACGAGTTCGGAGGACATAGCACAGTTAAGAAATAATCAAACAAGGGGGAAAGCAGCATGAGCACCAAATATGCAATCGGAGTTGATATCGGTACGACAAGTACAAAGTCCGTTCTATTCTCAATAGATGGAACGGCTCTTTCACGAAAAGGAGTTGAGTATCCTTTATATGCACCCGTACCCGATGTAGCAGAGCAAGACCCGGAGGAAATTTTTCAAGCCGTCATTACAACAATTAAAGGCGTCATGAACGAAAGCAATGTGAATCCGGAAGATATTCTTTGCGTATCGTTTAGCTCTGCGATGCACAGCGTCATCGCAGTAGATGAAAACGGTAAGCCGATCACAAAGTGTATTACGTGGGCAGACAACAGAAGTGCGAAATGGGCAGAGAAGATTAAGAATGAGTGGAACGGACATGAAATTTACCTGCGTACCGGAACACCAATTCACCCGATGTCACCATTAGCAAAGCTGACGTGGCTATCTCATGAGCATACGGATATTGTGGAACAAGCTCATAAATTCATTTCAATTAAAGAATATGTGTTTTATAAGCTGTTTGGCGAATACGTAGTGGATTATTCAATTGCATCAGCTACAGGTATGTTTAACTTAAAAAACTTAAGCTGGGATAAGGAAGCGTTAAAGGTAAGCGGCGTATCAGCTGACAAATTATCAACGCCGGTATCAACGACACATTGTATGAAAGGGTTAAATCCAGATCTTGCAACCGAAATGAACCTTTTACCTACCACTTCATTTATTGTTGGAGCAAGTGACGGAGTGCTTTCAAACCTTGGTGTAAATGCGATTAAACCTGGAGTTGTAGCGGTAACAATCGGAACAAGCGGCGCCATTCGTGCCGTAACCGATCGTCCGGTTGTGGATCCAAAAGGTCGTATTTTCTGCTATGCGTTAACGGAAAACCACTGGGTAATTGGCGGTCCTGTGAATAATGGTGGAATGATCTTCAGATGGGCAAAAGAGCAGCTGGGTGCAGCCGAAGTAGAGACAGCTAAGCGCTTGGGGAAAGATCCGTATGAAATGCTAACAGATATTGCAAATACGGTGAAGCCAGGAGCGGATGGCCTGCTGTTCCATCCTTATTTATCTGGAGAAAGAGCGCCGCTTTGGGACGCGAATGCCAGAGGTTCATTCATTGGCCTTGGATTACACCATAAAAAAGAACATATGATTCGTGCGGTCTTAGAAGGTGTTATCTTTAACCTTTATACGGTTTTATTAGCACTTGAAGAGCTAATCGGTGAGCCGAAGCAAATTCAAGCAACAGGTGGCTTTGCTCGTTCACCACTATGGCGTCAAATGATGGCTGATATTTTTAACCAAGACGTATCGGTTCCTGAAAGCTTTGAAAGCTCTTGTCTAGGAGCAATCATTTTAGGTATGTACGGTTTAGGAGAAGTCGATTCTCTTGAAGTTGTTTCCGATATGGTCGGTGCAACGCATCACCATAAGCCAATTGAAGCTCATGTTTCCATTTATGAAGAGCTAACACCTATCTATATTCGCTTATCGCGTTTATTAGGTGAAGAATATGCCAATATCGCAAACTTTCAAAAGAAGCACGTAGAATAATAAAAGCGCAAAAAAAGTACCTTTTGGTACTTTTTTTGCATTAAAATATTATTTTTTTCTAAAATAAGGTTGAATTAAGAAAAATTTTTTCATATAATTTAAGTAGTTGATGAAATCGTTTTCTATTGAAAGATAATTGAAAGCGATAACAAGTTTAATAGTTTGGAAGCTTACAAGGCTTCGATTTATTTAAATGAAAAAAGAAACCGATTACATATCAAACAAGAGAGGCGGAATGAACATGGATACTTATTTACTACTGATGACTTTAGTATCAATTGTAATCGTTATCATAGGGGTGTCAGTATTTAAATGGCATGCGTTTATTAGCTTAACAGTAGCCAGCATCTTCTTAGCGGTTACGTCAGGGTTAGAATTAGATCAAATTGTAAAAGCTTACGAAACAGGAGTGGGCAGCGTACTTGGACACTTAGTTGGAATTTTAGCGCTTGGAACGATCCTTGGTAAGCTAATGGCTGACTCTGGAGCAGGTATGCAAGTGGCAGACTTCTTTGTTCGTTCATTTGGTACAAAGCGTTTACCGTGGGCGATGCTTATCGCAGGATTCATTATCGGAATTCCCGTTTTCTTTGAAGTTGGTATTTTAATTTTACTACCGCTCGTTATCTCAATTCATAAAACAACGAAACAAAATATTTTATTAATTGCTTTACCAGTTATCGCAGGTTTATCAATTGTACACGGATTGGTACCACCGCATCCAGGCGCACTAGCTGCCATTAGCATTTACGATGCAAACCTTGGACGCGTTCTTTTATACTCATTAATCGTTGCCATTCCAGCAGCTATTATTGCAGGACCCGTATACGCAAAGTGGATTCATAAGCGCGTTGTTCCACAAGGTGAGCCAGAACTTATTCGCGTAACAACTCTTTCAAAAGAATTACCTGGAACAGGAATCTCATTCTTTGTTATTTTGTTACCAGTCTTACTAATGATTTTATCAGCGGTTGCGCCGTACTTACCGTTAGGAAGTGGTCTTGAAAAGCTTCTAGTCTTTATCGGTAGCCCGCTAATCGCACTATTAATTGCGTGTTTTGTCGCTTTCTACTTCTTAGGTATGAAGCAAGGCATGACAAAAGAAACAATCAAAAAGCTATCAGAAGAGTGCTTGCTGCCAGTTGGTTCGATTATTTTAATCATCGGTGCAGGTGGAGGATTTAAAGAAGTCTTAATTGAAAGCGGTGTAGGAACAACAATCGCTCAAATGTCTGAGAATCTTTCACTATCACCACTTGTTCTAGCATTTATGATCGCAGGTCTCATTCGTATCGCAACCGGCTCAGCAACAGTAGCCCTCACAACAGCCGCAGGAATCGTATCACCGGTTATCGAGCATATGTCAGGCGTAAACCTAGAGCTTCTTGTTATCGCAACAGGCGCAGGTTCACTGATGTTCTCTCACGTTAACGATGCAGGTTTCTGGATGGTAAAAGAATACCTAGGCTTAACGGTAAAAGAAACGTTTCAAACGTGGACGGTACTTGAAACATTGCTTTCATTTATTGCGTTCGGTACTGTGCTTATCGTGAACCTAATTGTCTGATCTTGGAGCTCTCTTTCTACGTAGGAAGAGGGCTTTTGTGCTACATTAGAGAGGTAAAAGGTAAAGCGGGAAAAACATGCCACAGACGTTTCATGGAAAAGAGCTTTTAAAGGAGTTTAAGTGGTTTTCAAAACCGACTCATTTCGAATTAAACGAGCAGCACCTCGTCATGAAACCTAATGTCAATACGGATTTCTGGCAGCGAACGCACAACGGTTTTCAAGTAGATAACGGTCACTTTCTTTATAAAGAAGTATCTGGAGACTTTCAGCTTACAACGAAAGTACACACCAAGCCTCTAAATCGCTACGACCAAGCAGGGTTAATGGTGCGCGTCTCAAAGGATACGTGGATTAAATCGTCCGTTGAATACATTCCGAATGAATCAAACAAGCTAGGAGCAGTTGTCACCAATAACGGTTACTCAGACTGGTCTACGCAAGATTTTGAAGAGGATTAGTCGGCTCTTTACTTTCGAATGAAGAAAGTAGGGCAAGACTACTCACTTTATTATTCTGTTGACGGTGAGAAGTGGAAACAGCTGCGAATCGCGCATTTATTCGCAGAAGAAGAGACCATGCAAATCGGCATCTATGCCTGCAGTCCGCAGGGAGAAGGATACGAAGCTTCGTTTGAATTTGTTGAAATTCAGCAATAAAAAAAGCAGCGGGATGTCAAAAGGGGTATAACCCTTTTGCATCCGGCTGCTTTTTTCTTATGAAAAGCTGTCCATTAAAAATAAATAGAAGTGCTGTTGAAGAAGCATAGGGAGATCTTCTTCTGCAATCGTTTCTTTCGTTTTTTGACTGTTTTCTGTGATAATTAGCGTCAAATCAGAAAGCGTTTTGCGTCCTTCCTTTGTGGCAATTGTGACTAAGCGCTTATGTGTAAACGGTGACTCCGGTGACGTTTGGTTAAACTCACACATCGGCGCAAACTCGTGAAATTCTTTTGGTACCGTTGACACGCGGTGCAGCGTTTTCCACTGCTCGTCTTCAAAGCGCTGAAGGTCATAGTGCTCTTCGTCTATTTGAAGCGCGCGGTACTCACCGCTAACGTCGCTAACGACTTCTCCTGAAAGGGGGACGGGTTTACGAACCGAATCGCCAAATCCAACGTCCACAAGATACGGTTCATCGTCTAGATGAACAAGGTTCGTCGCGTGACTGCCTTCAATCGTCCACGAGCCGTCGGGCTTTTTCACCGTTGCGCCTACGTAATGAGCATCATAGCCGATTTCGCGAAGCAGCCAGCCAAACAGCCCGTTTAACTCATAGCAAAAACCCCCGCGAAGATTGATCACCACTTTTTCAAAAATGCGCTCAAGGTCCGTAATAATCGGCGTCTTGCTGATCACGTCCAGGTTCTCAAACGGAATATGAAGCATATGCTTTTCCTGTAAAAAAGCCAGGTTCTCAAGCGTTGGCTCAGCGGGACGCTTGGCCAAAAAGCGAGTAAAATAATAGTTACTATTCAAAGGAACATCCTCCTTTAGCTGAAAGCGTTCTATATCCGATAAAGAAAGTATTGACAACTCATCAGATTCATCCCTATAATAATATCAATACATACATCATATTACGACTTGTTAGCTCAGCGGGAGAGCACTTCCTTGACAGGGAAGGGGTCGGGGGTTCAAATCCCTCACAGGTCATATTTAAATAATGCTCAAATCCTTTTGTATAAAGGATTTGGGCATTTTGTTTTGATTATCCCAACGAAATAAATACCAATTAGCAATGAAATATTTTACTGCATTTTTAATGTTTTTACTGATATATGCAAAGTTAGCAATAAACTAATTAATAAATAATAAGGTTTACTTCAGTAAAATAAGGTATAGTATATTTGGTGAAGTAATTTTTAAAGGACAAGAAATGTAGGTGAACAAAGTGAGCAAATATCTATTGGATACCAAAGGCCAGATGGCCATGACAAAGTATCATGAAAAACAAAAAAATACTAAAGTTGATAAAAAGCAGCAACTTGAAAAACTTCGTGCGGAGTATTTGAAAAAGAAGCAAAAATAAATAGATGAATAAAATGAATGAAAACATAGGAAGATCAAGATCTTCCTATGTTTTTTTATTTGAAGTTCTTTTTAAAATTGATGGTAGGGGTTGTTATTCTCATAAATCTCAAATTAAGTAACAAGCAGGCCGTTCTTTTTAACACGGGACGAATCATTGGTCACCTAAGCATAACTGATTCCTTCCAACTCGGAATGTATACTTCTCCATTATACTGGACTTCACATATTGTTCTTAAACTGATTCTTCTTAACCTATACTCAATATTGTTTCTTATGAAAAACTGCTTATCATCATAATTTATAGAAGTAACGTTGATGTTTTGGTTGTTTAATAGGAATCTTAGCGTTACATCTTGTCCATCTTCATTTGCTTTTATAGTTCCTTTAAAAGGGTCTATTGTGATATTGAATTGTTCCGACAGCTCTTTGGCAAATAAAGCTACTTGAGATCCATTAAGTTCCCATGTTGTGATCAGTAAATCTAACAGCAATTTTTTTTGGTTTTCGAAATCCACAAAAATCACTCCTTTTCACTTTTAATAGTTACATAGGTATAGGAGACACTTATGATAGATATTAACTTTATCATTTCTTCTTCTGATTTCTCATTATTTTTGCTAGCGATTAGCCAGTTTGTACACATATCTTTGTATTTTAATACGTATTGTATCATGAAATTTCATATAATTTGAGGAATATTTAGTTTTTTGATCAACAAATTAGTATTACCATTAATTAACTTAAAAATAATTGATTTACAAAATAAAAAGAAATTCTTTTAGATAATCCATTCTTTTATACCACTATTGATATGGGATATCCCTTGTAAAAGGTAAATAAATAGTATGATTTTCATATGGCGGTATTAGATGATGTGTTTTTTAAAAAGGCAGTGCAACAAAAAAACTTATTTTATAATTTATTTTGATATACTTATTTTTGCATAAAATAAGTATATATATTGCATTCTTCCATAGTAAAACATACCTGCACACTATACGGCTAGTAAAGGGTTATTGGAAATTTTAAACAGATTCCACAAGAGGAACTTTCTACTTCAATCCATAATGAAAAACTATTTATATGAAATTATATGTATAAGAGATTACTAGTTGGGGAATAGTAGAAATAGAAACTTTTATATCGGAGGGAAATTCAATGAGCGAAAACAAAAACATTTTTTCTACGTTTGTTAGTGAAGATCAATTTGACCTACGTTCATATATTACGTACTTATTTATTAATGAGTGCGAGCAAGGTGAATCAACAAGCTAAATTAAATACAAAACTTAAGGTCAAACTGATTACGGATAAAAAGACTTCTCTCAAAAGCTGCCAACACTATGGGAATCGTAAAATCCAAAACAAACTGGTTTTTATAAGTAATAACTCTCGAATTAGCCATTAAATGAAAATTACATACGTATAGTTTGCATTGTCTTTATTCTCTAAAAAGAAAGAGAGAATGATAAATAAGAGAGACACACAAGAAGGTTTGCTAAGGATGTAGGGCAAACATGGGTTGCACTTCTTCATCTACATCCATTGTCAATTCTACTTCAATAAAAAGCTCTCGACGCTTGTATATAAAGTATAAATAGATATAAATAAAAACAGCCAGCCAAAACCTTTTTTACAAGCTTATCGTCGTCAAAAAGAAGACCACTTAAAGAAAATGAAGGAAAAAGAGAAGCAATTCAGCTTCTCTACGGATATAGAGAAAACCTATATTCAAAAAGCTGCATCTCTAGTAGGTCAAAAGGTTATTACCTTTGAAGATATTACAGCACGCCACGAAGAGTTACGCAAAATGAGTGACCGTCATGATCCTATTGAACGACACCTTCATGCACAACAACAGCAATTCCTAAATGTCAGCAATTATTATGATCTTGTGAGGGATTTAGAGCGTGAAATCCAACAGAACGAAGAAAAGGTAGAGGAACTTAAGAAGTCCCTTAATCCGTTTAAACTCAAAGAAAATAACATGATGAAACGACGTCATCTTGATAAAATTTCTGATTTAGAAAGTAACAAAGAAAGCTATGAAAGCAGCATTCAAAAACATAAAGAAACGCTTCGTTTTTCAACTAAAGAAGAGTTCTATGAGCGTTATCAAGAATTCTCTCAAAAGAAAGAAAACCGACTCAATCAGATTACGTATGAGAAAAAACAAATTCAAGTCGAAACTAGGGTACTATTACAAGCTGAAGAAGCCATTAAGCAAGCCAAAATCCGTGAGATAAGCTCTCATTACCCGGATCTCAAAACAGCTGGAAAGTATCTCACCTACAGCAATGCATTAAGACTGGAGCAGTATCATGATACTGCTCAACAAAATCAGTTTAGACTATCTAACATCAAACAAAATCTAAATGCTAACCAAAAGAAGCTAGACGAGTTCAAAAAACATCAAAAAATGGTTCATATAGAGAAAGAACATGTCTCAACGATGAGTAAGGAAGTAGAAAAGCTCAGCAGCGTGGAGAACAAGCTTGATGAGTTAGACAGAAACCAAGGAGAAAAAGCCAAACGACTTGTCTCAAAAAAAGCTCGTCAAGATTATGAAGAATTGCAAAGTGAAGCTAAATATGGACGTAAAAACCTAAAAGAACTGGGTTACAAAGGACAACAAGATTTACAACAACAACAAAGTCGTATGAACACAATGGAGAAAACAGTTGTCCCATGGTTAGAAAAAGAAATAAAAACACATGAGAGCAACATAAATGCTCTAAATACCGTTTTTAATGCTATACAACAAGCTACCCGTAGCCAAGAGCAAGCTCAACAAAGACATCAATTAGGAAGCATGAGAAGTATAAATATAAATAGAGCAAAGAATAAAGGTCCAGATCTTAGCCGTTAAATATAAAAAATTGCCTTAAGGCAATTAGAAACAACTTAAAGTTGTTTTATCTCTTATAAGGATAAATAAGTTCTTTCATTTACTTAATGGATTTTCTAGGTAGTAGACATAAAAATATTAAAGTTTTTGTATGAAACCGGCGCTTGTCCGCACCTTTATTGCTGTTTTGCATATTATAAATTGACCATAGCATCCTTTTAATCTTCTATTGAACTCAAGAAAAAACTATCCTATCACACACTGGATAGTTTTTTCTGTTTTTAAGCTTTATATGGTATCCACCTTTACTTAACATAGAGATTTTCGTCTGATTAAGAAGGTTTTTTACCGTATTTATAAGTATTCGAACATTTTGGGCCTATTTCTCATATTGTATTAAGTATTAACAATATATCGAGGTGAAAAAATATGAATTTTAATTATATAGATTATTATCCTGAACCAAGATTTTTAGGCCCACAGTTCCCATTACCTAGTCCCCCGAGTAGTTTCCCTGGGTCACCTGGTGGCCTTCCTTCCTTCGGTGGACAGCAAGCTCCAACTTCCCCACCACCAGCATTTATCCCACAGCAGCAAACAGCAACACCATTTGCAGTCGATCCAGGAGCCATTTCGTTGTGTTTATTCCGTAACACATATATATGGCTTAGAAATGGGTCAAGTTTTTGGTATTTCCCTATTTTTGTGGGACCGAGATGAGTTGCTGGTTTCAGATGGAACGGGCGATTCTGGACTATTTTTGGTATAGATACAAGACAAATTGTTTCATTTACATGTTTCTAAGTATTCATAATTTATGGCACAAGAAAAGGGGAGGAATCAGCTTTGCAACCTACAGAGAAGATCAGGGTTAGTATGCCATTCCCATCAAGATGGGGTATCCATGCCGAGATTGCAGGTAGACCTATGGTTTGGGGGGTACTCATCATTAACTCTATTACAGGTAATAGAGTAATAGGTACAGTTAATTTTCGTGGCACTCTCATTCCCATTAATGGATATTGGAATGAGAGTGCCAAACAAATCGGCTTTGATTCACCCTATGCCACATATTCTGGTAACTTAACTATGTTTGATGATTCCACTATTAAAATTCGACATCTTGTTTTAAATGGGCGGGTTATTATGAAGCCACCTTCTTTACTAGCAGGTAGGAATGGAACTTGGATTGCTACGACAGATACAACTCTCACAGGTTCTTCCGTTAACAACAGTGATTTGCCTCCTGTTGGTGCCTTTTTAACATCAAATATACTTCACAGTGGACTTGAACGTTGAGGAAATCCTTTGAAAATATACAAACTAAAAAGCAAAAAAACTAACTTTGTGTCAGAAAGAAGTTAGTTTTTTTTGCTTTTAATGATATGGATTAATACATCATCTTATAAAATTATAGAGAATTCCTAATAAGTATTATAAATATTTTCGCATGTTTCAGCTTTTGGTTCATAAAAGCAATGAAGCTTATATCGAGCGACAAGAGGTTGATTGTACCATGTTGGGGGGCACTGTTGAGGAGGTCTGAAATACCATAAACTAAATTTTGCAGGCCAACTACGTTCTCCTCTGACAGATCGACGTGCCAAACGTTTTTCACTTTCTCGTGCTCTTTGATAGAAATAGCCTTTTTGAATAGCTTCAAATGCATGGGGTTGATAAATCATTTGTGGAATAGTTCTCAGTCCTTTAAAATCAGAGCAATTCGCCCTGATTCGATTAATCCCTACATTTCCTATAAGAAGCATTCCCTTTTCGCCCTCACTTTCACCCTCTGCTCTAAGGAGTCTCGCTAAAAGAGCTATGTCTGAAGTTGTAGCTTTAACAACCGCCATAATTTCACCTCCAGAAATAAGATATTTCTCTATATCTCGTATAATGTCTTTTCGTCATTTTTTTTTTTTTAATAGTCTTTTCTCTACCATTACTTCCTACCTGTTTTTTCCGAAATATGGACATTCACCCAAGACGGAAACTAGGTAAATGCATATTCTTGCTTTGATAAGAAAAAATGGAGGTTTTTGTCATGAATTCAGAAATGCACTTGTTACCTAATTTATATTTTCAAGAAAATCAGTTACCCCATGGAGATATGCGGTTTATTGGAAGACCCGGTTTTGGTGGTCCTGGATTTGGTTTCGGTAGACCAGGATTTGGTTGGGGAGGACCCTGGTTTTGGTAGTCCCTTTTTATCATATAAATCACGTATATTTTATAAATAATAGAATGTAGCTGTGCTAAAAGATCTTAATCTTAACATAGAGTGAATTCGTTTTTAATAAACTGCTGATTCTGTTCTACGATATTAATAGAATTTCTAATTGCACTAACTGGAGTAAATTAACGAAATAGTTTTAATGGCAATTTATTTAATTTTTAATAATCTTTTATTTAAAGAAATTAAACCTATTAGGGGTAGCATCAGGATTATGCGGATTTACAACATTAAGACAAAAAAACTTGTATCAATAGGGTCTACTCTATTGATATGGAATCAATAATACGTAAAATAAGAGTTTTGAATGTATCATATGACTTGTCTCAAAACCCTTATCGTTGTTAAGTTAGCCTTTTTTTCTTCTCAGAATTGCTTAACTTTGTAAATCCGCATTTTCGGGACTGTACCCCTTATCACAGTTAGTAGCAAAACCTTCACTTGTAGTAACGATGGCAGCTATAATAGGTATAACAGTATCTAATTTATTAAGACATCCTAATTTAATATTTGGATAGGAGGAACTTATGATATCACTTCATAGAATGTTAAAATTGCGTGATTTAGAAATTTTCCAAGTAGAAAGAAATGGAACTATTTTATCTTATGTAGTCATTGAAGATACTAGAAATCCATTTACAGAAGAAGACAAAAAACTAGATCCATTATGTTATATGGATGAAGAAGATATTAATGAAATTTTAAATGTTTTTAGGATTTCATTAATCAACGATGAAAAATTAAATGAAGAAGATTCAAAATATCTAAGAACGTTCTTTTCAAAGTTTGTTAACAATACAAATTTAACAAACTTCATTATTAAGGAATATATTCAAGAAGATTTGTATGATTACGAAGTTAATATAGAATTTTTCAATAAAATTTTAAAGAATATAGGTTCAAATTTTATTATTGAAGAATTTGATGAAAGAAATTGGATTTATTTATCTCAAGATTAAAATATAAACTATGTATATCGTATACATCTGTAGTTAACATAATGTAGCTTATAGGAAACGAAAAATGTATCCAAGAATCTCTATTTATGTTATAAAAAAGAAAATAAACTTATTGGAGATAGAAAATGACACAAAACAATAGTAAATCACTTATTTCAATTATCTTTGGGGTTTTATCAATGATCGTTCCTTATATAGGTTTAATCTTTGGTATAGTAGGGATTGTTTTTTGCACCAAAAGTATCAGAGAAGTGAAAAAGACTAGAGAACAAGGTAAAAGTATTGCTGTGACTGGAGGAATTCTTAGTACAGTAGGGTTATGCATTCAAGCTTCTGTACTATTTTTAGCTCTTTTAGGATACACAGCAGTTTTTTATTAAATCACTGAACTAC